>CAZYQF010000021.1:0-21400 GCA_964650165.1 uncultured Lentisphaeraceae bacterium
CCCGCTACTGTGGTAATTTACTGTGGTAACCATGTCCGACCCTGTAGCCTCCCCGGTTTGTCCACATGGTCGATGCGGAGTTCGCCCACATGAGGGTGTCGGTTCAGCCGATGGGCTCCTTTCGCAACTGCCTGGAGGAAACGGCCTTCCGGCTGCGCTACGAGGGACACGACGTCAGCCCCGAAGAAGCCGAAGGCCTGAGGGACGGTCCGCCTTCGACCGAGGGCGATGCCGCGGACGGGGAAGAGCAGGACGAGGTCTCGCCCGATCCGATGGTCACCTGCCCGGGATGCCACAAGCGGTTCCGGGTGCACAAGAAGAACAAGTGACAGTCAGAGGGGTGTTTGGGTTGTTTGGGGGTTTGGGTTGGATCAGGGCTACGAATCTTTCTAATCTGACGAATCAAACGAATGAAACATGCGTCGGGGGATACCCCGAAACCCTCGCCGAAGGCGATTGCTGGAAAATTCGTTTGATTCGTACGATTCGTTTGATTCGCGATTAGAGGAGGTGCGGGGGATTCTTCCCCCGCGATTAACAACGAAAAGGAAAAAACAAATGAAAGTCAAAGTTGATTGGATGGGATGGCTCAAGGCCATCGCGAAGGCGTCGGTTCCGTTCGCCCTCGGCCTGCTCGGAGGCCTGACCTCCGGCTGCAGTTCGCTGGATCCGAAGAGCAAGGCGCAGTCCGTGACCGCCTTCGGCATCGGCGTGCCGGCGGTGGTGTGGGTTTCCAACGGGACCCAGGCGGCGGACAACTCCGGCGGCGACCTGAATGCGCCGAAGCAAGAGGTCGGAAAGTAGGGAAGAGGGAAGAGGGAGAAAGTCCTTGGTCCTGGCCTCCCGAGGACAGCCTACCAAGCCTACGTAGGACAGCATGCCAAGCCTAGGTAGGACAGCACCCCAAGCCTACGTAGGACAGCACCCCAAGCCTACGTAGGCTTTTTTGAAGTTAAAAATTTTCCTGCGGCACGGTGCCGCGGGGACTGAAACACACAAGAAAGGAAGTGCCATTATGGCAACGACTCGAAGCAAGAAGTACACGATGCGGGCGATTCCGTCCAAGTTCAGCGAGAAAGGCGGATTCGCCGCCCATTTCGAGGCCGACGGCTACACCGTCGACGCGTTCAAGGAGATCCTCCCCGGGGTCATCTCGGAGAACGGCCTCAAGCTCTCGGAGGGAACCGCCGCGGACCTGATCCGCAAGTTCCTCCAGAAGTGCGTGCTGCACACCGCGGTCACCGGCGAAAACGTCTCCGTCGAGAGCCTGCTCAAGTTCGCGCTCTCCATCCGCGGCTGGTTCTCGAACAAGGACTCGAAGGCGAACAAGGAGAACGTCCGCGTGGGCGTTCAGCTCCTGGACGAGCTCAAGCCGACGGTCGAGTTCTCGATGTCCAACGTCAACGACGGCGAGACCCTGGCGCTCTACACCGTCCGCGGCGAGGGCGAGGCGCTCGGCGTCGTGGCGAACGGCAAGGACGTCACGATCAACGGCAAGTACCTGAAGCTCCTCGAGGGCGACAAGGTCACGGCGGCCTGCGGCGCGGAGACGCTCGACCTCGCGCTCGTCGGATCCGAGGACGACCACGTGACGGCCACCCTTCCGCGGGACTTCGCCGCGAATGCGAAGGACGGCGACGAGGTCCGCTTCACGGTCGAGGGCCGCTGCGGCGATCCCGAGGCCGGCACGCAGACGAAGTCGATCGTCGCGACCCTCCGCAAGGTGGCGAGTGCCGATCCGACTGTTCCGTCCGGCGGGGCCGGCGGAATCGTCTAAGGGAGAAGAGAGAAGGAGTAGGTAGTAGGGAGTAAGGAGTAAGTAAAAAGTAAAAGTGAAAAGTGAAAAAGTGTGGAAGGATAGATTTTTATGAATCTACAATTCCACACTTACTACCTACTCCTTACTACTTACTCCTTTTTCCCGGGACGAGGGATGAGAGTCACGATCTAAACCGGAGATAGCGCAGCATCTCGCGGAGGGACCGGGTCGCCTTCAGGACCTGAAGCGCGGAGAGGACATACGTCCCCCGCCACTGCGTCATTTCCGGATCCAGCTCCTTGCGCGCGTCGCGCAGGGCGAACTTGTTTGCGACGAGCTGCTCGCGCGTTTCGGTCAGCATGGACCCCGTCTCCCGGATGAAATACCGGTAGCCCGTGTTGCCAATGACCCGCATCGACTTCGCCCGGCGCGCATACGCCGCGAGAAACATCGCGTCCTCGTACAGCCGCAGCCGCGTGTCGAACCGCAGGTTCCCGATCACATCCCGCCGGAACGCCCGCCAGTAGAGCCCGCCGAGCTCGCGCCGGCACCGTTTCCACAGGCCGCCCGGAAGCACGAGCCCGACGAGATCGCCGAGCCGATAGCCGAACACGGCGGTCCAGACGCGCTGACGGACCTCATCGTCGTCATACGACGCCCCGACATCGTGCGGAACCTCGATCTTCTCAATCCCGTTCTCATTCACGATGCCGCCGCCCCAGACGAGGTCCACGCCCTCGATCCCGGCGTGAAGCCGCGCGAGCCAGTCCGGCCCCGGCACGTCGTCCGCATCGAGAAACGCGACGATCTCGCCGGTCGCGCGCGCGAGTCCGGCGTTCCGCGCGGCGCTCGCCCCGGCGTTCGCCTGGCGGACGACCGCGAGGCGCGGATCCCTCGCCGCGTAGTGGTCGAGGATTTCCGCGCTTCCGTCCGTCGAGCCGTCGTCGACGCACACCGCCGTCCACGCCTGCAGCGTCTGCGCGGCCAGCGCGTCCATTGCCGTCCGCAGATAGGGCTCGACATTATGGACCGGAACGATGACCGTGACCTTCGACATCAGTTGATTTCCTCCGTCACGCGTTTCACATAGTCCGAGTAGATCTTCCCGGCGTCCAGCTCGTCTCGCGCGCCCGCGAGATCCGGCTTGAGGCCCTTCGCCTTCGCGACCGCGCGCCGGAAGGATTCGACATCGCCGGCCACGTACGTCGCTCCGGCCCGATGCCGCTCCAGGAACGCGGCGCATTCGCCGCGGAGAGAGGTGACGGTCCGAAGTCCGTGCGCCGCATAGTCCGCGAGCTTGTACGGAAGCCCCACGCACGTCGCATCGGAGAGCGGCACGATGCCGACCGCCGCCGCATCAAGCAGCCGGTCGAGCTCCGCCTCGCCGAGATAGCCGTGGAAGCGGATCCGCGGCGAAGACGCCGCAAGGGCGCGCCACTTCGGCTCCCAGTCGCCGGCACCTGCGATGTCGAGCGAGAGAGACGGATCCGCACGGACCGCGAAGATGGGTGCGACGAGGTCGTATCCGCGTCCGAGGTTGCCGAGGTAGACGAGCCGGGTCGTGTCGCCCGGGGTCCGCGGCAAATCCGCCGCGGCGGATCCGCACGCGATGCCGTGATACGCGCGGAAGTAGCTCTTCGCGCCGCGCCCGAGCGCGAGCGGACCATAGGCGTCGCAGACGCCGGTGACGAGATCGGCGGACCGGTAGATGCGGTCGGCGGCGCGGCGGAGCGGCAGGAGCGCGAGAGGGGCGAGGAATCGGAGCGGACGCGGAAACAGGCGCTCGAACGTCTCGGGCCAGGCGTCCATGATGTCGGCGACGAGACGGCAGCCGAACTCCCGCTTCAGCGCGATCGCGGCATCGCCGGTCGAGAGCGGCGGCACGGAGACGACGAGGAGGTCGGGCTTACCGACTTCCGCGGCTTGCTGCCGGGCGAGGCGAAGCCATGCCTTCGCATAGGCGCGATGGCTGCGGACGCGCGCGAGGCAGACGTTCTTCGGATAGGGGAGCGTCGGAATCAGCACGACGCCGGGCGCGTCGCAGGACCGGCGGCGCTTCGTGGCGTGGCTGAAGTCGCTCGTCCAGAGCGTCACCTCGTGTCCGGCCGCGCGGAAAGCCTCCGCCATCAGCCAGTACCGCTGCGGACGACGCCCCTCCGAAGGCAGGTTGTCGAACGGATTCTCGATCCAGACTCTCATGTTCTGTCCGAGATTATACCAAACTCCAGGAAAGTAAAGTTGGAAAGGTTCTGCCGTCGGAAAAAGGAGAGTCAGCGGCGGCGGAGAAAGCCCCAGACCTTGAACGGATAGCGGGCGTAGAGGAGAAGATAGCTGGTGAAGCAGCCGTTGTCGCGGAGGGCGCGGCGGTCGGCGCGGTTGATCTTGAACGTGGACTTGAGTCCGCTCGTCGAAGCGCCGTCGAGCCGCATCACGGTCGTGCAGAACGGCAGATACCGCATGCGGGCGCGGTTCTTCCAGATGAACCGCAGCAGGAGCTCGAAATCCCCGAACATACCGTAGTCGAGCGAATACTCGCCCCAGCGGTCGAAACACGACCGGCGGAAGAATGTCGAGGGATGGGCCGTCTGGACGCCGAAGCGGAACATCCACGGACGGAAATTCCGCCCCGAACAGTAGCGCGAGACGGACGCGGTGCGGAGCTCCCCGAGCGACTGGCCCGGCTCCGAACGGACAAAGCGGACGTCGGCGTAGGTTCCGTCCAGGTCGGGCGTCAGCGCCGAGGCGACGCGCGCGAGCACCCGGTCGTCGGCAAGGACGTCGTCCGCATTGAGGATTCCGACGATCTCGCCCGTCGCCATCCGGAGACCCTTGTTGAGCGCGTCGTACATCCCCCTGTCGGGTTCCGAAATCCAGCGCAGGCGGCCGGCGAACCTCGGCTCGTATTCCCTGAGAAGTCCGACCGTTCCGTCGGAGGACGCGCCGTCGACGACCAGATACTCGACGTCGGCATCCTGCTGCGCGAGCACGCTGTCCAAGGCCGTGCGCAGGACCTGCGCGCCATTCCGGCAGACGGTGATCAGCGAGATCTTGGCCATGGCTCCCGGCTTTTCACCATTCGACCTTGACGATGACCTTGCGCTGCGTGACGCCGAGATCCTCCGTCAGGCACGGCGCGTGCGCGACCATCGGCGGAATGACGAGGCATTCGCCGGGGCTCAGGGTCACGAGCGGACACGCCGCCTCGAAGAACGCGATGTCCTTCTCCGCGTCAAACGGGCCAGTCGCCGCCTCGGGCGGCAGGGAAGGAAGACCGAACGTCTCCTCGCCCGTCAGGGGGGCCTGGACGTCCGCATAGCGCTTGTGGAACTCGGGCCGCTGGATGTCTCCCGCCGGCTTCAGCAGGTTGTCCGAAACGATCGCGAACATCCGCTCGCCGTCGATCACGTAGCGCCCGGTCGGAAGCCGCAGGAGATCCGGGCGGTGCAGGAACTGAAAGGCCTTCGCAAAGCGCTCGCCCAGCGCGGCCTCGGCCGCGCCGTCGCCGATCTTCACCCTTGTCGCAGAGAGAGCTGGAATTTTCTTGGAATTCGTATTCATGGCGCGTATTATATCACAGCCGGGATTTCACTTTCGCGAACGCCGCGCGCATCGCGGCCTCCCCTCCCCAGGCGGTGCACGTGCGCGCCGGAGAGACGATCCGGCAGAGCTTCGCGACCTTATGACGCTCGAGCTTCCATCCGCCGGCCGACTCGACGTCATCCCACCAGATTCCCGCGTCGACCACCTTCGTCTCGACGGTGACGTAATCCTGCGGAACCATCACCGCGCCGGACGGATTCTCGCCGTCGCGGAGGCCCTTCAGGAAGCCGAGATAGAAGAGCACGTGGTGGTTCGCGATCTCCTTGAGCGTCTTCGACTTCGCCCAGGCGTCGTCCAGCGACACCCGCTCGGTGATGTTCGACGGCGTCACGCACTCGACCACGTTGTCGACGGGGGACAGGGTTCCGTTCGCGCCGTAAGCCGCGGACTTCTCGCCGCCCAGGATCTTGTAGACATAGCGGAGCGTGACGTCGTCCGGATTGCAGATGGAGACGATCGGAAGCTCGGTCGCCCCGCCCATCGCCACGAGGTCGGGATCGTCATAGGGAATCGCCGCGGCCATCAGAACCGCCTGGCGGACCTTCAGCTTCTTCGCGGCGAGATGCGCGAGGACGCGCGCCGTCATGCGTCCGCCGAGAGAATGTCCGACCAGCGTAAGCTCCTTCCGCTCCGCTTCGGGCATCGTCGCGATCTCGAAGGCGAGGCGCCAGGCCTCGCGGTCGGCGGTGTCCACCGCGAGATTCCAGACGAGTCCGTCTCCGTCCCAGGCCTTGAACTCGACCTGCGCCTCGGGGAATGCCTTCGACACCGCCTCGAGCGCGCCCTCCTGCGGAGACTGCGTCCGCATCCATCCCGGAACGTACCAGACCATCGCCGCCATCACCATGCTTGCTCCAATCATGGAGAAAATTATAGCATAAGAGGCGTGGTTCGTGATTCGTGGCTCGTGGTTCGGGATGAGGGATGAGACGGGTCAGGCGAAGAAGTCGGCGACGCGCTGAAGGAGCTCGCCCGGAGAGGTGACCGTGTGGACGGTCGCCGGAATCGACTTGCGGAAGATTCCGCCGTAGTTCTTGGTCACGATGCGCGGATCCGTCACCACGACGACGCCGCGGTCGCGCTGCGTGCGGATGAGCCGTCCGAAGCCCTGTCGGAAGCGGATCGCCGCTTCGGGCAGCATGTAGTCGGGAAAGGACTTTCCGCCCTCGCGCTCGATCCTCTCGCTGCGCGCCTCGACGATCGGGTCCTTCACCTGCGCGAACGGCAACCGCGCGATCACGACGCACGAGAGCGCCTCGCCCGCGACGTCAACGCCCTCCCAGAAGGACTGGGATCCGAAGAGAACGGTCCGGTCGGACGCAGACCTGAGCGCGGCGGTCATCGCCTCGCGCGAGGAGCCCCCGCCCTGCACGAGAAGACCGATGCCGGCCGCAGCGAGAAGTCCGCGCGCCCGCTCCGCCACCGCGTTCATCATCTCATAGCTCGTGAACAGCACGAGAGCGCGGCCTGCGGTCGCGCCGAAGAGGTCGGTCATCAGCGGCGCCATTGCCTCGGCGTAGCCGGCCGGATCGACGGCGGGATCGGGAAGGCAGTCCGGCGCCAGCACGAGGCTCTGGCGGAAATAGTCGAACGGCGACGTGGCGACGAAGCTCTCGTACCGTTCGCCCTTCTCCCCGGCGTCGGAGAACCCGAGCCGCTTCGACATGTACTTGAAGTCGCTGCCGACGCGCAGGGTGGCGGACGAGAGGATCACCGAGTCCTTGAGATCGTAGAGGAAGCGCCGCAGCTCGTCCGCGACCGAAAGCGGCGCGGCGACCAGCCGGACGAACGCGCGGCGGTTCGGCAGACGGACCCGCTCCGCCCAGTAGGCGTGGGTCTCCTGCTCGCCGCGCAGGACGAAGTCCGCCTCGTTCGCAAACGCGACGAAACCCTCCGCGAGGCCGCCGACCTGGACGGCGAGATCGGCGCAGAAGTTGAGCTCGCCCTCGGGAACGGAATCGTCCAGCGTGTCCCGGAGGTCGTGGAGGAACGTCACCATCGCCGCGACGGCGTCCTCGAAGCGCCCCTGGGCGGCGCCGGTGTCGATCGCGCCCCTGTAGCGGATGGTCTCGTCCTTGTGTCCGCCGAGGACCTGCCGCTCGGCGAGCTCGAGCATCTCGTCCGCGGCGTCGACGATGCGGACCTGGAGGCCCTGCGCGTCGTTGAGGAGGCGGCGCACGTGCTCGCCGACGGAGCTGTTGGAGAGGATGCCCTTCGAAAGCTGGCGCTCGACGGCCGACAGGATGCCGCCGCTGCCGCCGCGCCGGCCCTTCCCGCGCCGCACGAGACGGTTGAGGAGGCGGTTCAGCTGCGGCATCGAGAACTCGGAGCTCAGATACTCGGTCGCGATCGATTCGAGGTTGTGCGCCTCGTCGAGGACGAGGCGTCCGTACGCCGGCAGGATTCCCCCGCCCGCGCTCGTCGCCTCGGCCAGGACGAGCGCGTGGTTGGCGACGATCAGGTTCGCCTCCGCCGCCTTCTTGCGCGCACGGTAGACGAAGCAGCGGGAATGGAACGGACAGCGCCGTCCGCCGCACTCCTCGCCCGGACACGAGAGAAGCTCGCGGGGAAGCTGTCCGTCATAGCGGTCGAGGTCTCCGTCTTCGGTCGTCTCGAGCCAGCGGATGAACCCCGGCATGCCGTCCTGCTCGTCCTTGGACATCGTCCAGTAGCCGGACGAGAAGAAGTCGCCGACCGCGCGGAGGCACAGGTAGTTCGCGCGGCCTTTGAGCAGGGCGACCTTGAACGCTCTCGCCCCGTCGCCGAGCACCTCGAGCGCCTTGGGGATGTCGGACGACATCAGCTGGCTCTGGAGGTTGCGGGTCGCGGTGGAGATGACGACGGGCGTGTCGTTCACGGCGGACCAGAGGATCGAGGGGATCAGGTAGGCGAGGGACTTGCCGACGCCGGTTCCGGCCTCGACCATCAGGTGCCCGCCCCGGTTGTAGGCGCGGACGATCGAGGAGAGCATGTCGAGCTGGCCGGGACGCTCCTCGTAGCCGGGCATGCGTCCGAGCGTTCCGCCCGCACGGAGGTGCAGGACGGCGGACTCGACGTCCAGCCGCGAGCAGTCCTCGTGCGTCGGCAGGTGCCGCGGACGCGCGGGCTTGTCCGTCTCGGGCAGGAACTTCGCCCAGTCCGGATTGTCTATGAATTCGGCGGGGGTCACATCCGGATGCGGTCGGCAAGGGCCTTGAGCGCACTCCTGTCCCCCGCATGGCTTTCAAAGGCGAACGGCGAATTGCCGTAGCGCGGCACGATGTGGAAATGAACGTGCTTCACGGTCTGTCCCGCAGCCTCGCCGTTGTTCTGGAGGATGTTGAATCCGTCGCAGGGAAGCGCGGCCTTAAGGTGCGCCGCGACCATCTTGACGCGGACGACGACCGCCGCCAGCGTCTCGTCCGGCGTGTCGAGAAGTCCCGCGGAGTGGGCCTTCGGGATGACCAGCGTGTGCCCCTCGGTGAACGGATTGATGTCGAGGTAGGCGACGACAAGATCGTCTTCGTAGACCTTGAAGCTCGGAATCTCGCCGTCGGCGATGGCGCAGAAGATGCAGTCGTTTCGCATAGCCCTCCTATTATACCAAAAGAGCGGAAGAGGCCGGTTCAGGAGGTTGAAAAGGTTTAGGGTTTAGAAGGCCTGGGCGGCTCTTGCAGAGAGTCGGGGGCCGATTCGGCGATCGGGAGCGGGGTGCGCTCGTCGCCGTCTTCGGAAGGCCAGATCAAGGTGACGCGGACGCTCGCGGAGCCGATCGTGCGGCCCGCGAACGGCATCACCTCGTAGGAGACGTCAAAGCGCCCGTCCGTCCGCGAGGAGACCGTGCGATAGCCCTCGACCTCGTTCGGGACGAACTCGAGCGTCACCTTCACGCCCGCGGGCGCCTCGCCGGAAATGCGAAGGAGCTTCGTGTCCCGGTTCCACGGACACGGCGTGAGCGTCGCCTCGACCTTCGGGGCCGCCGCGAGAGGCGCCGCGCCGACGGCATAATCGCCGGACGATTTCAGGGGCCGTGCGCCAAAGGCGGGCGCGTTCGCGAAGATGACGGACATCGGCTGTGCCGCCGGGTCGACGAACGCGACCTCGATCCGCTTCCGTTCGAGTTCCTTCGGAAGCTCGGGCGCACGCAGCTTCCGCAGCTTCGCCGTCCGCTCGACCTTCGGCGCCGGTTCGGCGCCGACCCAGGCGAACGCCGGCTCCGCGAAGTCGATGTTCACCTCCGCCGGCTCCTCCGGGCGATCGGTGTCCGCGGACAACTCGCTGAGCCTGTCCGGCTCGGCGTCCTCGGCGATCCGCGCGGAGATGACGGACTCCGTCCACGTGCGGACGGCCTGCCGTCCGGAATCCATCATCAGCACCCACCACGCGCAGACGCAGAGCGCGAAGCAGGCGGCGAGCTTCATTGCCGCCGGGAGCCACGCGAAGCGCGATACCTGCACCGCGGACGGGCCCGCGAGAGAAATCAGGTTCCCTTCCGAGATGAGGAACTCGCGTTCGTACTTGGCCTGCACGCCGTCGCCGGCGACGAGGCGCCCGGGTGCGGCCGCGGCAATCGCGCCGCGGATCTCCTCGAGCTCCTCGGGCGCGACGGAAGCGACAAGCCAGCTGCGGTCCGAGAAGCGGCGCGAAACAACGGTCGCGTTCCAGAGCTGGTAGATCCGCTCGCCGACCATCAGCTCCCGCGGCGACGCAGGCGCGGAGAACGGCGAGACAGGGACGATGCGCCGGCCCGAGAGGCCAAGGTCCGCGACGACGAGCGCGACGAGCGGATGGTTCGTGTCCGCGAAGATCCGGACCTCGCCCGCCTTCGCGTCCGCGTCGAACGCACCCTCCGCGCGCGAGGGAAGTCCGCACAGGGCCGGACGCGGGGCGCCGCGCCGGTAGAGCTGCCACTGTTCGAGAAACGCGCGCGTCATGCGTCCGCCCCCAGTCCGCCGCGGACCTCCCGCGGCAGATGCGCCGCGGAAACCGAAAGGAGAATCCGCCCGAACGCGGGCGAGTCCGCCCCGTCGCGTCCGCGCAGCTCCCGCGCCACCGCCTCGGTCATGCGCGTCTTCATCGCATAGGCCTGCGACTTGCCGCAGCCCGCCGCCGCGAGGACAATCGGTTCGGTGACGGAGATGTCGTGCGCGGCGACGTACAGCATGAGCGCCGCCGCGGGAAGCGACGCCTTCGCGCGCCGGGCGGACGCGGCGAGAATCTCTTCCGCGAGTTCCCGGAGCGGGGCCTCGTCGAGGAAGTCGACCGGGGCGGGATCGGAGACGCGGTCGTCGGGAGCGTCTTCGCCGAAGCCGGCGTTCTCCCAGACGAGCTTGCGCGCGCCGCCGGGGGTGCGGACGCTGCGCGGCTTCCAGCCCTTGATGAGCGAGACCCATTCGAGCACGATGTCGCGGACGCGGCCGGAGGAGGATCCGAACAGGGTGCCGCAGACGAAGTCGGACATCGCCAGGTTCTCGTCCGCGATGCGATGGGCGAAATAGGCCTTGAGCGGCTTCGGCTTGTCGCGGGATCCGTGAAGGCAGAAATAGGCGTCGAAGACGGCGACGGGATCGTCCGCCCCCGCGGCCTCGCGGGAGACGCCGGCGCGGGAGAGGTGGGCGAACATGGCGGACGAGATCTCGGCCCGAAGACGGTCCGAAACCTCGGTCCCGCAGCCGGCGACGGAGCAGATCCGAAACCACTCGGACCAGGCCTCGTCGCCCGCATAACGGTCATTCCAAGAGAACTCGCCCTCCATTGCATGACATTATACCAAATGCCGTCAGATATCCGCGGTCACTTCGACGTCCTTCGCGAAGGCGACGGCCTTTCTCGCGGGTTCCGCCCCCTTCGCGGGCTCGATGTGGGACGTCGGAAGATAACGGTAGTAGACCATCAGCTGCAGGGCGACGAGGCAGGTGTCCATGTAGGGGCGCGAGGTGAGGGCGTCGGCGTTCTCGTAGTAGCCCTGGGCGTGTCCCTTGCCCGTGTGGTCCGGAACCTTCTCGGCGACGTCGCGGATCGAGGCCGTGTAGAGCTTCTGCATCGCGGCGTTCCATGCCACCCAGGCCTTCTCGTCCACCTCCGGCGCGCCGGGCCGCATGCCGGCCTGGTACTTGCACTGCGTCGCGTAGTAACAGTAATACTGCGGACAGGCGCCGGAGTTTCCGGCGGAGAGCGTCGCCCGGTCGAACGCGGGCTGCCAGGCGCGCATCACCTCGAGCGCGTTGCGCGCCTCGGGCTCGTCTCCGTGGCCGAGGAACTGCAGCGCGAGCGCGCCGACGCCCGAAAGTCCGGTCGTGCCGCCGTTGTTGCCGCCCGTCGGCGTGTAGGTGAAGCCGGCGCTCTTCGAGGCACTGCGGCGCTTGAGGCATCCGATCGCCTTGTTAAGGGCGGCATCGAGTCCGTCGACCTCGAGCCCGGAGAGCTTCGCGGCCTTGAGAGCCTGAATGGCCCAGCCGGCGAACGAGAGGTCGTCGCGGTTCGAGGCGCTGTTGAGCTTGTAGTCCCAGCCGCCGGTCGCGGACTGTCCGGAGACGATGCGGGCAAGGCAGGTCAGGGCGGCGTCCTTGCAGTTGGGGTTGCCGGTCATGCCATAGGCCTCGCAGAGAGCGTAGGTCCCGAGGAGGAAGCTGTACTCGTTCCCGTCCGAGCCGCGGAAACGCGGCACGCCGCCGGCATCGGCCGCAAGGCTTCCGATCAAAAAGTCGAGGGCCTGCTGCACGACGGGCCCGAAGTCTTTCCGATACGGGGACTTCGACCCCGGATGCTCGCCGTGGGCGAGATAGCTGAGGACGGCGAAGGCGGTGTTGGCGACCTTGTTGGCCTCGCCCCAGCTGCCGTCCGTGTTCTGCTTCGCCTTGAGCCACCAGAGAACCTTGAGCACGGCGGTTTCGGTTGCATTGTTCCCCCAGTGGGGATCCCCGCCGGTGGTGATGCGGCCGGGGCCGCCGGCCGTCGGCCCGGCGCGGAGGCGCCGAAACATGACGGGGCTTTTGATGTTCTGGACCGTCTCGACCTCGGCCGGCTTGACGGTGGTGTCCGGCGAAGGCGGCGTGGGGTGCGGAGGCGGGGCGAGGTTCGTGACGGACGGGAGCTGCGGAGTGTCGACAGTGACGGGAACTTCATCGGGCGGCGTCGGCACGGGGTCGTCGGGCGGGATCGGATCCGGGTCGGGCTCGAACGGCTCGTCGGGGTCGATTGGCGGAATGTCGACGACATACCGCTCGGACGGGCGTGCCCCAACGGCGGTCACGACGCAGAGGACGACCGCGGCCAGCGACACGGCTGTCAGGGCGACCAACGGGGCAAAGAGGCGCTGAAGCTCGAGGCGGGCCAGCTTGTACTCGCGCGTGCCCTGGGGCTTCCCGAGCCCGCGAAAGAGGATTCCGAGCCGTGCGGGAATTCCATTGTCCCTGTAGTTGTCGTCGTTCATGATGCACCTCTCCTTCCGGCGGGTTCTCCCCCGCCACAAGAGAAAGGCGCATCCTCTCCGTTTTTTCCGGAGAAAAGATCAGCGGGTTTCGGGGAGAGGCTCGGGATCGTTCTCGCGGAGGAGAAGCGACGGATTGTCGCGGACGCGCTCCGCGAGGTCGCCGAGGGAATCGGTGGCGCGCTCGAGGTTGCGCAGGACGGAGGAAACGCGTTCGCGTTCGCCCTCGACGATCTCGTTCGCGTTATCGGCGAGTCTTGCGGCGTTCTGGACGGCCCGGGTGAAATTCGACCAGGTGGTGACGAGGTCCATCTGGTGAATCTGGTTCATCAGCCGCGTGGCGGAATCCGAAAAGCTCTCGAGAAACGAGGGGGCCGGGTGAATCAGGGGGTAGCGCGGAATCCACCGGGGCTTTTCCGGCGCCGGGAGATCGGGGCGCAGGTTGAGCTCGATCCGGGAGAGGCCCGTGATGCCGCTCGAGGTCACGGTCGCGCGGAGTCCGCGTTCGGCGTATTCATTGATCATCCGGGGCATGGGCCAGTCGTCGTTCGGCTCGAGCTTGCGCTCGTCGAGCGCGAGGACGATGGAGACGCGCTGCTGGTCGTTGGAGGAGAGGTGTCCGTCGTAGACGACGCCGGCGAAGGCGATCTCGCGGACCTCGCCGACCTTGACGCCGCGGAAGTTCACGGGGCTCCCGACGGAGAGCCCGCTCACCGGGTTGTCGTAGTAGGTCTCGACGAGGAACTCGTTGCTGCGGTCGCCGAAGCCGCCGAGATAGATCAGCGTCGCCACGATCGCCGCGACGCCGAGGGCGACCGCGACGCCGACGCGTCCGTAATGCGCATGATTGTCACTGGCCATGGATTTCTCCCCGATTGAAGAAGAGACGGACGAACGCGTCCGTCGAATTGTCCCGAAGGTCCCTCGGCGTGCCGAGGGCGATCAGGCCCTGGCGCGCCTTGTCGAACATCGCGCACCGGTCCGCGATCTTGAAGATGCTCGCGAGCTCATGCGTGACCACGACGAAGGTCATCCGCTTCTCACGGCGGAGGCGGAGAACGAGGTCGTCGAGGGCGGACGAGGTGATGGGGTCGAGTCCCGCGCTCGGCTCGTCGAGGAAGACGACCTCGGGGTCGAGCGCCATCGCACGGGCGATCGCGACGCGCTTGCGCATGCCGCCGGAGATCTCGGACGGCATCTTGTCCGCCGCATCCGCGAGTTCGACGTCCGCGAGGAGCGCCATCCCCCTCGCGCGCCGCGCTGCGGCGCCGAGGGAGGCGAACTCTTCGAGCGGCAGGAGGACGTTCTCGAGGCAGGTCATGCCCCCGAACAGCGCGCCGGACTGGTACATGACGCCGATCCTGCGGCAGAGCTCGGGGCGCGTCGCACGCGTCCATTCCAAGCCCGCGACGCGGAGCTCGCCGCCCAGGACGGGATTGAGTCCGATCATGTGCTTCATGACCGTCGACTTGCCGCAGCCCGATCCGCCGAGGAGGACGAAGACCTCGCCACGGGCGATATCGAAGGAGATGTCGCGGAGAACCGCGAAGCCGGGATACCCGGCGTCGACGTGCGAGAGCGCGATGATGTTTTCGGCCATCGGTCACACCCCCCAGACGTAGCAGATGACGGCCAGGAGCCCGTCCGCGAGCGCAATCGCGACGATGCCGCCGACCACGGCCGCGGTCGCGGCGAGGCCGACGCCGTCGGCGGTGGCCTTGGTGCGCAGGCCGGAACCGCAGCCGATGAGCCCCACGAGAAGTCCGAACAGGGCGGACTTCCAGAGTCCGAACGAAATCATGAAGAGGTCCGTCGAATCGGCGACCGAGCGCCAGAAGACGGGAGTGGGAACGTTCAGGCCCTGGAGGACGATGGATCCGCCGATGAGTCCGGCGAGTTCCGCGAAGATGGTCAGCACGGGCATCGCCAGGACGGCGGCGGCGACGCGCGGCATGACGAGGAACCGGACGGGCGGAAGCCCCATCGTCGCGAGGGCGTCCAGCTCCTCGTCGACTTTCATCGTGCCGATCTCGGCGGCAAAGGCGCTTCCCGTGCGTCCGGCGAGCACGATCGCGGTGACGAGCGGACCGAGCTCGCGGAACAGGCCGATCGCCAGGAGGTTGGCGACATAGGTCTCGGCGCCGAATTCGCGGAGGGCCGCGGCGGACTGGAAGGCGAGGATGAGCCCGAGAAGGAAGCCGATGCCGGTGGTGACCGCGAGTCCGTCGAACGCGGCGCGCTGGAAGGCAAGCGCGAAGTCGCCGAAGCGGAAGCGCCGCGGACGGACGGCCATGCCGAGGGCCTCGACGGCGGTCTCGCCGAGAAAGGAGAATCCGGCATGGAGCGAATCGTAGAGATCCGTCGCGCGCCGGCCGAGGCTCTCGAAGGCGGTCATCTCTCCTTCAGTCCGGAAAGCGCCTGCTCGTAGGCCGTCGAGAAGGCCTTGGAGAAGGCGGCGCTGAAGTTGCCGTCGTCCGTCGGGACGGACGACCGGCCCTTCGCCGGCGGTTCGCCGTCCGCGGGGTCGATCTCGAGCTCGACCAGCGCGTCACGCCGGCCTTCGGCGCGGCAGTCGAGCGCGAGCTTGCGGACGACGAGCGCGCCGCCCGCGCGGCGGGCCGTCACCAGGTCGCGGACGATCGCCGAGGGGCTCGCCGGGAAGGCGTTGAAGGAATCGAAGGCAATCGACCCGTTCGGACGCAGGACGGCGATGCGCGCCGAATCGTACGGAGCGCAGACGGTGACGAGCGAAACCTTGCGGGAGACCTCGGCCTCGATCGTCCAGTTGACAGGCGACTTGGGCGCCGAACCCAGGCATCCGGAAAGCGTCAGAGCCAGCGCGAAAGCAGAAAGCGATTTTCTCATGTCGGATTGATTATATCACAAACTCGCGGCCAGGAGCACGGCCTCCGCGAGGGTGTCCGCCGTGGGGGCGACGGCGCGGAGACGCTCGGCGGAGTGGGTTCCGCCCGAGAAAAGGACGCAGCCGATGCCGATGGCGTCCGCGACCTCCTTGTCGTGGAGGGAGTCGCCGATCATCACGGCCTCGCCGGGTCCGACGCCGTCCGAAACGAGGCGGGCATAGAGCTCGTGGGCGCGCTTCTCCTTGGAGCCGCCGTCGAGATTGTCGCCGCCGAAGACATGGTCCATGTAGGAGGCGACGCCGTAGTTCCGCGTGTCGAGGTCCAGGAAGTCCTGCCGGAGCGCGGAGAGGATGGACTGACGGAATCCGTTCGCCTTCGCCGCCTCGAACGCGGGAACCGCGTCCGGGTTGATGCGGACCGGCTGCCGGTGGTAGCGGTCGTGGTATTCCTGCGCCATCGCGTCCCAGGTCGCGTCGCAGGTCGTCATGCCGATCTCGTCGTAGAAGCGCCGCGACGGAAACGCGAAACGGGAACGGAAGAAGTCCAGGTCGATCGACGGGAGTCCGCGGACCGAGAGCATTTCGTTGACCGCCGCACAGCAGGCGAACGTGTCGTCGAGCAGAGTCCCGTTCCAGTCCCAGACCAGATAGCGCACGCGGCTCATGGCAGAAATCCTTTCACATAGGCGATGCCCGCGTCGCGGTCGGCGAATTTCCCGTCGAGCTGGGCCTCGAAGCATTTCGCGAGGATACCGCCGAAGGCGACGCCGGGCTTGAGCCCGAGCGCGACGAGATCGCGTCCCTGGACGAGCGGCTTCGGCGCGGCGTCCTTGACCTCGAGGCGCGCCGCTTCCGCCGCGAGCCACGCGAGGGCGGCGGGTTCGCGCGGCTGCGGGGGACGGCCCGCGTCGTCGGCCGCGGCGACGCGGAGAAGGCGGTCGATCCGGACGACGTCCCGGGCGAGGCGGCGAATCGCGCTTTCGCCGCTCTTCGACCTCCACATCGCGAACGGGCGCATGTGGAGCCGGACGAGCGGAGGAACCTCCTTCAGGAGCCGTTCCTCGTTCGTGAGACGCCGGAGGAACGACAGGGTCGGCCCGACGCCCTCCTCGTCATGCCCGAGCGAGCGGATGCGGTTCTTGACGGGGTCGTAGGACGAGGTCGCGGGCTTTCCGAAGTCGTGGCAGAGGACGGCGAGCCCGACGAGCCGGTTCTCCTCGTCCGTCCACCCGGCGCGGTCGCCGATGAAGTCGTAGGTCGTGTCGCGTCCGTCGCGCGCCGCGGCGAAGGCGTCGAGGCAGCAGCACGTGTGGTTCCAGACGTCGCCTTCGGGATGCCAGCTCGGGTCCTGTTCGCACCCGATCAGCGCCTCGAGTTCGGGATAATAGCGCGTCCAGCCGACGGCCCTGAGGAACTCGAGCCCCTTCGAGATCGCGACACCCCGCTCGAGGAGCTTCGCCCACTCCCCGAAAAGGCGCTCGGGCGGAAGCCCCTCGGGCGTCATCCGGCGGCAGACCGCAACGGTCTCCGGGGCGGGATCGAGGCCGAAGCGGGCGACGAACTGCATGCCGCGGAGCACGCGGAGCGGATCCTCTGAAAAATGGTCCGACACGTGGCGGAGGACTCTCGCCTCCAGGTCTTTGAGCCCGTTCCACGGGTCAATCACCTCGTCGGTCAGCGGATCCTTGTAGATCGCGTTGACGGTGAAGTCGCGGCGCGCGGAGGCGTCGCGGATCGTGAGGGTGGGATCGTACGCCATCTCGAAGCCCCGGTGCCCGAGTCCGAGCTTGGTCTCTCGCCGCGGCAGGGCGACGTCGATGTCGAACCGGCGCAGCTTGATGACGCCGAAGGAGAGTCCGATGAAGTCGAGCTCGAAGCTCGCGGACAGAACGGACGTCAGCCGCTCGGGAGCGAGGCCGAAGCACTCGATGTCGAAGTCCTTGGGCTCCCCTCCGAGCAACTCGTCGCGGACGCAGCCGCCGACCAGCAGGGCGCGGCCGCCGGCGGCCTTCGCCAGCTTCGCGACTTCCAGGACTGCTTCGCGGTTATTCACGGACGCGGACGGTTTCGATGGCCGAGGCCTTCTTGGTCGCCGGGTCGAAGGTGATCACGGCGCCTTCGAGAACGCAGGGGCCCTCGGCGACGTCGAAGCGCGAGGGCATGCCGGTGATGAATTTCTTCGTGACGGGCTTGAGCTCGCGTCCGATGGACGAGACGTAGGGTCCGGTCATGCCGAGGTCGGTCAGATAGGCGGTCCCGCCGGGGAAGACGAGGGCGTCGGAGGTCTGGACGTGGGTGTGAGTTCCGACAACGGCGGTGACGCGTCCGTCGAGATAGCGTCCGAGCGTGTTCTTCTCGCTGGTCGCTTCGGCGTGGAAGTCGACGAAGACGGGGATGTTCTTCGGAATCTCGTTGAGGATGCGGTCCATCGTCTTGAACGGACAGTCGACGGAGTTCATGAAGACGCGTCCGAGCAGGTTGACGACGGCGAAGGAAAAGGTCGGCAGGACGATGGTCCGCCAGCCCTTGCCGGGGCATTCGGACGGGAAGTTCGCGGGGCGGACGAGGCGGTCGCAGGACTCGACCTGTCCGGCGAACTCCTTCTGCCCCCAGGTGTGGTCGCCGAGGGTGATCGCGTCCGCGCCGCAGTCGAGAATGTCCTTCGCGAGGGCGGAGGTGATGCCGGAACCGGCGGCGCAGTTCTCGGCATTGACGATGACGGCGTCGATGCCGCGTTCGGCGCGGAGACGCTTGATTTCGCGGCGCAGGATGCGCCGTCCGGGGTTCCCGACCACGTCGCCGATCATCAGTATCTTCATTTGAGGGGATGTCCGTTCTGGTGGAGCCAGAAAGCCGCGTTGCGGTCGCCGCGCGCGGCGCGTCCGCGCACTTTCCACACGGTCGCCTCGGTGGCGCTCTTCGGGACGCCGAGTCCGAGGTCGTAACAGGAGGACAGGTTGTCCATTGCCGGCGGAAAGCCGCGGGCGGCGGACAGGCGGAACCACTTCACGGCCTCGATGTCGTCCTTCTTCGTGCCGCTGCCGGTCAAGAAGCACATGCCGCAGGCGTTCATCGCCTCGGCGTTGCCCTGCTTCGCGGCATCGACAAGAAGCTCGGCTGCGCGCGTCTCGTCCTTCGTCACGCCTTCGCCGCGCTGGAGCGCGAGGGCATAGTTGAGCTGGCCGAAGGCGTTGCCCATTTCGGCGCTCTTGGAAAACCACTTGACGGCGGCTTCGGGGCTCTTTTCGACGACGATGCCGTCGCGGTAGAATCCGCCGATGTTGTTGATGGCCTCGGGGTGTCCGGCGCCGGCCGCGGTCCGGAAGCAGTTGAACGCGAGGTCCGGATCGCGGACGCAGCCATAGCCCCGGAGATAGCACATGCCGAGGTTGTACATGCCGTTCGGGTCGCCCTGGCCGGCGGCGCGTTTGAAGTTGCCGAAGCTGCCGACGAGGATCTTGTCGACCTCGTTGGTCTTGATGTCCGGATTGCGGAGGGCGTCGGTCAGGGCCATGGTCCCCCAGGCGTTGAGGGCCTGGACGTTGCCGCCGTCCGCGGCGCGCTTGAGGAGGGCGACGTCGTTTCGCTCGAGGGAGAGGAGATACCAGGCGAGGGCGTTGCCCTTCCCCTCGGCCAGCGCACGGATGCGGCCGCGGGACTGGTCGAGGTACGCCTTGCGGGCGGACTCGGAGAGGCGGACGTCGGAGGGGAGCTCGGCGTCGCCGGCGACGAGCGCGATGACGAACTGCTGGAGCGGACGGCCGGCGGCGGCATCCTTCGCGACGGTCCGGGCGGCCTCGGCGTAGGCGCGGGGACTGCCGGCGGCGCGGGAATTGAGGAGGCGGACGATCGCGTCGGAGCTCTTTTCGGCGGTGGCGGCGAACGTCAGCGCGAAAACAGACAGCAGAGAGACCAGCGCCTTGCTCACGTGCGGCTCCTGAACGGGGTGAACGGAAGAGACCCGTCGCGGACGAATCCCTTGTAGTCCTTCCAGAATTTCTTGGCGGCGACGATGGAGATCGTCCGCCCCTTCCGTCCGAAGAGCCACCAGGACGGCCGCGAGACGCCGATGATGTTGAAGCCTTTGCGGACGATCGCATGGATGTCCGGCAAGGTGTAGCCGTCCTGCTTGCGGGTCTTCTCGGGGACGGTGAACAGGAGCCTGCCGTCCGGCTTGAGAACCCGGTTCGCTTCCTTCACGGCGGCGCGGGAGACCGCCGACGCATGCACCATCACGAGCTCGAACTGGGCGTCCTCGAACGGAAATTCCTCCGCAGCGCCGATCGAACGGAAGGCCTTTCCGCGGAAACCGGAATACTCTTCCGGCAGGATTCCGCCGGGGAAGCCGACGTCAAGGCTGGTGCGGGGCTGCGTCATGCGAGCGGCATCTCCTTCTCCTCGCGGGTGGCGAGGTCCTTCATCCGCGCGACGCCCTTCTCGACGTCGTCGGGTCCGAGGAAGACGGCCTTCGCCGCGCCGCACTGGTCGGCGTGGGAGAAGAACTTCTTCGGCTTCTGGCTGTGGAGCGAGAGGTTGACGCATTCGCCGGACGCGCGGAGGGCGGCGGCGAGCTTCACCGCGGCATCGCGCTGCTCGGGGAACATGAAGCCGACGGCGACGCCCTTCTTCGCCGTCGCGGCGTTCTCGCCGAGACGGGACTTGAGCAGCTCGGTGACGACGACGTCGCCGAAGCCGAGGCCGACCGCGGTCGCGGGCTCGCCGCCGATCGTGGTGAGGAGGTTGTCGTAGCGTCCGCCGCCGAAGATCGCGCGGAACTCGCCCCGGGTGTCGAAGCACTCGAAGACGATGCCGGTGTAGTAGCTGAGACCGCGGATGACGGAGATGTCGAACGCGAGGCAGTCGGCGAAGCCGGCGAGCCCGGCGAGGCGGAAGAGCTCGACGAGCTCGGGGCAGTCCGCATAGGACGTCGTGTCCATGATCGCGAAGGTCGCGGCGACGTCGGTGTCGGTGAGTCCCCCGGCCTTCAGCATCTCGCCGATCTCGGCGTCGGGCATCTTGCCGCGCTTGTCGAGCGCGAGGAAGACCTGCGCGTGCCGGTCGGCGGGAATCCCGCTCTTCGCGAGGAGCTCTCCGAGGAACTTGCGCGACGAGACGCGGACCTTGAAGTCCGCGGGCGAAAGTCCCATGCGGCGGAGGGCGTCGCACGCCGCGCCGAGGACTTCGAGCTCCGCGAGGACCGAGTCCTCGCCGATGATGTCGATGTTCCACTGGTAATGTTCGCGCTTGCGGCCCTTCGTCATGCGCTCGTAGCGGAAGCACTGGGCGATCGTCGTCCACTTGATCGGGAACGAGAGCTCCTTCTGACGCTGCGCGACCATGCGCGCGAGCGTCGGGGTCATCTCAGCGCGAAGCGCGATGTGCCGGTCGGACTTGTCGGAGAAGTGATAGATCTGCTCCCCGACCTCTTCGCCGGCCTTCCGGGCCAACAGCTCGTAGCTCTCGACCACGCACGCGTCATACGGCTGGAATCCCGCCGCCTCGCCGGCCGCGCGGAACGCGTCAAATACCTTGTTGCGCCACGTCATGTCCTCAGGATAGAAATCCCGCATGCCGCGCGGCGCTTCGAAACTGATTTTTTCTGCCATTATGTCGGTATTATAGCATACTTAACCTAAATTCGGCAGTAGACTTTGTTCAGAGCGCCGCATAGCGGCATGATTGCCGAGCCCGTTGCCTTGAGTGCGACGGGGTGTGCGGGCGCGGACAGGAGCTTCCCCTCGACGGGAAGCGCGGGGTGGCCTTTCACGGC
>CAZYQF010000022.1:0-20531 GCA_964650165.1 uncultured Lentisphaeraceae bacterium
TGCGACTCAACTGGCGATTTCAGTACCGGGTGTCATCTATTGTAACGAACTGCGCGTACGGACGATACGGGCGAAAGTTTCAGCTTTCGCCCGTGTTTTTTGCTATAATTCAAGGGATATCGTAGGAGCAACATGTCAGACAAGCGGAAGATCGTGGTTACAAGCGCCTTGCCATATGCCAACGGTGACATTCACCTCGGGCATCTGGTGGAGTACATTCAGACGGATTTCTGGGTTCGGTTCCAAAAGCTCAGGGGCAACGACTGCCTTTACATCTGTGCGGACGACACCCATGGAACGCCCATCATGATCCGCGCGCGCAAGGAGGGAATCACCCCCGAGGAACTGATCGCCCGCTCGCATGCCGTCCATCTCAAGGACTTCTCCGATTTCCAGGTTTCGTTCGACAACTACTACACGACGAACTCGCCCGAGAACAAGGCGCTTTCGGAGCGCATCTACGCCGCCGCCGAGAAGCAGGGCTTCATCACCAAGAAGACGACTCCGCAGCTCTACTGCGAGCGCTGCAAGATGTTCCTCCCCGACCGCTTCGTGAAGGGGTCGTGTCCGAAGTGCGGCGCCGAGGGACAGTATGGCGACAGCTGCGACAAATGCGGCGCGACCTATGGCGCCGAGGAGCTCGGCCATCCGACCTGCACGACCTGCGGCGGCGCGCCGGTGGTCAAGGACTCCGAGCATCTCTACTTCGAGCTCGAGCCCCAGCACGCGTATCTGGAGAACTGGATCCCCGGCCACACGACGAGCGACGTCTCCAACAAGCTTCTCGAGTGGTTCAAGGAGCCGCTCCGGGGCTGGTGCATCTCGCGTGACGCGCCGTATTTCGGCTTCGAGATCCCGGGCTACAAGGACAAGTTCTTCTACGTCTGGGTGGATGCGCCGATCGGCTACATCGCCTCGCTTCAGAACTGGTGCGAGAAGAACGGCAAGGGCGACCTCTGGAACGATCCGTCGGTCGAACTCTACCACTTCATCGGCAAGGACATCATCCGCTTTCACTGCCTGTTCTGGCCGGGGATGCTGCATTCGGCGGGCTTCAAGGGGCCGGACAAGGTCTTCGTCCACGGCTTTCTCACGGTCAACGGCGAGAAGATGTCGAAGTCCAAGGGTACCTTCGTGAACGCCCGGACCTACCTCGACAACCTGCCGCCCGAGGCGCTGCGGTACTACTACGCGGCGAAGCTCGGCGGAACGACGGACGACCTGGACCTCAACCTCCAGGATTTCGTCCAGCGCGTCAACTCCGACCTCGTCGGCAAGATCACCAACATCGCCTCCCGCGGCGGACAGATGCTTCAGAAGAAGCTCGGCGGCATGCTCGGGAAGATGGACGGCGAGGGACTGGCCCTGGTCGAGAAGTGCCGTGCCGCGTCCGAGACCATCGCGCAGTACTACGAGGACCGCCGCTTCAACCTGGCGATCGTCGAGATCTGCAAGCTGGCGGACGCCGCGAACGAGTACTTCGACAAGCGCGAGCCCTGGAAGACGGTGAAGACCGACGACGAGGCCACGCGCACGACGCTGACGGCGGCGCTCAACGCCTTCCGCATCATCGCGATCTACCTGAAGCCGATCCTCCCGGTCTACGCCGACAAGGCGATGAAGCTCTTCGGCGAGTCCGAATGGACCTGGGACTCGGTCAACGCCGCGCGCGAGGACGTGAAACTCGGCGACTACGAGTATCTCGCGAGCCGCATCGACGCGAGTCAGGTCGACGCGATGATCGCCGCGGCGGCCGTCGCGCCCGCCGACTCCGGCGAGGTGAGCCATGAATCGCGGGCGAGCAAGAACAAAGGCGAGGTGAAGGGCAAGGCGTCTTCGCCTTCGGCTTCGCCGTCCGAGGAGGCCGCTCCCGCGGCACCGCTGAAAGGCGAGATCCCGTTTGCGGACTTCGAGAAGCTCGATCTCCGGATCGGCGTGGTCGAGAGCTGCGAGATCGTGCCGAAGAGCGCGAAGCTCCTGAAGTTCGTCCTGGACGCCGGTTCGCTCGGCAAGCGCACGATCTTCTCCGGCATCCGTCCGGCCTATCCCGAGCCCGAGAAGCTCGTCGGCACGCAAGTCGTCTTTGTCGCCAACCTCGCGCCGCGGAAGATGTCCGTCGGCGTTTCGGAAGGCATGATCCTGTTCGCCGGCACGCCCGGAGCGGACGGCGGCGCGCTGGTCCCGACCTCTCCGTCCTCCGCCGGCACGCCCGTAACCTGATATGTCATTGATCTCTCTGCTTGTGATCCTCTTCTGGACGCTCTTCGCGGCCGGCCTCGGCTGGTATGCGGCGGAGGCGTCCAAGGAAGTCACCTACGTGACGCTGCCGGACGGGCGCCGCCAGGAGCGTTCCCTCCCGATGGTGTTCAAGATGCTGCTGCCGTTCGTCGGCAACCTCGACCGCCTCGTGTCGCGTCCGCTGTTTGCGAAGCAGATCGAGGTCGCGGAGTCGATGTTGAATTCGGCGGGATTCGAGGGACTTCTGAGCGGACGCGAGTTCGTGGCGCTCAAGATGCTGTGTCCGATCGTGCTCGGCACGGCCTGGTGCATTTTCATCGCGCTCCTGGGTGCGGTCGTGCCCGACTCCCCGTTCACCTCGGGGTACGTCCCGATCTGCATCCTGGGAATCGCGCTCTTCTGGATGCAGCCGATGCTGTGGCTCCGGGGAGCGCTCAAGAGGCGTCACCTGTCGATCATGAAGTCGCTGCCGTTCGTCCTGGACATCCTGACCTTGTCGGTTGAGGCCGGCATGGACTTCATCAGCGCGCTGCAGCGCAACTGCCAGAGCCGAAAGCTCGATCCGCTGAACGAGGAGCTCCTGCGGATGACGAAGGAGATCCAGATCGGGTCGTCGCGTCGCGAGGCGCTCAAGAACATGGCCGAGCGCGTCAATCAGTCCGACCTGCGGAGCGTCGCGTTTGCGCTCATCCAGGCGGACGAGCTCGGCGTTTCGATCGGCGCGATCCTGCGCATCCAGTCGGAGCAGCTCCGGAGCCGTCGGTTCGACCGCGCCGAGAAGCTGGCGAACGAGGCTCCGACAAAAATGCTCGGACCGCTGATGCTGTGCATTTTCCCGGCAGTCTTCATCATCCTGCTGGGACCTGTTCTGACCCAGGCGATGAAGGGGATGTTGTGAAAGGAAACAAGGGATGAGCAAAAGACCCGAACTGATGATCGCGAGCGGGCCGATGTCCGGCATGCGCTTTCAAGTGACAGAAAGCGGTGTCCGTCTCGGTCGGTCGTCCTCGAACGACGTCCACATTCCGGACGAGGAGCTGTCGCGCAATCATTGCCTGTTCGAGCCCGATGGCGACGCCGGCATCCGCGTGACGGACCTCGCGAGCGCCAACGGAACGCTGGTCAACGGCGAGGCTCTCGGAGCCGCGCCGCGCGTCCTCGTTCCCGGCGACCGCATCGAGGTCGGCTTCTCGACGATCATGGTCGTCGCAGAGGACGCTCCCGCCAAGGCCGAGTCCGCCAAGGTCGCTTCCGCGAGGTCGGCGGTGGACCTCGGCTTGAGTTCCGCCCGTTCTCCGGCTTCCCGGGCGTCAATTTCAAAGTCTTCCAGTCCATCCGCCTCCAAAGGCGGCTCGTCTCGTCCGCGTTCGCCCATCGCCAACATCCTCTGGGTCGCGACGGCGCTCATGGTTGCGGTGGCGATTTTCTTCATCCTCTCTGCGCCGCGGGCGTCGGAGGCGCCGGTGGTCCTGACGCCGGCCGTTCGCGAAGCTCCGGAGCTGATGGGCCTTCGCTACGAGAAGGTCGAGGCCGACGCGACGCGCATCTACCGGTACCAGATGGAGATTGACGGGAAGGGCGTCCTGAGCGTCAAGTTCGACGACATTCCCGATGCGGATCGCCATGTCGACAAGAAGGCGAAGCTGTCCGAAGAGGCGATGAAGCGCGTCATGGAGATTGTCGAGAATCCCGAGTTTGCGAAGCTCGAGGACAGCTATTCGGGCTCGAGCGCGTCGGATGAGAATGCGCTCAAGAGCTGGCGCATCCGCGTGCTCAAGTTCAACAAGATCAAGGATGTGGCGGTCGAGAACACGCAGGAACCGGATGCGTTTCGCGCCGTCCGCGAGGCGCTCGAGGCCTTCTCGCGCAACGAGCTCGGCATCTGGGCGATTCAGTATTCCGGCGAGAAGCTGACGCAGATGTCCAAGGACAGCATGGCCGTCGGCGACACCAAGTGGGAAGACCGCGAGGTCGAGTACGGCAATTTGAGCGCTTCGGCCAAAGCCTACGGCGAGGCGATCTTCTACCTTGATACCGTCAACCCGAAGCCGGACTGGTATGACGAGCTCAAGAGCCGACTCGAGCGGACCGAGGCGGAGCTCAAGAAGCGTTACGAGGACCAGCGGTTCCTTGCCAACAAGGCGATCAACCTCGCGGACTGGGAGACGGCGCAGAACGAGCTCAAGATCCTCTGCGAGATGGTCCCTGACAAGACGGATCCGCGCCACTCGGAGGCGAATTCCAAGCTCGTTGACGTCGAGAATCGCATGAAGAAGGCGAAAGGAGGCAAGTGAGATGAAGAGGTTTGCTTTTGTTTTCGTCCTTCTCGCGGCTCTGGCGGCGTCCGCCCAGGACAAGTCCATCCGCTGCGAGTTCACCAGCCAGCCGTCCGGCGCCAGCGTCATTGTCGACGATTCCATGTGCGGCGTGACGCCGCTCACGCTCTACGATCTCGGTCCCGGCAAGCACCATGTCCGCTTCTCCCTTCCGAGCTACGAGGATGTTGACGAGTTTCTCTTCCTCCGCGAGGGAGGCTTCTTCCAGAAGCACGCCGAGCTGGTTCCGGTCAAGGGTCTTCTTCTGCTGACCTCAGAGCCCTCGGGCTGCGACATCTCCTTCGACGGACTTTCCCTCGGCAAGACGCCGCGGCTCGTCAGCACGCTGGACGCGAAGGACTTTCACCGTCTCCTGCTGCAGAAGCCCGGCTATCAGAACCGTGTCGTCGAGGTCAAGTTCACGGGCCGCACGCCCGTCGTCCGCCACGAGAACCTGATCGTCGACTCCGGAACCATCGACATCACGAGCGAGCCCGAAGGCGCCGAAGTGACGGTCAACGGCATTGTCCGCGGCACGACGCCCGTCGTCGTCGGCGAGGTTCCGAAGGGACGCGCCACGGTGACGCTGAAGAGGACCGGATTCGAAGAGTCGGTCCGCGAACTCTCGATGGTCGCGGGCGAGAGCCAGACGCTGTTCATCAAGCTCGTCGGCATTCCCGGAACGATGAACCTCACGTCCGTTCCCGAAGGAGCCCGCTTCTACGTCGACAATGAGCCTCAGGGGAAGTCCCCGGTGACGCTCAAGGGCCTCAAGCCCGGAACGTACGCGGTCCGCGCCGAGCTCGACGGCTACGACACGCTCACCAAGCAAGTCGAGATCGTCAACGGCGGCTCGGCGAACGAGGAGTTCCGCATGCTCAATGTCATGGGCCGCATCGAGGTCCGCACCAAGCCCGCGGGCGTGCAGGTCATTCTCGACGGCAAGAATCAGGGCGCCACCAAGAGCAAGTCCGGCATCGCCGAAACCGAGCCGAGCGACGTCTTCGTGATCGAGAATGTGAAGTCCGGCGAGCATTCGCTGGTGCTGCGGCTCGACGGCTATGCCGAGGCCGTCAGGCATCCGACCGTCGAGAACCAGAAGACTGCGACCGTGAACGTGACCATGAAGCGCGCTTTCGTGCCCGATGTCGAGGTTGTGACCGACAGCGGTTCTTACCGCGGCGTGCTGGTCTCCAATACGGCGGTCGGCATCGAGATCGAGACCGCGCCCGGCATGACCCGCACGTTTCCGTCCGCCGTCGTCCGCAAAATCAACTTCCTCAAGTAAGTGAAAAAGCGGCTCGACATCCTGCTGGTCGAGAAGGGACTCGTCGCCAGCCGCACGCAGGCCCAGGCGCTCGTTCTGGAAGGAAAGGTCCTCGTCGGCGGACAGGTCGAGTACAAGGCGTCGCGGCAGCTCGACGAGAACGCCGGCGTCGAGGTGGAGGCGCCGCAGCGCTTCGTCTCCCGCGGAGGCGAGAAGCTGGAGGGCGCGTTCAGTCTGTGGGGAACGGGGAACGGGGAACGGAGAACGGAGTTGGACGCCGGGGGCAAGGTCTGCATCGACGTCGGAAGTTCGACCGGCGGATTCACCGACTGCCTCCTGCAGCACGGGGCGGCGTACGTGATGGCCATCGACGTCGGCACCAACCAGCTCGCCTACAAGCTGCGGACCGACCCCCGGGTGTGGGTCCGGGAGAACTACAACGCCCGGTACATGACGCGCGCGGACCTTCCGAAGGTCCCCGAAATCGCGGTGACCGACGTCTCTTTCATCTCCCTGAAGCTGATTCTTCCGCCCATCGTCGACGTTCTCGCGGACGGAGGCTGCATCGTCGCCCTCATCAAGCCGCAGTTCGAGGTCGGCAAGGGCAACGCCCCCGGCGGACTCGTCAGCGACGAGAAGCTGCGCCTTGCGGCACGCGACGCCATCGTGAAGTTTGCGCAGGACGAGCTCAAGCTGGAGCTGCTCGGACTCGAGGAGTCGCCGATCCGCGGCAAGGAGATGGGAAACATCGAATACCTGAGCTACTGGAGAAAACCGTGATCGCCAAGCTGATACTCGACAAGAAACGCGAAGGACACGCGCTCGGCAGCGCGGAGATCCGGGATTTCGTCGAGGGTTTCACGCGGGGTGAGATCCCGGACTACCAGATGTCGGCCCTCGCGATGGCGATCTGCTGCAAGGGCATGAACGAGCGCGAGACCGCCGACTTGACCGAGGCGATGATGAAGAGCGGACAGTGCCTGTCGTGGGACGTCGTCACGGCGGACAAGCACTCGACCGGCGGCGTCGGCGACAAGCTCTCGCTCGTCATCCAGCCGCTCGTCGCCGCGTGCGGCGTGGCCGTCCCCTCGCTCACCGGCCGCGGACTCGGCATCACCGGCGGCACCGCGGACAAGCTCGAGACCATCCCCGGCTACGACGCGGGACTCTCACTCGCGGACTTTCGCAAGGTGGTCCGGGACGTCGGCGTCTCGATGACGGTGCAGACGGACGAGATCACGCCCGCGGACAAGAAGCTCTATGCGCTCCGCGACGTCACCGGCACGGTCGCGTCGATTCCGCTGATCACCGGCTCCATCCTCTCCAAGAAGCTCGCCGAAGGCGCGCTCACGCTGGTGTTCGACGTCAAGTGCGGTTCCGGCGCGTTCATGAAGACGCGCGAGGAGGCCGTGGCGCTTGCGAATTCGCTGGTCAACGGCGCGAAGGCCGCCGGACGCAAGGCCGCGGCGCTCGTCACCGACATGTCCGCCCCGCTCGGCTCTGCCGTCGGCAACGCGAACGAAGTCGCCGAATCCCTCGAGATGCTGAAGGGGAAGGATCTCGGACACGTGACGGACCTCTGCGTCGAGCTGGCCGCGCTGATGGTCTCGCTCGCGAAGGAGATCGGACTTGACGACGCGCGGCGCGAGTGCCGCGAGAAGCTTGCGGACGGATCCGCGCGCGCGAAGTTCGAGGAGATGGTGAAGGCCCAGGGCGGCGACCTCGAGAAGTTCGCGCGCCTGCTCAAGCAGCCCACGTTCAAGTTCAAAATCCAGGCGATGCGCTCCGGCTACGTCGCCGCGATCGACGCGGAGAAGGTCGGACGGGTCGCGCTCGCGCTCGGCGCGGGACGGCTGGAGAAGACGGACAAGATCGATCCGCTCGCCGGCATCGTCCTCGCCGTGAAGCGCGGAGACAAAGTCGCCGTCGGCACGCCGCTGGCGACGCTCGAAAGTTCCCGCCAGCCGGACGGTCTCGAGCGCTGCGCCGCCGACCTCCTCAAGGCGTTCGCGATTTCCGCCACCGCACCCGCCGACGAGGGCCTCGTCCTCGAGCGCATAGGATAACTCCAAGATGAAGCTTTTCGTCGCCACACACAATCCGCACAAGATCCGGGAGATCTCCCAGATCCTCCCGAACTTCGAAATCGTCGCGGACGATCCCGAAGGCGTCGAGGAGACCGCGCCCGACTTCGAAGGCAACGCCCTCATCAAGGTCCGCGCGATCGCCGCGAATCACGCGGGCGACTGGTGCCTGGCGGACGACTCCGGGCTCGAGGTCAGGGCGCTCGGCGGCGATCCGGGCGTCCGAAGCGCGCGCTACGCGGGCGAGCCCTCGAACACGCCGAACAACAACGCGCTCCTTCTCAAGAACCTTGCCGGAGTCGCCGACCGCGCCGCGCGCTTCACTTGCTGCTGTGCGCTCGTCGATCCAGAGGGGAAGGAACACATCGCCGAAGGACATTGCCCCGGACATATTGCCGAGACCGCGGCGGGCGTGGAAGGGTTCGGCTACGATCCGCTCTTCATTCCCGACGGACATGACAAGTCCTTTGCCGAACTTTCGGCGGCGGAGAAGAATGCGATCTCGCATCGCGGACGCGCCCTCGCGGAAGTGGAGAAGATTCTCAACCCCCAACGCTCAACGCTCAACGCTCAACGCTCAACCTTCCTCTCCTGGATGCGCCTCTTCCGGATCGTGAACCTGCCGACCGTGCCGGGCGACGTGCTGGTGGGCGCGTCGGCGGCGATCGCCGCGGGGAGCGCTTTGCCGCGTCCGTCGATGATTGCAGGCGCCGCTCTGGCGTCATCCGCCCTGTATCTCTACGGGCTCGTCGACAACGACTTGGTCGGTGCGGCGACCGACCGTGACCGTCCGATTCCGAACGGCGAGATCTCGCCGGGCGCGGCGCGGTTCGTCCGCGGGCTCTGCTGGGGCGTCGTGCTCCTCGCCGGCGCGCTGTCGAATCTGCCGCCGGCGTGGTGGACGGTCATGCTCCTCCTGTTTCTCTGCGTGACCGTCTACAACCGGACCAAGAAGCCGCTTTTGATGGGGCTTTGCCGCGGACTCAACGTCGCGTGCGGCGCGGCGGTTCCGCTTGGCATTATGGCGACGCCCGGACTCCGCGCGTTGGTTTCAGCCGGGGTTGCGGCGGCGGTCTGGACCGTCTACATCGGTGCGGTGACGACCCACTCCGAAGGCGAGGAACTGTCGCCTGAGAAGAAGCGCTCCGTCGGCGTCTTGATCGGCGCTCTCGTCTATCTCCAGCTCGGGGCGCTGCTCGGCTGCTATCTTGTCGCGCCGATGATCTTGGTCCGCAATCTTCTGGTCGCCGGAGCGGTTCTGCTCATCGTTCTTCGCATTTTCCGCAAAATATTCCCGTCCGTGTCTGCGTCTTAATTAAGGCATGAAGTCTCTCACCGTCATCGCGGCCGGACTTGGCTATCAAATGCTGGAGCGCAACAAGCGACTGCGGATGGCGGGGCTCGCCTTCGGCTCGGCCCCGAGCGTGTTTCCGGCGGTGACGTGTGTCGCGCAGGCGACGCTGCGGACGGGGAAAACGCCGGCCGAGCACGGGATGGTCTCCAACGGCTGGTGGAGCGAGGAGCTCCGCAAACCGCTCTTTTGGGAACAGAGTTCGCGGCTTGTGAAGGGCGATCGCGTTTGGGGAAAGAACGACGGCGTCTATTTTTTCCAGCAGTCGCTCGGCGAGGATGTCGCGTCGATCGTCTCGCCGGCGCCGATCCACAAGCACGGCGGCGGAATGGTGATGAGCTGCTACGCGAAGCCGGCCGGGATGGCGTCCGTCCTCGAGCGGCTGTGCGGGAAGTTTCCGCTGGGGCGCTACTGGGGCCCGTTCGCCTCCGCGAAGGTCGGCCGCGCCTGCATCTCCTGGTTCGAGGAGATGACAAACGTCCATGACGTCGAGCACGCGTATCTCTATCTGCCGACGCTGGACTATGCGGCCCAGAAGTACGGACCCGGCAGCCGGCAGGACCAGGCGGCCCTGAAGGAGCTGGAGCGCGAGCTCGAACGGATCTCCGACATTTGCATGCGCCGCAGCTGCACTCTCAAGGTCCTTGGAGACTACGAGATCGCGCCGGTGACCGAAGAGCCGGTTCTTCCGAACGTTCTCCTGCGTAAAGAAGGGCTTTTCAAAGTCCGTGCGGTGGGCGGACGCGCGTATCCGGACTTCTACCAGTCGACGTCTTTCGCGATGTGCGATCACGAAGTCTGCGTGGTCTGCGGAGAAGACCGCGAAAGAGCTGCAGAGCTCCTGCTCGCCACCGGCGACTACGAGTTCCCGTCAACTCCAGCCCCCAAGCCCCCAAACAACCAAACGATCCTCCTGGCGAAGCCGGGATCCTGGTGCGGCTACGAGTGGTGGACGGACGCGAGCGAGGCGCCGGACTTCGCGAGCCACGTGGACATCCACAACAAGCCGGGGTACGATCCGAAAGAACTTTTCCTCTTCAACAGGGGCGTCGTGCGAGGTACGCACGGACGGCCCTGCTCCGTCGCCGCGTCAGAAAGGTAAAATCGTGAAAATCAAGAACTTCTCTCCCGTTGTCATCTCGCTTCTCGTCGGTGCTGCGCTCGGTTACTGCCTTCATTCCAATGGCCCCTCGGTTCCGGCTGAAAAGTCAGACGAGGCCGTTCAGGCTCTGACGCCGGCCAAGGACAACGGCGACAAGGCGAGCGCGCGGGCGCTTCGGGCGCGGGTCAGGGAGCTCGAGAAGAAGCTCGCCGAACTCGGCCAGGCGCCGGCGGAAGCCGAGGCGGTCGCGGAGCCGTCGCGCGACGGACGCCGCGAATCCGGCCCGATCGACATGAAGGAGATGATGGAGCGGATGAAGAAGGAGAATCCGGAAAGGTTCGCCCAGATGACGAACGGCTTCGCGCGCATGCGACAGAACCAGCGCAACCGGGCGCAGAGCAAGCTGGACTTCCTCGCCGCCGTGGATACGTCGCGCATGTCGCCGGAAGCCAAGAAGAACCACGCCGACCTTCAGGACATGATTGCGAAGCGTGACGAGCTCGAGGCGAAGATGGGGAACGTGATGGAGTTGTCCGATGACGAGCGGCGCGAGCTGTTCGAAGAAATGCGCGACACGCATCAGCGCATTCGCGAGCTCGCCGGCGCCGAGCGCGACAATCTCCTCCGGGAGACGGCCAAGTCCCTCGGCTTCGAGGGCGAGGACGCCGCGGAGATCGCGCAGACCGTCAAGGACATCTACGAGGCGACCGACGTCGGATTCGGCGGCCCCGAAGGGGGACGCGGCGGACGCGGCGGAAGGGGCGGTCGCTGAGAGTCGGTGAAGGCAAGAGGAGAAGGTTTGAGATGAAAAGCATTCAGGACATCGTCGAATTGGCCAGCGCCTACTACGGCAGCGCGGTGCTGTTTGCGGCGATCGACTGCGGCGTGTTCGAGGCGGTTGAGGCGGGAACGCTCGAGACCGGGAACCGCGGCATGCGGCTGTTGGCCGACGCGTGCGTCGCCGAGGGGCTTCTCGAGAAGCGCGACGGCGCGTATTTCAACACTCCGGCGTCGAAGGCGGCGCTGATCCCCGGCGGAAACGCCGACCTCACGAAGGCGATCCGCTACAACCGCGACGTGTATCCGGCCTGGGGACGGCTCGCGGAGCTTGCGCGGACGGGCCGGCCCGTCGAGAAGCCGGAAATCCACCTGGGCGAGGACGCGGAACGCACCAAGGCTTTTGCGGCGTCGATGTTCGGACGGGCCATGGGCATCGGGCGGAGCATCGTGCCGATGCTGGGGCCTCTCAAAGGCCGGCTGCTGGATCTGGCGGGCGGACCCGCTGCCTATGCGATCCTGATGTGCCAGGCGTGTCCGGAACTCTCCTGCGTCACCGTAGACCTCAAGGCCATTTCGGCGGAAGCGAAGGGGTATGTCGCGAAATTCGGACTCGACAGTCGAATCGAGTGCCGTGCCGGCGACTATCATACTGACGAGTATGAGTCCGAGGCCTATGACGCGGTGACGATTTTTGGAGCTCTTCACCAGGAATCGTCCGAGCAGATCGTCGACATTCTGACGCGCGCCAATCGCGCGCTCAAGCCGGGCGGTGCGATCTTCATTCTCGACATGATGACAGACGAGACGCACACATCGCCCAAGTTCTCGGCGCTATTTGCCGTAAACATGGCTTTGACCACTCAAAACGGATGGGTATTTTCCGATGTCGAGCTCAAGGGCTGGCTCGCGAAAGCCGGTTTTGTTCCCGGCGCAACCCGTGCGGTTCCCCCGCCGATGCCACATTGGTTCGTGACGGCCGTCAAGCCGTAAACTTTCCAATGTTTTTTAATGCGAGTCGGGTCCTTGTTTGATATAATATGGTCCCGATTGCGAACTATTCTTTTGAAAGGTAGATGTTTATGAAGCGCTCGGATGTGGATAAGGTTCTCATTATCGGATCGGGTCCCATTGTTATTGGTCAGGCGTGCGAGTTTGATTACTCCGGAACCCAGGCCTGCAAGGCGTTAAGAGCCTGCGGATACAAGGTGGTTCTCGTCAATTCTAATCCCGCGACGATCATGACCGATCCGGTGATGGCCGACGCCACCTACATCGAGCCGCTGAACGAAGCGCGCCTCGAGCAGATCATCGCGAAGGAGCGGCCCGACGCCCTGCTGCCGAACCTGGGCGGGCAGACCGGCCTCAATCTTTCGATGGAGCTCTCCAAGAAGGGGATTCTCGACAAGTACGGCGTGAAGGTCATCGGCGTCAATCTGGATGCGATCGAGCGCGGCGAGGACCGCGAGATCTTCAAGGACACGATGACGAAGCTCGGCATCGACACGCCCCGCTCGGGCATCGTCCACACGGTCGAGGAGGCGGTGAAGCTCGTCGAGGAGCAGATCGGCTATCCGGTCGTCGTCCGCCCGGCCTACACGATGGGCGGCTCCGGCGGCGGCTTCTGCTACAACGTCGAGGAACTCCAGACGATCTGCGCCCGCGGCCTTGACGCCTCGCTCACCCACCAGTGCCTCATCGAGGAGTCGATCCTCAACTGGGAGGAGCTCGAGGTCGAGGTCGTCCGCGACTCCAAGAACCAGATGATCTCCGTCTGCTTCATCGAGAACATCGACGCGGTCGGCGTCCACACGGGCGACAGCTTCTGCGCGGCGCCGTTTCTCACGATTTCCAAGGAGCTCGAGGAGAAGCTCAAGACGGACGCGTTCCGCATCGTCGAGGCGATCGGCGTCATCGGCGGCTGCAACGTACAGTGGGCGCACGACCCGAAGACGGGCCGCGTGGTGATCATCGAGATCAACCCCCGCACCTCCCGCTCCTCGGCGCTCGCGTCGAAGGCGACCGGTTTCCCGATCGCGCTCGTCTCGGCGAAGCTCGCCGCGGGATTGACGCTCGACGAGATGCCCTACTGGCGCGACGGATCGCTCGAGAAGTACACGCCGGACGGAGACTACATCGTTCTCAAGTTCGCGCGTTGGGCCTTCGAGAAGTTCCGCGCCGTCGAGGACAAGCTCGGCACCCAGATGAAGGCGGTCGGCGAGGTGATGTCCATCGGCAAGACCTACAAGGAGACCTTCCAGAAGGCGATCCGCGCGCTCGAGAACGGCCGTGCCGGACTCGGCTTTGCCAAGGACTTCCACGAGAAGAGCCTCGACGAGCTCCTGAAGCTTCTCTCGGTTCCGAATTCCGAGCGCCACTTCCAGATGTACGAGGCGCTGCGCAAGGGCGCGACCGACGACCAGATCTTCGCCCGCACGGGCGTCAAGGCGTATTTCGTGCAGCAGATGCGCGAGCTCGTTCAGGAAGAGGAGCAGATCCTCAGGCACAAAGGCGGTTTCCTCCCTGACGACATGCTCGTCCAGGCGAAGAAGGACGGCTTCTCCGACAAGTACCTCTCGAAGCTCCTCGGGGTCCCCGAGAAGGACATCCGCGCGCAACGCAAGGGCATCGGCTGCGTCGAGCGCTGGTTCGCGGTTCCCGTGAGCGGCGTCGCGGACGAGGCCTACTACTATTCGACCTACAACGAGCCCAAGGCCGGGCCTGCCGAGTTCGGCGAGGTCAAGGTCTCCAAGAATCCCAAGAAGGTGATGATCCTCGGCGGCGGTCCGAACCGCATCGGCCAGGGCATCGAGTTCGACTACTGCTGCTGCCACGCGGCGATGGCGATGAAGAAGCTCGGCTACGAGACGATCATCGTCAACTGCAACCCCGAGACGGTCTCGACCGACTACGACACCTCCGACAAGCTCTACTTCGAGCCGGTCACGGTCGAGGACGTCCTTCAGATCTACGAGGCCGAGAAGCCCGAGGGCGTCATCGTTCAGTTCGGCGGACAGACTCCGCTCAACATCGCCCGCGGACTCCAGGAGGCCGGCTGCAAGATCCTCGGAACCTCGGTCGACTCGATCGACGACGCCGAGGACCGCGACCTCTTCCACTCCATCATGGACAAGCTCGGCATCCCGATGCCGGAATCGATGATGGCCTCGGACCTCGAGGGCGCGATCGCATGCGCGAACAAGCTCGGCTATCCGCTGATCATCCGTCCGTCCTTCGTTCTCGGCGGACGCGGCATGGAGGTCATCTACGACGAACAGCTTCTCCGCGAGTACGTCGCCAAGGCCGTTGACGTGACGCCCGACCGCCCGCTCTACCTCGACCGCTTCCTCTGCCACGCGCTCGAATGCGAGGCGGACGCGCTCTCGGACGGCAAGGACATCTTCATTCCCGCGATCATGCAGCACATCGAGCTCGCCGGCATCCATTCCGGCGACTCCGCCTGCGTCCTGCCGCCCCAGGACATCTCGGAGCGCAACACGGCGACGATCCTCGACTACACCCGCCGCATCGCGACGGAGCTCAAGGTCGTCGGTCTCATGAACATGCAGTTCGCGATCGAGGTCACCGAGAAGGATCCCGAGGGCAAGGTGTTCGTCATCGAGGCTAACCCGCGCGCCTCGCGCACCGTTCCGCTGGTGTCGAAGGTCGCCGGAACGCAGATGGCCGGCATCGCGACCAAGCTCATGCTCGGCGAGACCGTGAAGTCGCTCGGACTCGACGGCAAGCACGTCGTTCCGTACTACGGCGTCAAGGAAGCCGTCCTTCCGTTCGACAAGTTCCCGGAGGTCGATCCGGTGCTCGGACCGGAGATGCGCTCCACCGGCGAGGTCCTCGGCCTCGCGGACACCTTCGGCCTCGCGTACTACAAGTCGCAGGAGGCGGCGGGCTCGCCGCTCCCGACGGAAACCGGCAAGATGCTCGTCTCTCTCTCGGAGAAGGCGGACGAGGCCGCGGCCGCGGTCGCGAAGCTCGCCAAGCTCGGCTTCACGGTGATCGCGACCGAAGGCACAGCCCGGTGGCTCAACGACCACGGCGTCAAGGCCGAAGTCGTCGCCAAGATCGGCGAAGGCCGTCCGGACGTCCTTGACGTGATCAAGAACCGCGAGGTCAAGCTGATCGTCAACACGCCGTCCGGCCGCCGCGACGCGCGCGCCGACGACAGCCGCATCCGCCAGGCTGCGATCAAGTACAAGGTTCCGTATCTGACGACGACCTCCGCGGCGCTCGCCGCGTCGGAGGGCATCGCCGCCGCGATGAGCGGAAAGGGCGAGGTCCGCTCGCTCCAGAGCTATCACGCCTCCATCAGCTGAGGCGGCACGGACGGCTCAAAGCAGGGGAGACGGTCAGGCGAAAGCCCGGCCGTCTCTTTTTTCAGCTGTTTCTCAACTTTCGTCAAAGTGCATATTTTGCTATAATTCTATTCTATGAAAATATTCATCAGGTTGTCGGCGGTTGCAGCGCTTCTGGCGCTCGCCGGATGCTGCTCCTTCTGCGCGTGTGACTATCCGATGTCGGTTGACGAGGGATTTGTCGTCCGGGCGGAGTCGAACGCGCTGGCGGCGGCGGTCGCGAAGGGCGGAAATTTCATCGCCCGTTTCGAGTTTCTGCCGGGCGAGGGTCCTGCCAAGGGGACGGTACTCCCCGCGCTCAGCGACAACGTCGGCAAGCAGATCTGGGGCAAAGACAAGAACTTCGCCGGAAACGGCAGCTACCTCCGCAAGGCCGGAATGTGGAACTTCGAGGAGGTCAAGGTCATCGGCGGCGAGCTCGAGGTCTACTTGAACGGCTACCTCGTGACCAAGGCCGGAAAGGATGCGTTCAAGCCGGGCGAGACCGGCTGGGTAGGCTTTACCGGCAACGAACAGTACCGCAATCTCCGCATCAAGGAGCTGCCGGCGTGTGCGAAAATGGGAGCTTGTCCGAAGCAGAAGATGCCGTGCCCCAGGGGCTTCACCGCCTATTTCGACGGCGACGCGGGCGACCTTGCCGAGTACTGGGAGGGCGTGACGACCCAGGATGGGTTCGACAACCCGAAGACGCGCCAGGCCGCGACGCCCGAGACGCGCGCGGAGATGCAGAAGCTGGCGGACCAGGGACGCGACGAGCACTGGCACGTCCGCAACGGCAATCTCTTCTTCGACGGCTACGCCGGCGGCTACTCGCTTGCCACCAAGGTCGATTACGAGGACTTCGAGATGTGGGCCGACTGGCGCATCCTGTCGATTACCGGCGACTCCGGGCTTTACCTCCGCGGCTCGCCGCAGGTGCAGATTTGGGACGCGCACAACCAGTGGAAGATCGGCTCGGGCGGACTCTACAACAACCAGAAGGGCGCCCGTAACGCGCTCGCGATTGCCGACCGGCAGGTAGGCGACTGGAACCGTTTCCATGTCATCATGCGCGGCGACCGGGTCACGGTCTGGCTCAACGGACAGCTCGTCGTCGACAACGTCGTCCTCGAGAACTACTGGGACCGCAGCCGGCCGATCTTCTTCAAGGAGCAGATCGAACTGCAGTGCCATGGCGATCCGACCGAATGGCGCAATGTCTTCATCCGTCCGCTCCCGGCTGTCACCGTCGCGAAGGACCGGGTCGGCGTCTGCAGCTGGAGCTGGCGCAAGCCGATGAAAGAGGTCGCTGCGGAGATGGACAAGGCGGGCATCACGGGAATCCACCTGGCGCTCGGGCCCTTCATTGCGGCGGACGGCCGCCACGGCGACGCGGAGTCGCAGGAGACCTGGAACTTCGTGAAGGCGCAGGTCAAGTCCGGCAAGTGGCAGCTCATGTCGACGATGATCGGTACGGTCGGGGAGGACTATTCGACGCTGGAGACGATCAAGAAGACGGGCGGCATCGTTCCGGACGACACCTGGTCTGAAAACCAGAAGATCGTCACCCGTGGCGCGCAGCTGACGAAGGAGCTCGGCGGCAAGTACATGTCGCTGCACGCGGGCTTCCTCGACGAGTCCGATCCCAAGGCGTTCGCCAAGTACGTCGAGCGCGTGTCCTGGATGCGCGACGAGGCCGCGAAGTACGGCGTCGAGATCATTCTCGAGTCCGGACAGGAGACGGCGGTCGACCTGATGAAGTTCATGCGGGAAGTTCCCGGAATCGGAATCAATTTCGATCCGGCGAACATGATCCTCTACGCCAAGGGCGATCCGCGCGAGGCCGTGAAGCTGCTCGTTCCGTGGATCAGGCAGGTTCACGTGAAGGACGCTCTCCTCACGAAGAAGCCCGGCACCTGGGGCACGGAAGTGCCGTGGGGCGACGGCGAGGTCGGTGCGCGGCAGTTCGTCGAGACCCTGGAGGCGCTCGGCTACACGGGCGACTACGTCATCGAACGCGAGGGCGGAGACAGCCGCGTGGCGGAGATCGGCCTCGCCGCGGAGCGCCTGGTCAAGTGATTTAAGAAAAACACCGGAGAGAAGACATGAAGAAGATCCTGTTGGGCATCGCCGCGCTGGCCGCGGCTTCGGCATTCGCCAAGGAACCGTGGCGCGATCCGACCGTAAGTTCGATCAACCGCCTGCCGGCGCGTGCAATCGTCGTGCCGTGCGAATCGGAGAAAACCGCGGTCGCGGTCGCGACGGGCGAGAAGCCCCGCACGGCGTCGAAGTGGATCTCGTGTCTGAACGGAACCTGGGACTTCAAGTGGAAGCATAACATCGAGGTGGCGGACTGGGAGAAGGAAGTCCAGATCGCCGTACCGGGCTGCTGGCAGCTTCAGGGCGATTTCGATCCCGCGCTCTACACGAACGTGACGTATCCGATTGCCGGCTACAACGTCGGCGACCCGATGCTCGAGCCTCCGCCGCACTATACCAGCTACAAGATGCGCAATCCGGTCGGACTCTACTCCCGCACCTTCACGCTCCCGAAGGGCTGGAAGGGCCGCCGCACGGTCATTCATTTCGGCGGCGTGTCGTCCGCGATGTACCTCTTCCTCAACGGCAAGGAGATCGGCTACTCCGAAGACAGCCGACTTCCCGCGGAGTTCGACTTGACCGACGCCCTCGTCGACGGCGAGAACAGGCTCGAGGTCATGGTCCTTAAGCACAGCGACGGCTCGTACCTCGAGGACCAGGACTTCTGGCGCCTCTCCGGCATCTTCCGCGACGTCTGGCTCGTGTCCGAGCGCAAGGACGCGCCGAAGGACCTCGTGGTCGAGACGACGCTTTCCGACGACTACGCGACGGGCAAGGTCGTGATCCGCGACGAGAACGGAAAGTCCCTTCTCGAGAAGACCTATGCGAATCCGAAGCTCTGGAACTGCGGCGAGCCCAACCTCTATTGCGAGACGGTCGAGGTCAAGTCCCCGGGGTGGTTCGGGTCCTCGGACTGGTACGCGGTCGAGTTCGGCTTCTGCAAGGTCGAGATCAAGGACGCCGTCGTCCTCGTCAACGGCAAGCGCATCCTCATCTACGGCACGAACCGCCACGAGATGGAGCCCTCGACCGGCTATACGGTGACGCTCGAGGGCATGAAGCGCGATATCGAGATCATGAAGGACCTGGGCATCAACGCCGTGCGCACGAGCCACTATCCGACCGATCCGATCTGGTACGACCTCTGCGACCGCGCCGGCATCTACGTCTGCTGCGAGGCGAACGTCGAGGCTCACGGCGTGAAGAACTTCTATGGCGCGAATGGCGAATGCCTCCCGAAGAATCCGCTCTATCACAACGCGATCGTCGAACGTCAGGTGAACATGGTCAAGACGTTCCGCAACCATCCGTCGATCATCTTCTGGTCGCTCGGCAACGAGTCCGGCGACGGACCGGCGATGGCGGCCGGCTACAAGGCGATCAAGGCGATCGACGCGACGCGTCCGGTGCAGTACGAGGGCGCGCAGGACTCGGACCATTCGGACGTCAAGTGCCCGATGTATCACCGTCCGTGGGTCTGCGAGAACTACGTCATGGACAAGCCGAAGAAACCGTTTATCCTCTGCGAGTATACGCACGCGATGGGCAACTCCAACGGCGACCTCGACGCCTACTGGTCGCTTGCGAAGAAGTATCCGTCCTTCCAAGGCGGCTTCATCTGGGACTTCGTCGACCAGGCGCTCTGGCTGACCGACGCGCGCGGCACCTGGCTCTCGTACGGCGGCGACCGCGGCGACCGTCCGAACGACGACAACTTCTGCTGCAACGGCATTGTCGCCGCGGATCGCACCTACCACCCGGGCGCGTACGAGGTGAGGCACTTCTACAAGGACCTTCCGGCGAATCCGGTGCCGGAGTTCAAGCCGGCCGCCGCGCCGAAGTCCGTCGGGACCGCCTCGGTCTCGGCGACCTTCAAGCCCAGCTATTGGCGCGCGCCGACGGACAACGACCGCGGCTGGGGCATGGGTCACCACTGCCGGGCCTGGAAGGATGCGACCGTCAAGGGTCTCATGCCCGCCGGTGCAACCGGAAGCGTGACCGAGACGCCGTGTCCGGACGGCAAGCGCCTTGTGGAGCTCAAGCTGGACGTCGCGGACGGACCCGACGGCAAGGCGCTGCCGGCGATTCCGCGCGTCGGCTACACCTTCACGATTCCGAAGGATTACGTCAACGTCACGTGGAAGGGCCTCGGCCCCCACGAGAACTACTGCGACCGCAAGGCGTCCGCGAGCTTCGGCACCTGGACGGCGAAGGTTGGCGTCTCGACCGGACTCCGCGGAGCGGACGGGAAGATCGGCTATGTCGAGAACGGCCTCAACCCCGACAACTACTCCGAGCCCGGCGAACAGGGACACCGCACCGGCTGCTGGTCGGTCGAGTTTTCCAACGCCGCGGGGAAGAAGATCACCGTCACCGCGGTGGACCGTCCGTTCGAGTTCAACGCCTGGCCCTACACCCAGGATCAGCTCGAGCGCGCGAAGCACCAGTTTGACCTCAAGGCCGTGGATGCGATCACCGTCTGCATCGATGCGGCGATGATGGGCGTCGGCGGCGACGACAGCTGGGGCGCAAAGCCGCATGACGCGCACATGCTCGGCAAGGGCGAGTACCGGCTCCAGACCGTCGTCGAAGGGCTCTAGGCCCGGATTCGTTCAGCGCCGGGCGGCGTTTTTTCGCCGCCAGGCGTCCGGGGTCAGCCCGGTCGCGGACGCAAAGGTCCGCGAGAAGTACTGGGGATTCTTGAACCCGGCCTCGAGGGCGATTTTCGCCGCAGGGCGGGTTGTTTCCTTCAGGAGACGGCGGGCGAGCGCGATGCGCTCCCGGATGATCTCCTGCTGCACGCTCGATCCGATCTCCGCGCGGAAGGCGTTGTTGACCGCAGTATGGGAGTAGCCGAGGTGCTTGATCACGTCGTTGGCGGAGATGCCCCGATCCAGGTTGCGGCGGATGAAGACCATCGCGTCCGACAGCCACCGCACCTTGAAGGG
>CAZYQF010000023.1:0-20385 GCA_964650165.1 uncultured Lentisphaeraceae bacterium
TTATGGTAGGTTAACACTTTCTTCTTGACCAAAGAAGAGGACTCGGCCGAAAGAAAAGACGGAACTCGGGGCGTGAAGGGTGGCGGCCGCACGGATCCCGTGGCGCGAGCTTCGAGGGGAAACACCAGCTGAGCAACGGTTGACACGCGGACGCGGGACGGAATATAATGTCCGTCTGGCTATGGAAGACTGGCTCGATCTCAATCCCGATCCGGCGGTGACGAAGCGCGAACGCGAAAACGCGCGCGAGCTCCGCAAGACCGACTGGTGGAAGGCGCTTCTCGCGAAGGGCGAGTGCCACTATTGCCGCCGCAAGGTCGGCGCGGCGGACCTGACCCTCGACCATGTCGTCCCCATCGCCCGCGGCGGAAGGTCCACGCGCGGAAACTGCGTTCCCTGCTGCAAGGACTGCAACAACCGCAAGAAGGCCTATACGCCGGCCGAACAGATCCTGAAGGAGCTCTTTCCAAATGGGTAGCATCAACTGGTATACCGTCTGCATGCTCGTCGTGTCCAACATGATCATGCTGTACGCCTGGTACGGACATCTCGGCAACATGAAGGGGTCGTCGCTGTGGCTGGCGATCCTCGTCTCCTGGGCGATCGCGCTCTTCGAGTATTGCCTGGCCGTGCCGGCCAACCGCATGGGCTCGAAGACGATGAGCCTCGAGCAGCTGAAGATCACCCAGGAGGCGATCGCGCTGGTGGCGTTCATCCCGTTCGCGGTCTTTGTCATGAAGCAGCCGGTCTCGTGGAGGTATTTTGCGGCTTCGCTCTGCATTCTCGGCGCAGTCAGCTTCATCTTCCTCGGCCGCAAATGATTCTCGTGAACCTTTTGACGGACTAGTCCGTTCAATAGGTTAATATGCGGGGAATAGCTGTTTTTGCGTTTGTTCTTGCGTCCTGCGGCGTGATTGCCGCAGAGACGAACGATGTCCGACGGATCGCGGACCTGGGCAAGGTGGTTGTCGAGGGGTCGGCGCTGTCCAGGTACCGTCCGGAGACGGTGGCCGGCGCGACTTTCACCGACGTGCCGCCGGAAATGCTCCCGGTCGTGGTCGACACCCTGACCGAGGACTTCATCCGGGAGAAGAATCCGACCGACCTGAACGACCTTCTGAGGAATGTGCCCGGCGTCGAGACCGGCGGAACTTCACTGATGGTGCGTCAGCCCGGGCTCTTTACGATGCGCGGGGGCGGCGGAACCGAGCCGGCGATCGACGGAGTGTTTCCGATCGGACGCGGAGCCGGGCTGTTCATGGATCCGTTCCTGATGGAGCGCGTCGAGGTCGTCAAGGGGCCGATGGCCGCTCTCACGGGCGGCGCCGGCGCCGCACAGAATGCCAACGGCGGCTCGGGCGCGATCAATCTTTACATGAAGGGCGCGCGCCTCGACGGCGACCGGGTCGACCTCCAGTCCAATACGTCCGTCGGACGCCACACCTTCCGCCAACGCGGGATGGCCGATGCGAACGAGACGTTTCTCGAGGGCAAGGGCGCTGTCCGCGTGGTCGGCCTGGCTGATTATTACGAACCGGCGTACATCCATCAAGGGCTCCAGAAGGGTGCGCGGGGACGAGAGGGATTCACCGTGTCGCCGAGCTTCGTCTTCCGCCCGACGGACGACGTGACGTTCGGCGTGAAGACCCTCTTCCAGAAGACCGATGCGCCGAGCTACATCGGCGTCCCCGTCTATCGCGGACGCCCGGGCGCCGGCTATGGCTGGTATGAGTCCTCCTGCCGCCGCGGAGACCGCCAGCTGTACGAGGGCCTGATGGTCAACCCCTGGCTCGACTGGCAGGTGACGGAGAACTGGTTCCTGAAGTTCGGCGGATCTTTCCAGCTCGCGTCCTGGAAGCAGACGACCCAGGAACCCTACTCGGCCACAAGCGGTCCCGCGCTCGACTATTACTGCGCGCATGGCTTCTGGCCGACGCCCGGCAAGTATGCGATGTCCGCGTTTTCGCACTCAAAGGCGCTGTATCGGAATTACAACATGTTCGGAAGGTCCGTGTATGCGACGGAATTCGACTGCGGCGTCCGCAACGAGTTTCTTCTGCAAGGTGACGCGGCCGTTCGCGAGGGGTCCACGTACGCCGCGACGTCGACACGTTACGGCGAGACGCTGCAGGACTCGGTCTCGTGGGGATGGGTCACGCTGCTCGGAGGGGTGCGCTACGACTATTTTCACCTGAACGCATCCGAATCCTCGAAGGCTCTCGGCTCGCATGCCGTTTCTCCGCGCGGCGGCGTCACCGTGCAGCCCCTGGATTGGTTGGTGTTCTTCGGAAATGTCTCGCAGACGCGCACGCCGATGTTCCAATGCGTCGACATCAACCGCAATCCGCTCCTCAAGCCCTGGTACAACACGCAAGTCGAGGGCGGCGTCAGGGTCAAGACAGCCGAGCGCCTGTGGATCACGCTGTCGACGTACCGCATCGAACAGGAGAACGGGCTCGTCGAGGCGGGGACGTTCCCCGGAACGCGCACCTACTACTACACGCAGGAAGGCCAAACGACCTCGCGCGGCGCGGAGCTTTCGGTTTCTGGGGACATCACCGAGAACTGGACGGTGCTCGCAATGTACGCCTTCAACAAGTACACGAATCGCAGCGTCCCGCCGGGAGAGAAGGGGCGGGACTTCGAACGCACCCCCGCACATGCGTTTACGGCCAGCACCTCGTATCGGATTTCGGACGGCCCCCTCGAGGATGTCGTCCTCGGCGGCGGCGTCCGTTTCCGCTCCATGAGCTACGCGACCTTTCGCGGCGCCTATCGGGACGAGAATCTCCGCTTCGATCCCTCGTATCTCGTCGACCTCAACGTGTCGGCTCCGCTGTCGAAGTTCGGGGGACCGGACAATTGGACGCTGTCGCTGGGCGTCCGGAACCTGCTCGGTGAAAAATATTTCGATACCTCGCGCCATTTCTACGAGTGTTTCGCGGGCGAGCCGCGCACGTTCGAGATCGGCGTGCGGGCGAGATTCTGAAAGAGGAAGGAAACAGGACGATGGAAGCGTTGAAAGCGAGCGGCGTGTGCCGCAGGTACGGGAAGCAGGAAGTTCTCAAGGACTTCGCGCTCACGCTCGAGGCGGGAAGCTTCGAGGCGCTGATGGGTCCGTCCGGATCCGGCAAGTCGACGTTCCTCCATCTCGCGGCCGGACTCCTCGCCGCGGACGCGGGCGAGATCAGGGTCGGCGGCGCGGACATCGTCCGCATGTCCGACGCGGAGGCGACGCGCTTCCGCCGCCGCCATGTCGGCGTCGTCTTCCAGGCGTTCAACCTGCTGAACGAGATGTCCGTCCGGGACAACATCCTCCTGCCCGCGAAGCTCGACGGCGCGACAGGCGACCTCGCCCGTTTCGACTCGCTCGTCCGTCTCCTCGGCCTCTCCGACAAGCTGGGCCGCAAGCCCGAGGACCTCTCCGGCGGCGAACAGCAGCGCGTCGCGATCGCCCGCGCGATCGCCCGTGAGCCGGACATCGTCCTCGCGGACGAGCCGACCGGCAACCTCGACGCGAAAAGCGCGAAGGACATCTGCAAACTCCTCTTGCAGCTCGGCTCCGCAGGCCGGAGCGCCATCCTCGTCGTCACGCACGATCCGGTGGTCGCGGCCTGCGCGAAGAGAGTCCACTTCCTCCAGGACGGAAAAATCGCCGCGTCGCATGAGACGCAAGGGGATCCGGAGCGGGTGTCGAAGCTGTACCTGGAGACCTACAGGTAATGAGAGCGAGACATATCTGTGCGATTGCGGGGATTGCGGCGGCGGTCGGGGCCGTCGTGTTCATGCAGTCGCTCGTGAAGACCAACGACGCGCAGTCCGAGCGCGTCGCCGAGCGGCTTCTCAAGGAGGTGCCGGTCTCCGCCGAAGCTCAAGTGGCGCGGCTCGCGGTGGACTTCCGTCCGGACGGACGCGTCATGCAGGGTCCGCCGCTCATGGCGGCGATCGCGACCGAACCCGGCGTCGACGGGGTCGCCGTGACACGCGCGCTCTTCGCGCAGCGGAAGCTCGAGGTGCCGCCCGTCGGAACGGAGCTCGTCTTCGTCGGACGCCGCGGAACCTATCGCCTCAAGGTTTCAAAGATCCTCGAATGGGACCGTCCGCTCCGCGGCTATCCCAACGCCTTCGTTTCCCCCGAGACCGCGAAGGCGATCGCCGAGGAGTGGAGTGAGCACGAACCGCAGTCCGCCGCCGAGCTCGCGCCCGGGTTCATGAGCGACGGCGGACGGAACCTCGACCGCTCGAAGGCGCTGCTGCTCTGGGCCGCGGCGCTGACCGCGCTCTGCCTCCTCCTGAATTCGCTTTTCCTGTCCATCGAGGCCCGACGGCGCGACTTCGCGGTTCTGCGCATGCTCGGCATGACCCGATCGGGCGTGGTGGGCGCGGTGATGCGGGAGTCCGTCGCGCTGACCGCGGCCGGATTCGTCCTCGGCGCCGCGCTGGCCGCCGTCGGAATTGCCGGGTATGTCGCGACGGACAAAGCCCTGTTTCCTGCCGGCTTCGCGATCTCGTTCCGTTCGGTCGCCGTCTGTGCGGTTCTCGCGCCGCTCGTCGCACTCGTCGCCTCGCTCATGGCGCTCAAGCCCGCGCTGGCGGTGAAGCCGCTCGAGGCGGCTTCGGCGCGGATGCCGCGGAAGCGTCATCTCGGGATGCTCGTGTCGTTTGCGTTCGGCTTCGGAGCCTTCGTTGCGGTCGAGGTCTGGGGCGCCTCGCTCATCAGCGCGTTCGTTCCCTCGGCGGAATGGCCGGATGCGATCGTGTCCATTCTCCCCGGCGGCGTCTCCAGCTTCGACATCGAGAAGCTCGGAAAGCTCGATGGCGTCCGTAAGATCGCGGAGCTCCAGCCGCTGCAGGTGAATCTGGATCCGCTGGAAGAGCTTCCCGCCCCAGGCGGGAAGAAGGCGAAGGTGAAGGGTGAAGGTGAAGAGGGGACCAGGGGCCGGGGGCCGGGCGCGCGGGACATGAAGGCGTACCGGAATGCGCTGCTTCTCGCGAGCGACTGGCTGCCGGAGTTCCGGTTCCTCGAAGGCACGCGCGAGTCAGCGGCGAAGGAGCTCCTGGAAGGCGACGCCTGCGTGATCTCCGCGATGATGGCACGCGCACGGAAGCTCAAGGCCGGGGACGAGCTGAAGCTCGACTGCGGACGCGAACTCAAGCTGTCGCTCAAGATCGTCGGCGTCGTGGAGCTCAACTGGCACATGGTGACGAGCCGCGGACTCGTGCGCGGGCTCAACCGCATGTCGGTCAACACCGACGGACCGGTCTTCGTCTCCTTCGACACCCTGGCGGCGTGTGACGCGCGTCCGCAGGAGTTCGTCGGCATGACCCACCTCTGGCTCGACTACGATCCCGCGTTCGAGGCGAAGCACGGCGTCTTCGAGGCGGGGCGGCTCGTCGAGAAGGAGATCGTGTCCGCGCTCAATGGCGCGGACCTCGTGACCAAGGAGGGGGAAGTCCGCGGGAACACCGTCCGCCTGCACGCCCGCGACGAGATTGCGGACGGGACGCTGGCGCACGGCGCGTCGCTGGTCGGTTCGATGGCGCGCGTTCCGTTCATCTTCATCGCCGTCCTCTCGCTTGGCTTCGTCGCGATGATCATCGCGTCCGCCGAGTCCCGCAAGCGCGAGTTCGTCGTCCTGCGCGTGGTCGGCGCGACGCGCGGACAGCTCGCGTGGATCCTCGCGAAGGAGGCGCTTCGCACCGCGCTCGGGGGGCTTGCGTTCGGACTCGTCGGCGGCGCCGCGGCCGGATGGCTCTTCACCTTCGTGACCCGCAAGGCGATGGCGAACTGGGGAATCCCGGCGAACTTCGCGATTCCCTGGTCCGACGTCGCCGAGGGCGCGCTCGGCGCGCTGGTCTTCTCCGTCCTCGTGGCGGTTCCCACCGCCCTGGCCGTGATCCGGCGTGCGACCCAGCGCTAAAGCGGGCGGGTATTCCTCCCTTGATTCGGGTAAATGGTATAATATGCCCTCAAATGGACGTGAAGATTGAGGAGAGCTGGAAGACGGTTCTGGCCGAAGAGTTCGAAAAGCCCTATTTCGCGACGCTGACCGGTTTCGTCAAGGAGGCCTATCAAAAGGGCGTCGTCTATCCGCCGGCCGGCCAGATCTTCAACGCCTTCGCGCGTACGCCCTTTGACCGGGTGAAGGCGGTGATCCTCGGGCAGGATCCGTATCACGAAGTCGGACAGGCCCAGGGGCTCGCGTTCTACGTTCCGCCGGACGTCCGCACGCCTCCTTCGCTCGTCAACATCGGCAAAGAGCTCGGACACCTGCCCGATCTTCTCAGCTGGACGGACCAGGGCGTTCTGCTCCTGAACGCGACATTGACCGTCGCGGCGGGCCAGGCGGGGAGCCACCAGGGCAAGGGATGGGAGACCTTCACCGACGCCGTGGTCCGCGCGCTCGCGGAACGGCGCGAGCATCTCGTCTTCATTCTCTGGGGCTCGTACGCGCAGCGGAAGGGCGCGTTCATCGACCGCCGGAAGCACCTCGTCCTCGAGTCCGCCCATCCTTCCCCGCTGTCGGCGTACCGCGGATTCTTCGGATCTCAGCCCTTCGCCAAGGCCAACGCGTATCTCTCCTCGCAGGGGCTTGCGCCGATTGACTGGTAGCATGACGAATCGGACGAAAGGGATCTGCTGCATCGTGGCGAGCGCCTTCGGCTTTGCGCTGATGGCGTCCTTCGTCCGCCTCTGCGATGACTATGGCCCGCTTCTCTCCTGCTTTCAGAAAAGCTTCTTCCGCAATCTGATCGCATTCGCGATCGCGCTTGGCGTCTTTCTCCGGCAGCGTCGGACGGATCCGGTCGCGCCGGTGTTTTCCGCGGCGGACTCCGGGGCTTCCGCCGCGTCGGTCTGGGGAACGCTGATCGCCCGCGCGACCTTCGGCACGGTCGGCATCTTCTGCAACTTCTATGCAATCTCCTACATCCCGGTCGCGGAGGCGATGACGCTTAACAAGACGGCGCCGTTCTTCACGGTGATCGCGGCGGCGTTCGTCCTCGGGGAGAGGGTGACGAAGCGCCAGCTCCTGTGGCTCGTCACGGCGTTTGCTGGCGCTTTGCTGGTGATCCGTCCGGGTTTCCGCGGCGAGGAGGCCTTGGCGACGGTCATTGCACTGGCCGGCGGACTCTGCGCCGGGCTCGCCTACGCGTGCATCCGCCAGCTCGGACGTCTTAAGGTCGATTTCACATTCATCGTGCTCTTCTTCAGCGCGTTCTCGTGTCTCGTCTCGGTTCCGTTCATCTGCTTCAGCTACGTCCCGATGACGGGAGCTCAGTTCGCGATCCTCCTCGGCGCGGGCTCTGGCGCGGCGCTTGGCCAGTTCGGCATCACTGCGGCCTACCGGTACGCCGAGCCGCGCTCGATCGCCGCCTTCGACTACACGAGCGTCATCTTCACGGCGATTTTCGGGCTTCTCTTCTTCGCCCAGGTCCCGGATTTCCTGTCCGTCGCCGGTTTCGCTGTCATTGTCCTTGCCGCGGTGCGGATGCGCTGATATAATAGGGGAATCACGTCACGGAGGAGCAGCATGGTCGATTACTCGGCACTCAAGAGGAAATTTCCCAACAAGAACCCGAACCGCAGGAAGAAGAAGCTGGCGCTGAAGGCGGTCCAGCGCGAGTACGAGGCGAAGCGCGCCCAGCTCTCCGGAGGGCCTCCCGTGGTCAAGAGAGGCTTCATCTACTACGCGGTCATCATCATCGGTCTCCTCTTCCTCGGTTCGGTCGTCCTCACGATGCTCGACAAGGGCGGTCCCGCGCGGATTTCCCGTGCGCAGGTTCAGGCGCAAAAATCGGTGGACGCGGTCGCCATCGCGCTCGGACGCTACCGCTACCATGTCGGGCGCTACCCAGCGACAGAGGAGGGGCTCAAGGCGCTTTCCGAGATCACGCCGCAGGTCAAGGGCTGGAACGGGCCCTATGTCAATCACGTCGTTCCCGACATGTGGGGACACGACTACGTCTACGTCAACAACGGCGAGAACGAGTCTCCGACGGTCTATTCGAAGGGTGCGGACGGACTCGCGGGAACGACGGACGACGTCTTGGCGGACCGGTCGCTCTTCGACCAGCCCTTCAAGGACACGTCCTGGACCAAGGGCTGGATGCCGTATCAGCTGCGCGGCTACGTTCTTGCGCAGGACGAGGTCATGAGGGCCGCGATCAAGGCGGAAGTGAAGGCCGTGCTGGACGCGGAGGCGGCACCCGAGGTCGGTGAGTTCTTCCTGCGCGAGGGATGGGAGTTCTCGCGCGATGGCAAGAGCTGGAAGAAGGTCCGCCTGCCGCACGACTGGGCGGTCGAGTTTCCGTTCGACCTCAAGCTCGGCGGCGACACCGGCGCGCTCCCGTGGAAGGGCGAGGGCGTCTACCGGAAGACGGTGAAGGTCCCGGCCTCGTCGGCGGGCAAGTTCGTCGCGCTTCGCTTCGGCGGCGCGATGGCGAATCCGGAGGTTTTCCTGAACGGCGAGAAGGTCGGCGGCTGGGACTACGGCTACATGACCTTCGAGGTCGACGTCTCGCAGAAAATCAAGTTCGGCGAGGACAACGAGCTCGTGGTGAAGGTCGACACGGAAGCCCATCGGAGCCGCTGGTATCCGGGCGCGGGCCTCTACCGCGACGTGAAGCTGGTGATCGAGGATTCCGAGGACCGCGCGATCTGGGGGTCGGTGAAGATCACGACTCCCGAAATCACGAAGGCGAAGGCGAAGGTCCGGGTCGAGTATCTGACGCCAGTCTCCGCGAGCGTCATCGTCAACGAGTTCGAGATCGAAAACCCGGTCCTGTGGGACGTGGTGAATCCGAAGCTCTACGAGACCGTGATCTGCGGAAAGACCTATCGGTACGGAATCCGTACCGCCGAATTCACTGCGGACGACGGCTTCCGTCTCAACGGACGCCGCGTGCAGCTCAAGGGCGTCAACCTTCACTCGGACCTCGGTCCGCTCGGCATGGCGTTCGACAAGGGCGCGATGCGCCGTCAGCTGGAGCGCATGAAGGACATGGGCGTCAATGCGATCCGCACGTCCCACAACGCCTGCGCTCCCGAGCTCCTGGACCTGTGCGACGAGATGGGCTTCGTCGTCTGGAACGAGTGCTTTGACAAGTGGGACTCGACGGCGGGCATTTCCGAAACGCCCGAGGGAATCGCCGGACAGGACGAGTATGTCGTCCGCAACCTCCGGCAGTTCGTCCGGCGCGACCGCAACCATCCGTCCGTGGTCTGCTGGTCGATCGGAAACGAAATCTGGCTGGACGGCGAAGCGTATCCGCACCCCTGGAAGGGCAACAAGCCGTATCCCCAGGGCACGAGCGCCGCGCGCTGCTCGAAGTACCGCGACGCGGTCCGCGCGGAGGACGTTACGCGTCCGGTCGGCATCGGCTGCTGCTTCCAGCAGGCGATCGAACGCGGAGACTACGCCGCGCTCGACCTCACGGGCTGGAACTACAGGGAGCAGTACCGTCCGATGAAGGCGAAGTATCCCGCGATGCCGGTCGTCTACTCGGAGTCCGCGTCGGCGTTCTCGACCCACGGCTACTATCCGGACGTCCCGTCGGCCAATCCGACCAACTACGTGGGCGGAAGGGACACGGAAATCGACGGCTACGACCGCTGCGCGGCGTCGTGGGCGGACATTCCGGACCTCGAGTTCGCGCGCATGGAGCGCGACCGGTACTGCGGGGGCGAGTATGTCTGGACAGGCATTGACTACCTCGGCGAGCCGAGTCCGAGCAGCTTGATCTGCCGCAGCTCGTTCTTTGGCATCTGCGACCTCTGCGCGCTCCCGAAGGACCGCTATTACCTCTACCGCTCGGTCTGGAACGACCGCAGCGAAACCGTGCACCTCCTGCCGCACTGGACCTGGGACGGCCGCGAGGGCGAGAAGGTTTCCGTCGCGTGCTATACGAGCGGCGACGAGGCCGAGCTCTTCTTGAACGGCGAGAGCCAGGGCCGCCGGAAGAAGGCGACGGGCCTCATTCCCGATCCGCTGCCCGGGAAGGACAGCCCCGACTACTACAAGATTACCGAGCGTTACCGACTGACATGGGAGGTTCCGTACGAACCGGGCGAAATCAAGGTCGTCGCCTACCGGAACGGACGGTACATCGGCGAGGATTTCCGCAAGACGGCGTTCAAGCCGGCGGCGGTCAGGCTCACACCCGAGAAGCCGGATCTCGCGGACGGCGAGCTCGGATTCGTCGTCGTCGAGCTGACGGACGATGACGGGACGCCCGTGCCGCGCGCTTGCGACCGGGTGAGCTTCGCGCTCGAGGGACCAGGGGAGATCGTCGCCGTCGGAAACGGATCGATGAACGGGCTCGACTCCTTCAAGGCGGTCGACTCGCATCCGCTATTCTACGGCCGCGCCCTCGTGATCGTCCGCCGCACCGGAGGCTCCGGGCTCCCCCTGAAACTGACCGCCTCCGTGCCGAAAATCCGTTCCGCCACGGTTGCGATCGAGCGTCGGTAACTTGCTTTCAAGCCGGATTTTAGGTATTCTATTGGGGTAACGGAAAAAGGAGACAGAAAATGATTTTAGGATTTCTACAGAACATCGGGCCCGTCCAGCTCATCATCTGCGTCGTGCTGATCGCGCTGCTTTTCGGCGGCAAGAAGATCCCGGAGCTCGCCCGCTCGCTCGGCAAGGCCAAGGGCGAGTTCAAGAAGGGTCTTTCCGAAGGCGAAAAAGAGGACGAAGACCTCAAGAAAGACCAGGAAAAGAAGGACGAGCCCCAGAAGGAAATCGTCTGAGGGCGCGTTTGGGTTTAGCGGGATGAGAAGGCTTCTTGTTTGGTTAGCGAACTGATCAAGGCGAGACTCAAGGAAGTCCCCGAGCGCCCCGGCTGTTATCTCATGCGAGATCGCCGGGGCGTCATCATTTATGTCGGAAAGGCCAAGAGCCTGAGGCGCAGGGTCCTTTCGTACTTCCGTCCGCGCGCGAACCATGCCCCGAAGGTCCGCTCGATGGTCGACACGGTCTACGATCTCGAGTGGATGACCGTGCGGAACGAGGCGGAGGCGCTCCTGACCGAGGCCGCGCTCATCAAGCGGCACAAGCCCCACTTCAACATCCTGATGCGCGACGACAAGCGCTATCTGTCGCTGCGCGCGGATGTCGCGGCCCAGTGGCCGCGGTTCTCCTGCGTGCGGACGGTGAAGGAAGACGGGGCGCGCTACTTCGGTCCCTTTCCTTCGAGCCCGGTTGTCCGGACGGCCAAGGACTTCGTGGAGAAGCGCTACGGCATCCGCGAGTGCAAGGACGACTGTCCCTGCGAAGAAACCCACCGGCATTGCCTCGCGGACGTGATCAGGACCTGCTCGGCGCCCTGCCTCGGCCGGATCTCGAACGCGGAGTACCGCGCCCGATTCGCCGAAGCGTGCGAATTTTTGGACGGACGCCGCCCGGCCGTGATGCTCGAGGTCGAGTCGCGCATGCGCGAGGCGGCGGAGAACGGCGATTACGAGGGCGCGGCGAGACTTCGCGACACCTTCTTCGCTCTCAAGGAGATGACGAAGTCCCACTTTATCCGCAAGCCCCCCGAGATGCGCAAGCGTGATGTCGCGCGGGGGCTTGCCGATCTTGCCGCGGCGATCGGACTTGAGAAACCGCCGCGCATCATCGAGTGCTGCGACATCTCCAACCTCTTCGGGACCCATTCCGTCGCCTCTCTTGTCGTCGCGCGGGACGGCATGCCCGACAAGCGCTACTACCGCCATTTCCGCATCAAGACCGTGGTCGGGGCGGACGATCCGCGCTCGATGGCGGAGGTGGTGCGGCGCCGCTTCTCCCATGCGGAGTGGGAGAAGCCGGATCTCTTCATCTGCGACGGCGGCATCACCCAGCTCCGTGCGACGAGGGCGGCGCTCGCCGAGCTCGGGATTGCGGACGTCCCGACGATCGGCCTTGCCGAACGGCAGGAGGAGCTGGTCTTTGACGACGGGCGCGAGAACCTGATGCTGCCGCGCGATTCGGAGGCGCTTTTCGTCTGTACCCGCCTCCGCGACGAGGCCCATCGCTTTGCGATCACCTATCAGCGCAATCTTCGCGACAGGGACCTCCGCAACCGCATTCGTGCCGCGGAGAAGTGAGTTTTTGGTATAATATGGAGATTATGGCGGAAGAAACCAAGGAAAAGCTGCTGGAAGTAGAAGGTGTCCGGCAGAAAATCGAAGAACTGAAGACAAAAGTCGGCGAAATGTCCGACTACATCAAGATTGGCGAGCGCCGCAAGAAACTCGCAGAGCTGGAGGATCAGCAGGCGCAGGGCGATTTCTGGAACAATCAGTCCAAGGCGCGAGACGTCATCGCCGCGACCAACGCCGAGCGCGGCTATGTGGTTCCCTTCGACTCCCTGACCAAGACCGTCGAGGATGCGGGCGTGATGCTGGAGCTCGCGGAAATGGAGGAAGGATCGGCCCAGCAGGCCGCGCTTCAGGATACGCTCAACGAGTGCGCGAAGGCCGAGGTGTTCTTCGGGAAGCTTCGTCTTCAGTCGCTCCTCGGGGGCAAATTCGACCAGTGCAACGTGTTCGTCAAGTTGCACGCCGGCCAGGGCGGAACCGAGGCCTGCGACTGGGTTTCGATGCTCTACCGCATGTATCAGCGCTATGCCGAGGAACAGGGCTGGAAGGTCGAGGAATACGACCGGCAGGACGGCGAGGAAGCCGGTCTCAAGGACGTTTATTTCCGCGTCGAGGGCCCCTACGCCTTCGGCATGCTCAAGGCCGAGCGCGGCATCCATCGTCTCGTCCGCATCTCGCCGTTCGACGCCAACAAGCGCCGCCAGACTTCCTTCGCCTCGATGGAGACCGTGGCGGAGATCAACGACGACATCGACGTTGAGATCAAAGAGGACGACCTTCGCATCGACACTTATCGCGCCGGCGGCGCGGGCGGACAGCACGTCAACAAGACGGACTCCGCGGTGCGCCTTACCCACCTGCCCACCGGCATCGTGGTCGCCTGCCAGAAGGAGCGCTCGCAGCACATGAACAAGGAGAAGGCCATGAACATGCTGCGCGCCCAGCTGTACGAATTCTACGAAGACCAGAAGCGCGCCGAGATGGACCGTTTCTACGGCGCGAAGTCCGAGAACGGCTGGGGTTCCCAGATCCGCTCCTACGTCTTCTGCCCGTACACCATGGTCAAGGACCTTCGCACCGAGTGCGAGACGTCCGACGTCAATGGCGTCATGGACGGACAGATCCAGCCGTTCATCGAGGCGTGGCTGCAGATGAAGGCGAAGTAAGAGTTGGTAGTTGGTCGTTGGCAGATGGCATTTGAAAACGGAGTGAACTGGAAGCCGCTGGCGCCTTTCGAACGGGGGCGCCATGCGACGTTCGACTCCGCGCTCGACGCCGCCTGCCAAGATCTCCGGACCGAGAAAAACGAGTTCTTCGATTCCCTGGTCGACAACTGGCGGAAGCTCTTTCCGAAGGAGCCCGCGAAGCCCGGCCGCTACGAGGACGGGAAGATCTTCATCTACGTCAAGAACGCTCCGACCCTCTACCTGATGCGTCCGCGTCTTCCGGCGATCAAGCGGAAGCTCGAGGAGCTTCCGGGCGCGCCGAAGAAAATCGAGCTCCGGCTGGAGGCGCACGCGTCATGACGTTCGCCGTGATTCTTCTGGCGGCGACTTTGACGCGTCCGCTGGAGCGCGTCTCGACGCTGGATCCGGCTTTCACGCAGGCGGTCTATGACGCCCGGGCCTGTCAGCTTGTCTACCAGCCGCCGCTCGACGTCGACTATGTCGCGCGTCCGTACCGGTTCGCGCCCGGGGCGTGCGAGCTGCCGACGGTGTCCGAGGACGGACTGACCTACGTGTTCAGAATCCGCCGCGTCGACGGTCCGCCGGCCAAGCAGCCGCAGGCCGCGGACATGGTCCGATCGCTCGAGCGGCTCAGGGATCCGAACCTGGTGTGTCCGAATGCCTGGATTGTCAAGAGCGTGGACACGATCCGGGCGCTCGACGACGCGACGGTGGAGGTGAGACTCAAGAACCGCTGCCACTTCTTTCCGTGGCTGATGGCGATGACGCAGACGTCGATCGTCCTGCCCGACGGATCCGGAACCGGTCCCTACGAACTCACCTCCTGGCGAAAGAACCACGAGATGGTGTTTACGCGCCGCCGGCCGTCGGAGGACGGATTCGACACCGTCCGGTATCTGGTGATCGACGACATGTCGACGCAGTGGCTGATGTTCCTCAAGGGCGAGATCGACTTCATCGGCGAGATCTCGAAGGACAACATCGACGCGGTGCTCGGAAAGGACGGAAAGCTCGCCCCGGAGCTTGAAGCGCAGGGCGTGCGGCTCCATACGATTCCGTCGCTGGACATCTTTTACATGGGCATCAACATGCGGGATCCCGTGCTGGGTCCGAACAAGAAGCTTCGCCAGGCGCTCAACGCGGCGTTTGACTATCCGGAGTGGGAGAAGTACTTCTCGATGCGGGTGATGCCGGCGGACGGACCTGTTCCGCACGGGATCGCGGGCAAGCTCGCAGGCAAGTTTCCGTATGCGTACGACCTCGCGAAGGCGAAGCGGCTGATGATCGAAGCGGGCTACCCCGACGGCATCGATCCGAAGACCGGACGGCGTCTCGTGCTGACGCTCTCGATCGGGCGCGCCACGCAGTCGAGCCGCGAGACGGGCGAGCTCCTCGCGGCGTTCTACGAGAAGGTCGGCATCAAGCTGGAGCTCTCCTTCCACACGTGGGAGGCGTTCATGAAGGCGGTGAACGAGGGTCGCGTGCAGATGTACAACATGGGCTGGGTCGGCGACTATCCGGACGCCGAGAATTTCCTGCAGCTCTTCCACACGAAGAACGCGTCGCCGGGTCCGAACCACTCCTACTACTCGAATCCGGACTATGACCGCGAGTACGACCTCGCCATGGCGGCCGCCACCGAGGAGGAGCGCAACGCCCATTGGATCCGCTGCCAGGAGATCCTCTGCGAGGACTGCCCGTGGGTCTATACGCATTTCATGAAAAGCACGTCGCTCGTCCGTCCGCGCGTCGGAAACTACATTCCGAGCGTGTTTCCGTACGGACAGGAGCAATATTTCAAATGCCTGGACAAGTGAGGGTCGGACGGTCGGAAAGTCGGATCGTCCGCCGAAGAGCTTTAGGAGGTTGCCGGTGAAGACGCTGTATATCGAGAGGTCGACGGGAGAGTGCCGGAACGGGGATTGGGCCGAGAAGCTCGATCTCGAGGGCGTCGACCGCATCGTGGTGGGGACAGGCCCCGGCAGTTTCGCCGGAATCCGGGCCGCGCTCGCCTTCGCCCAGGGCGTCGCCCTCGGCCGGCGCTGCGAAGTCCTCGGGCTTCCTTCCCCCTGTGCCGTCGCCGCCGCAGTCTTCGCGAACCACGAACCACGAACCACGGATCACTTGGCTGTTCTGGGCGACGCCCGCCAGGGCAAGGTCTGGGTGGCGCTTTTCGACGGGTTTCACCTGGGAAAGGACGTTTTTCAGGTGAATCTCGAAGATCTCGCGGGGACTGTCCCCGCGGACTGCGCGGTGGTGACGCCCGACGAGGCTCGCATCGGAGAGACGTTGAAGGCTCTTTTCGGCGAGCGGTATCTCGGGGGCCAAGTCCCGACAAGCGACGGGCTTAAAGCTTTTGCCGAGGCCGATCCCTCGGTTCTCATTTCAGAGCCGCTGCCGATCTATCTCAATCCGGCGGTCAGGAATTGATTCGGGAGGGGCTTTCTTCAGCGTTGCCCCGACCTTGCGTTTACATTTGTTTTTCGCTATAATTCGACCTATGAGGATGCGCAGTAGAAGCGGGCAGGCGGCCATGGAGTACGTTTTGGCCTTGTGCGCGATGCTGGCGGTCATCGGCGCGATGTGGTATCTGGTGGTCGCCGCGAAGAAAAGCGTGGTCCGAACCGAGAATCTCGTGAGTTCCGATTATCCCTAAGGATTGTCCCTGAGGAAAGGAAGAAACAAAAATGATGAAGGTTCTCAGAAAAGGTCAGACGATGGTCGAATACATCATCATCGTCTGCCTGATCGCGGTTTCTCTGATCGCGGTGTTCACGTATCTCAGCCGCGCGATCGGCCGGAAGGCCGCCGGTGCAGCCGGCGCACTCTCCGAGCAGGAGGGCTCCGCGGCGCAGTCCGCCGCCGACTCGATCAGCGAAGATACGATCAAGCAGATCGGCGAGGACTGAGTTCCTTGCGCGGACTGAGAAGAGGACAAGCGATGCTGGAGACGGCGCTCGCCGTCTTCTTCATCACTCTCATCTTCCTGATGGTCTTCCAGGTCGCCCACATGGTCACGGCGAAGATCCTCGCGGACCATGCGGCGATGCGGTCGGCTCGGGCGAAGGCCGTCGGCTTCAACGACTGGATGTGCCTCAAGTCCGCCCGTGTGGCGGCGATTCCGATCTGCGGACGTCGCCTGTGGCCCGACGACGACGCGATCTCCGAGGTCGCACGGGTTCCGATCTATCTCAGCTCGGAGAACGACGCCCAGGCGCGCGGGATCCTCGACTACGAGGGCTGGGAGACGATGGGCGTCGACATCCGTTCGTCGGGCGGGTTCGCGCCGGAGGCCAGCAGCGCCGTGTCGGTCGAGATTCCGCGCTTCTATTCGCGCGGCGACGAGGACAGCGACACGATCACGATCGACGGCGAGGCGAAGGTCGAGTCGCATTTTCCGTTTTACATGAACGACCAGGGGTTGTGACATGCGCAAGGGTCAGGTCGCACTTTATCTGCTGATGGTGCTCGTGGGGATCTTCCTCATCGCGCTCCTGAACGTCGACGTCTTCGTTGCGGTCCGCGGCAAGAACCGGGTCCAGAACGGCGGCGACGCGGCGGCGCTCGCGGCCGCCCGCAAGCAAGGACGGCTTCTCAACGAAATCGGCAAGCTCAATCTCGACCATCTCGAGGCCGCGCTCGCGAACGACGTGCGGACCTGCGAGGAGATCGTGCTGCGGCAGCGCCGCCTCGCGCTCTTGGGTCCGGTCGACGGACTTCGGCTCGCGAACAGCGCGGCGAAGAAGAACGGAATGGAGGTTCGCGAGGAGTTCGGACTCATTCTGCGCCGTCATGTCCAGGATATCCGCACGGTGTACGCGGGCGGCGGCGGCGTGGGCGAGCCGTATCCGGAGCCGTTCCCCGGGGCCTGGACGGAGTATGCGACGGCAATCGAGAACGTGATTTCCGAGGGGCTGGCGTGCGGACCCGACAACGTCGAGTTCTATGGCGCGGCAGGCGGGCACATGCTGCTGACCCGCGAGTTCTACTATGCGATTGCCGGACGCGACTGGTGCTGGTTCCACTGGAACGCCGAAGGCCTCCTGACGACTTACGAGAACTACCACGGCTGGAGCCCGCTTCCGTCCCGCGAGGAGAACTCCCTGGAGAACAGCGAAATCTTCAACTTGCACGTGCGGGCCTGGACGGGCGCGCTCACGGACCTCATGACGACGCAGGAGATCGACCACGTGTGCCGCACGTACGGGTCGGGTCCGCTCGATCCCGAGCTCCTGGCGAACTCCTCCGTCATCACCAACCGCGACCAGGTCTGGTTCCTCTACGAGGGCGGACACGGCGGGGGCGGGCGCTGGGGGACGTGGTTCGACGGACTCCGCCTCGCGGGAGACGAAGAGGGTTTCGAATTCCCGATTGTCGGCGAGATCAAGCCCGAGTACAATGTCCGCGGCTGCGCGTCGATCTGCCGCTGCATTCAGGAGACGGAGGCTCTCGCGACGGACATCACCTCTCAACTCAACTGGTCCGCCGGGGCGAAGCCCTTCGGCACCGTGGAGAACTTCGAGGGGGAGACGGACGTCGTGACCGCGCTCAACGGACTCGTCGTTCCGTGCTTCTCGGCCGTCCGCCTGGTCGCGATCGACTCCGTCGGCGGCGAGAACCTCGCGACGGCGGACTACGGCTGGGTCACGCACGTGCGCGAGCACCTCGGGGGCTATCTCGCGGACGGACCTCGCTCCGGCGACTGTTTCTACTGCCAGCAGCTCGTGACCTGGGAGAGTTCGAGCTTTCGCGAAACCGGCGTCACCTGGCTTCGCTACAACTCGGGCAACTGCGTCCGCGCGACGCCCGGACCGGGAGGCGGACACGGAGGCACCAGCCATGGCCACTGAGCGCAAGGGCCAGGCCTTCATGGAGATGGCGATCGGGATGTTCGCGCTGGCGCTCGTCCTGAGCGCGCTCTTCGGATTCACATCTTACATCCTGAGCTCGCTCGAGATGCAGAGCGAGCTTCGGGCCGACGCCGGGCGCGCCGCGCTCGGCGCGGGCGGCGGCGACGAGGCCTATTCCTCGAGGATCGAGAACGACACGGTCGAGGTGGAGCCGTTCGCCGCCGAGTACGTCTTCGGCACCACCGAGGTCGAGGTTCGGGAAGAGGTGCACATCCCCGCGATGTCCGGACTTGACCAATGACCTACGCCGTCATCAGGACTCCGGCCAACGTCAGGCGCCTCACGGGAATCGACTGTGACAACGCCTGGCTGGTCGTCGACGGGGACGAACGGGTCCTCTACACCGACTTCAGGTACATTCCGATGGTCCGCCGCGTGGCGCCGGACCTGAAGGTCCGCGACTGCCGCAAGCTGAAGCTCTCGAAGAGTTCCGTCGGATTCGAGAAGTCGATTTCCGTCGCCGAGTTCGAGCGGCTGAAGCGACTGGCGCCGAAGGGCGCGAAATTCCACGACGTGACCCGCGAGCTCCAGGAGCTCCGGGCGGTCAAAACCCCGGCTGAAATCGGGAAGATGCGCGCCGCCGCGGCGCTCAACGACCGGATCTGGCAGGCGGCGGCAAAGCGCTTCCGCGCGGGCATGACCGAGCGGCAGATGGCCCTCGTTGTCAAGAAGATGATGCTGGAGAAGGGCGACGGCGAGGCGTTCGAGACGATCGTGTGCGTCGGACCGAACGCCGCGGAGTGCCATCATGTGCCGGATGACACCCGCTGGGACGGGGAAGCCCCGGTTCTGGTGGACCTGGGCGTCAAGCTCGGCGGATACTGCTCCGACATGACGCGGAACATCCTGTCGGGCGGACGGATTACGAAGTCCTATCGCGCGAGCTACGACCTGGTCCTTAAGGCCAATCGCGCGGCGATCGCGGCGGCAAAGCCGGGCCTGACGGGACGCGCGCTCGACAAGGTGGCGCGCGACATCATCGTGAAAGGCGGATACGGCGCTTCGTTCGGACATTCGCTCGGACACGGAGTCGGCCTTGAAATTCACGAATCCCCGACGGCCTCGCCGAAGTCCGACTGGACGCTGAAGCCGGGGATGGTGGTCACGATCGAGCCGGGAATCTACCTCGAAGGCCGGCTCGGCGTCCGAATCGAGGATCTCGTGCTGATTACCGACACCGGTTGCGAGGTTCTTTCGCAGAGTGCAAAGTAGGCGTTGGGGTTGGACAGGGCCTTTAGCCGGCCTTTTTTGCTATAATATGACCACTATTTAGGAGATACTATGTCACTTAATATCGTTACCGAAATCGACAACAAGGTCCAGATCAAGAACGTGCTGATGAGTGTCAGCGACAAGACGGGACTCGAGGACTTCGTTCGGGGTCTTGTGAAGGCCTGTCCCGGGGTGAAAATCTTCTCCACCGGCGGCACCTATGCGGCGGTGAAGGAGATTCTCGGCGCGGCGGCGGACAAGACTCTGGTCGCGGTTTCGGACTATACCGGCCAGCCCGAGATGCAGGGCGGTCTCGTCAAGACGCTCGACTTCAAGATCTACCTCGGCATCCTGAGCGAGAAGTACAACGACGCGCACCAGGCGGACCTCGCGCGCCTCTCCGCGCAGCCGCTCGACATGGTCGTAGTGAACCTGTATCCGTTCAAGCAGACGGTCGCCAAGGACGGCGTCACCCCCGAGATGGCGCGTACGAACATCGACATCGGCGGCCCCTGCATGGTCCGCGCTTCGGCGAAGAACTACCTCCGCGTCGCGTCGGTGACGGATCCGCAGGATTACGCCAACATCGTCGAGGAGCTCAAGTCCCATGGCGGCCAGCTCGGACTCGACACGCGCTTCCGTCTCATGAAGAAGGCCTTCACCCACACCGCCGAATACGACACGGCGATCTCGAAGTTCTTCACGACCCGCACTTGGGAAGAGGTCGATTCGACGTACAACCAGCACTGATACGAGGTGACGACGCCTGGTAAAAAAGTCCTGCGCGTGCTCCGCATTCCGTTCGAATGGCTCGGAATCGGACTCGGCGCGTTGATTTTCGCCCTTCTCTCCCGGAGGGGCATGCTGCGCTTCTGCGACGCTCTCGCGGCGGCGGCGTACCGGCTCGACGCGCGTGGGCGGAGGCTCGCGCTTGCGAATCTCCGCATCGTCCGCGGGACGTTCGCCGGAACGCTCGGGCAGCACTACGCGT
>CAZYQF010000024.1:0-20048 GCA_964650165.1 uncultured Lentisphaeraceae bacterium
CGAGAAAATCGCCTATGCTCTCGGAGACGCCAGCGCGAACATCGCCTGGCGCGGCGTCTGCGCCTTCCTGCTGATCTTCTATACCGATGTCTTCGGACTCGATCCCCTCGCGGTCGGAACGCTCTTTTTCGTCGTGCGGCTTCAGGACGGAATTTCCGATATCGCGATGGGCGCGGTGTGCGACGCGACCCAGTCGAAATACGGCAAATTCCGTCCCTGGATCCTGTGGACGGCGATTCCGCTTGCGGTTGTTCTGTCGGTGACATTCACCTGTCCGGCCGGGCTCGGTCCCACGGCCAAGCTGGTCTACGCCTACGTGACGTACATCCTCTTCACGCTGGTTTACACCGCCAACAACATTCCGTACGGAGCGTTGATGGCGGTCATGACGGGAGATGACCGCGAGCGCGCCTCCATCGGTTCGTATCGGATGGCGGGGGCGTTTGCGGGCGGCATGCTCGTCCAGGGCCTTCTCCTGCTGCTGGTCTCGTATTTCGGGGCGGTCGACACGTCGGTCAAGGTATCTCCGTCTGCGACGGCGGACGAATCCGCCTGCGTGATGACGGTTTCGGCGGACCGAACTGTTCCGCACGTCGACATCTCCACCGCGAATCAGATAGCACGGCTGGCGCCGGTCGGTTCCACGAACGCCCCCCAGACGCGTCTCAGCGTGCCGATGAAGGCCGGCGAAGAGTATTCGTTCGCCGTAACCGGGGAAGAGGGACTTTCCGCTTCCAGCTTTACGTTCATCGACCAGAGCCGAGGGTACAGCTACGCGATCTATGCGCTGTCGATCGTCCTCGCGCTCTGCCTGTTCGTGACGTTCTGCGGAACGAAAGAGCGCGTCGAGCCGCCCGCGAGCCAGAAGTCGAACCTTCTCGCGGACGTGAAGCAGCTCGTCACCAACGGACCGTGGATCGTCCTGCTCGTCGTCGGACTTCTCTTCAATGTCTACAACGCCGTCCGTCAGGGCGTCACGGTGATTTATTTCACCCATTACGTCCACCGCGCTCTGCTGTGCGGCGGATTCTTCACCGCCTTGATGGCGGCTTCCATCGTCGGCGCGCTGATGACCGCGCCCCTGGCGAAGAGGTTCGGCAAACGGAACGTCTTCATCGTCACGCTGCTCGCGGCGGCCGGCATCAACGCGCTCTTCGCGTTCTGCAGTCCCTCTGACATCATCGCCATCTTCGCGATCGGAATCGTCGGCGAGGCGGTCGCGGCGGTTTTCCCGACGCTCTTCTTCACGATGCTCGGCGACGCGGCGGACTATTCCGAGCACGTCCACGGACGGCGCGCGACGGGCCTCGTCTATTCGGCGGGCTCGTTCGCGACGAAGTTCGGCGGCGGCATTGCGGGCGTGATCATCGGCATGGTTCTCTCGCGGTACGGTTACGCCGGAACCGACGCATCGACCATTCCGGGCGCGCTTCCGGGAATCAAGCTGCTGATGGGCTACATTCCGTCCGCAATCGCGGGCGTCACGGCGTTCCTGATGTTCGTCTATCCGCTGTCGGACAAACGGCTTTCGGAAATCACCGCGGAACTTGCTGCGCGCAGGAAAAAGTAAAAAAGGAAACCGATCATGATGACGAAGAAGATTCTCTCGCTGGCGGCCGCGTGCGTCCTGGCGTTCGCGGGCTGCGTGGGGACGGACACGAAGGATGCGGCCGGCCAGCCGGGCGTCGACCGTCCGCTCAAGGTGCTGATGATCGGCAACAGCTTTTCGATTTGCGTTCTCAAACAGATGCCACAAATCGCGGCGGACCTCGGGCGCAAGCTCGACCTCTGCTCGCTCTACATCGGCGGCTGCTCGCTCGAGCGCCATGCCAAGAACCTTTCCTCCACAAACGGCGCCTACGGCGTCACCTGGAACTACTGCGGCAAGACCACGGCGGACGCCGTTCCGTTCGCGGTCGGCGAGAAGGGCCGCGGCGATCTCCGTCCGATGCTCGCCGGCGACAAGTGGGACGTCGTCACGATTCAGCAGGCCAGCCACTTCAGCTGGGATTACAAGACGTACCAGCCGCACGCCGACCTGCTCGTCGCCGCGATCCGCGAGCTCGCGCCGCAGGCCGAGATCGTGATCCAGCAGACCTGGAGCTACTGCAAGGACGACAAGCGCATCTGCAATCCCGCGGACGGCGGACCCGGCACCTGGGGCTTCGACCAGACCGGCATGTACGACAGGCTGACCGCTTCTTATGGCGCGCTCGCGAAGGCGCATGGCTTCCGCATCATTCCGTCCGGCCTCGCCGTCCAGAAGTTCCGCCAGGCCCGGAACGTCACGACCGCCAAGGGCGACGTCGTCGGCGCCGGCACGGACACCTTCCACTTCAATTACAAGGGCGAGTACCTCCAGGCCCTGGTCTGGGCGGGCATGCTCTTCGGCAAGGACGTGACGAAGGTCGCGTACGCCCCGAAGAACATCGACGCGGACCTCGCGACGTGCCTGCGCGACTGCGCGGCCAAGGCCGTCGCCGAGGGCATCAAGTAAAGCGCGTTGCCGCACACGAGCGGAGAAAAGGGAAAAATGAAGTTCGGACATTTTGACGACGCGAATCGCGAATACGTGATCGACAATCCGCGGACCCCGTGGCCGTGGATCAACTACCTCGGCAACGAGGACTTCTTCTCGCTCGTGTCCAACACGGCGGGCGGCTATTCGTTCTACAAGGACGCGAAGTTCCGCCGCATCACCCGCTACCGCTACAACAACGTTCCGATGGACGCGGGCGGCCGGTACTTCTACGTCAAGGACGGCGACACGGTGTGGAATCCGGGCTGGAAGCCCGCGAAGACCGCGCTCGACAGCTACGAGTGCCGGCACGGCATGGGCTATACGAGGATCGCCGGCGCGAAGAACGGACTTTCCTGCGAGCTTCTCCTGTTCGTTCCGCTCAAGACGCACGCCGAAGTCCAGAAGCTGACCTTCGCCAACACGACGAAGAAGGCGAAGACGTTCAAGGTCTTCTCGCTGGTCGAGTGGTGCCTCTGGAACGCCTCCACGGACATGGAGAACTTCCAGCGCAACTTCTCCACGGGCGAAGTCGAGGTCGAGAACGGCGTCGTCTACCACAAGACCGAGTACAAGGAGCGCCGCGACCACTACGCGTTCTACGGCGTCAACGCGAAGGTCTCCGGATTCGACACGGACCGCGAGACCTTCGTCGGACTCTACAACGGCTTTGACGAGCCCGAGGCCGTCCTCGCGGGAAAGAGCCGCAACTCGGTCGCGCACGGGTGGAGCCCGATCGCCTCCCAGTCCCTCGACGTGATCCTGAAGCCCGGCGAGTCGAAGACCTTCGTCTTCACGCTCGGCTACGTCGAGCTTCCCGAGGCCGAGAAGTGGCAGAAGAAGGGCGTCGTCAACAAGAAGCCCGCGAAGGCGATCCTGAAGCGCTTCGACACCGCGGCCAAGGTGGACAAGGCCTTCGCGGAGCTCGGAAAGTACTGGGACGGCCTCCTGTCGCGCTATTCGGTCACGACCGGCAACGCCAAGCTCGACCGGATGGTCAACGTCTGGAACCAGTACCAGTGCATGATCACCTTCAACATGTCCCGCTCGGCGTCGTTCTTCGAGAGCGGCATCGGCCGCGGCATGGGCTTCCGCGACTCCAACCAGGACCTCGTCGGATTCGTCCACCAGATCCCGGACCGGGCCCGGCAGCGCATCCTCGACATCGCGTCGACGCAGTTCCCGGACGGCGGCTGCTACCACCAGTACCAGCCCCTCACGAAGCGCGGCAACAACGACATCGGCGGCGGCTTCAACGACGATCCGATGTGGCTGATCTTCGGCACGGTCGCGTATCTCAAGGAGACGGGCGATTTCTCGATCCTGAAGGAGAAGGTTCCGTTCGACAACAAGAAGGGCACCGAGGTCACGCTTCTGGAGCACCTCAAGGTCAGCTTCGACCACGTGATCCGCAACCTGGGTCCGCACAAGCTGCCGCTCATCGGCCGCGCGGACTGGAACGACTGCCTCAACCTCAACTGCTTCTCGCACGATCCGAACGAGTCGTTCCAGACCACCGAGAACAAGACGAAGGGGTCGAAGGCGGAGTCGCTGATGATCGCCGGACTCTTCTCCGTGTGCGGCAGGGACTACGCCGCGCTCTGCGGCTTCCTGGGCGACCTGAAGGAATCCGCCCGCGCCGAGAAGGCGGTCAAGGCGATGGACGCGGCCGTCGAACGTCACGGCTGGGACGGCGAGTGGTATCTCCGCGCGTACGACTTCTACGGCAAGAAGGTCGGCTCGAAGGAGAACGAGGAAGGCCAGATCTTCATCGAGTCCCAGGGCTGGTGCGCCATGGCCGAAATCGGCAAGGACAAGGGGATGCCCGAGAAGGCGCTGGACGCCGTCAAGAGGCGCCTCGAATGCCGGCACGGCATCGTCCTCAACCAGCCGGCGTTCACGAAGTACGTCGTCGAATACGGCGAGATCTCGACGTATCCGGCGGGCTACAAGGAAAACGCGGGCATCTTCTGCCACAACAACCCCTGGGTGATCATCGCCGAGACGATGGCCGGCCGCGGAACCGACGCGTGGAACCATTACGCGAAGATCTGCCCGAGCTACACCGAGGAGCAGTCGGAGCTCCACAAGGTCGAGCCCTACGTCTATTCGCAGATGATCGCCGGACGCGACGCGGCGAAGCCGGGCGAGGCGAAGAACTCGTGGCTCACCGGCACGGCGGCGTGGAACTGGTACGCCATCTCGCAGTTCATCCTCGGCGTCCGTCCGGACTACGACGGTCTCGTCATCGATCCGTGCGTTCCGAAGGACTGGAAGCGCTTCACGGTCACGCGCCGCTTCCGCGACGGCGAGTACACGATCACGGTGGTAAATCCCGACCGCCGCGAGAAGGGCGTCAGGTCCGTCGTGTTCGACGGCTTTCCGATCGAGGGCAACAAGGTGCCGGCGAAGCCCGGCCGCCATGTCGTCCTCGTCACGATGTAAACACAACAAGAAAGGAAATGGTCATGGCCACTCGCATCATCCTCAACGAAACCTCGTATCACGGCGCCGGGGCGGTCCAGTCGATCGTCGCGGAGTTGTCCGCGCGCGGACTCAAGAGCCCGATCGTCTTTTCCGATCCGGATCTCGTCAAGTTCGGCGTCACCAAGAAGGTCACCGACATCCTCGACCAGGCCAAGGTGAAGTACAGCCTCTACACCGACATCAAGCCGAATCCCACCATCGAGAACGTCAGGAACGGCGTCAAGGCGGCGAAGAAGGCGAAGGCCGACTCGATCGTCGCGATCGGCGGCGGCAGCTCCATCGACACCGCCAAGGCGGTCGGCATCATCGTCACGAACCCGAAGTTCGCCGACGTCCGCTCGCTCGAGGGCCTGAGCCCGACGAAGAAGCCGTGCCTGCCGATCCTCGCCGTCCCCACGACCGCCGGGACGGCCGCCGAGGTGACGATCAACTACGTGATCACCGACGTCGAGAAGAAGCGCAAGTTCGTCTGCGTCGATCCGCACGACATCCCCGTCGTCGCCTTCGTCGATCCGGAGATGATGGCGTCGATGCCGAAGGGCCTGACGGCGTGCACCGGCATGGACGCGATGACCCACGCGATCGAAGGCTACATCACCAGAGGCGCGTGCCCGATGACGGACATGCTGCACCTCGAGGCGATCCGCCTCATCTCGCTCCACCTCCGCGACGCGGTCGCCAACAAGCCCTCCGGCCGCGCCGGCATGGCCCTCGGCCAGTACATCGCGGGCATGGGCTTCTCGAACGTCGGCCTCGGCGTCGACCACTCGATGGCCCACGGCCTCTCGGCGTTCTACAACATGCCCCACGGCATGGCCTGCGCGATCCTCCTCGCGCCGGTGATGAAGTTCAACGCCGCGAAGACGGGCGACCGCTATCGCGCGATCGCGGTCGCGATGGGCGTGAAGGGCGCGGAGAAGATGCCGATTGCGAAGGCGCGTCAGGCCGCGATCGCCGCGGTTGAGAAGCTCTCGAGGGACGTCGGCATTCCGGCGAACCTGAAGGGCGTTCTCAAGAAGGAAGACATTCCGTTCCTGGCGAAGTCGGCCTATGCCGACGCCTGCCGTCCGGGAAATCCCCGCGATTGCACCGTCGCCGAGATCGAAAAACTCTACAAGTCGCTCGTTTGACCCGTCCAAAAGCGTCAAAAAGGCCCCGTCGCGTCCGCGTCGGGGCCTTTTTCTTTAACTTTCACTTGGCTAATTCCATGCTCGGATGATATAATACTAAAAATATCTAATCACCCTAATGGGAGTATTAACGTGAGCGAACACATTGAAACGATGACGCCGGAGCTGAAGGCCTTCATCGCCGAATGGAAGTCCAAACCAGGAAATCTCATCATGGTTCTCCATCAGGTCCAGCAGACCTATGGTTACATTCCCCGCAACATCTCCATCGAAATCTCCGAGATGCTCGATGTTCCGCTTGCGAAGATATACGGCGTGGTGACGTTCTACAATTTCTTCAAGCTTCAGAAGGCCGGCAAGTACATCATCCAGGTCTGCATGGGCACGGCCTGCTATCTGCGCGGCGGCGAAGACATCATCAACGAGTTCGAGCGCCAGCTCGGCATCGGCGTCAACGCGACGACGGCCGACGGAATGTTCTCGATCGAGGCCGTGCGCTGCCTCGGCTGCTGCGGCCTTGCGCCGGTCGCGGTCGTCAACGGCGAGGTCCACGGCAAGCTCGACAAGGGCAACGTGACCGCCATCATCGAAAAATATCGCAAGCAGGGTTAAGGAGAAAATCATCATGGCTAAGCTTACATTGGACGACCTTCGCAAGATGCGCGGGGAGAAGCAGAAGGCGATGGAGATGCGCGACAGCTCCAACAAGGACGTGCAGGTCATCGTCGGCATGGGAACCTGCGGCATTGCCGCGGGCGCGAAGGACACGTTCACGGCTCTCGTCGACACGCTCGCGGCGAAGGGCCTCACGAACGTGCTCATCCGCCAGACCGGCTGCATGGGACTCTGCCATTCCGAGCCGACCGTCGAGGTCGTCGTTCCCGGAATGCCCACGGTCATCTACGGCAACGTCGATGCCGCGACCGCGAAGGCGATCGTCGAGAAGCACGTCGAGAACAAGGAACTCATCAACGACAAGATCCTCGATAAGCCGTCGATCGACATCGTGAAGAACGCCTAAGGGAGTACAGAAAATGGCTTATCAGTCTTATGTTTTGATTTGCGGCGGAACCGCGTGCTGCTCCGGCGGAGCTGACACCATGGTCGCCGAATTCGCGTCCTGCCTCGAAGCGGCGGGCCTCAAGGACAAGGTCCAGGTCGTGAAGACCGGCTGCCTCGGCTTCTGCGAGCAGGGACCGATCGTCAAGATCCTTCCGCAGGGCACGTTCTACGTGCAGGTGAAGAACGACGACGTCAAGGAGATCGTCGCCGAGCACCTCGTGAAGGGCCGCGTCGTCAGCCGCCTGTGCTACGATCCCGACCAGGCGAAGAAGCTCGTCGCCGAGGCGAACATCCCGTTCTACCAGAAGCAGTACCGCATCGTGCTCCGCAACTGTGGCGTGATCGACCCCGAGAAGATCGACGACTACATCGCGCGCGACGGCTACAAGGCGATCGAGAAGGTTCTCTTCGAGATGACGCCGGAGCAGGTCGTCGAGGAGATGCTGAAGTCGGGCCTGCGCGGCCGCGGCGGCGCAGGCTTCCCGACCGGAATGAAGTGGAAGTTCGCGCAGCAGCAGCCCAAGGGCCAGAAGTACATGGTCTGCAACGCCGACGAGGGCGACCCGGGCGCGTACATGGACCGTTCGACGCTCGAGGGCGATCCCCACAGCGTGCTCGAGGCGATGATCATCGCCGGCTATGCGATCGGCGCCACCAAGGGCTTCGTCTACATCCGCGCGGAGTATCCGCTCGCGATTCACCGTCTCCAGCTCGCGATCCGGAAGGCGACCGAACTCGGCCTTCTCGGCAAGGACATCCTCGGTTCCGGCTTTGACTTCGAGATCGAGCTCCGCTTCGGCGCGGGAGCGTTCGTGTGCGGCGAGGAGACCGCTCTCCTGCAGTCGATCGAAGGCAACCGCGGCATGCCCAGGCCCCGTCCGCCGTTCCCGGCGGTCAAGGGACTCTGGGACCGTCCGACGGTCATCAACAACGTCGAGACGCTCGCCAACATCCCGGTGATCATCAACAAGGGCGGCGAGTGGTTCAGCAAGATCGGCACCGCCACGACGAAGGGCACGAAGGTCTTCGCGCTCACGGGCAAGGTGAACAACTCGGGCCTCATCGAGGTTCCGATGGGAACGACGCTCCGCGAGATCATCTTCGACATCGGCGGCGGCATCCGCGGCGGCCACCAGTTCAAGGCGGCGCAGACCGGCGGTCCTTCCGGCGGCATCATCCCGCCCCAGTTCCTCGACACCCCGATCGACTACGAGTCCCTGGCGAAGATCGGCTCGATCATGGGTTCCGGCGGCCTCATCGTCATGGACGAGACGGACTGCGTCGTGGACATCGCGAAGTTCTACCTGGACTTCACGGTCGACGAATCCTGCGGAAAGTGCGCGCCCTGCCGCATCGGCGGACGCAAGCTGCTCAACTACCTCAACAAGATCAGCGAGGGCCGCGGCACCCAGCAGGACATCGCGGACATGCAGCAGATCTGCGACGCGATGAACAAGGCCTCGCTCTGCGGCCTCGGCCAGACGGCGTCGAACCCGGTGCGCTCCACCCTCGCCTACTTCATGGACGAGTACCAGGAGCACATCGTCGGGAAGAAGTGCCGTGCGCGCAAGTGCAAGAAGCTCGTCACCTACACGATCGATCCGGTCAAGTGCAAGGGCTGCACGATGTGCGCCCGCAAGTGCCCGGCGGGCGCGATTTCGGGCACGGTGAAGAATCCGCATGTCATCGATGCGGAGAAGTGCATCAAGTGCGGCGCCTGCGAGGCGGTCTGCAAGTTCGGCGCGATCAGCCACGGCTGAGGAAAGTAGAGAAAGAAAGGCTTTGACAATGGAAACTGAAATGATTGAACTCGAGGTCAACGGAGTCGCCGTCCGCGTTCCGAAAGGCTCGAACCTGCTCGTCGCCGCGAAGGCGGCGAACGTCAAGATCCCGACGCTGTGCTACCATCCGGACCTGAAGCCGGGCGCCAGCTGCGGCATCTGCGTCGTCCGCCAGCTCGTCCCGTCCCGCACCGAGGCCGGGAAGTTCGTCCCGTCCCCGAAGCTCCTCCGCGCGTGCTGCACCGAGGTGACGCCGGGAATGAAGATCATCACCCACGACCCGGACATCGTGCAGGTCCGCCGCACCGTTCTCGAGCTCATCCTCGCGAACCATCCGTCGGACTGCCTCCAGTGCCCGCGCTCGGGCTCCTGCGAGCTGCAGGCGATCGCGGCCGACTTCGGCATCCGGGACATTCCGTTCCCGAAGGAGGTCATTCACCACGACGTCGACACCTCGACGCCGTCGATCGTGCTGAATCCCGACAAGTGCATCAAGTGCGGCCGCTGCGCCGACGTCTGCCAGCAGATGCAGAACGTCTGGGCGCTGGAGTTCATCGGCCGCGGCGAGAAGACCGTCATGGCCCCCGCGGCCGGCGTGAAGCTCGCGGAGTCGCCCTGCATCAAGTGCGGCCAGTGCACGGCGCACTGCCCGGTCGGCGCGATCTACGAGAACGACGACACCAAGAAGGTCTGGACCGCGCTTCAGGATCCGGAGAAGACCTGCCTCGTGCAGATCGCCCCGGCCGTCCGCGTGGCGCTCGGCGAGGCGTTCGGCATGAAGCCGGGCGAGCTCACCACGGGCAAGATCTACGCGGCGTTCCGCCGTCTCGGCTTCGACAAGGTGTTCGACACGAACTTTTCGGCCGACGTGACGATCATGGAGGAGGGAACCGAGTTCATCAAGCGCTTCACCCAGGGCGGCAAGATGCCGCTGCTGACGAGCTGCTGCCCGGCCTGGACCGACTGGATGGAGAAGTACGCGCCCGACTTCACGGAGAACTTCTCGTCCGCCAAGTCCCCGCAGCAGATGCTCTCCGCGCTGGCGAAGAGCTACTGGGCGGAGAAGAACGGCGTGGAGCCCAAGAAGATCCACATGACGTCGATCATGCCCTGCACGGCGAAGAAGTACGAGATCGGACGCGACGAGTACATGTGCGCCACGGGCGCGCAGGACACCGACGTCGTGCTGACGACCCGCGAGCTCGCCCGCATGATCAAGGCGGCGGGCATCGACTTCAACAGCCTGCCCGAGGAGAAGGCCGACGACCTGCTCGGCGCCTATACCGGCGCGGGCACGATCTTCGGCGTCACCGGCGGCGTCATGGAAGCGGCGCTCCGGACCGCGTACTGCCTGATCACCGGCGAGGAGAAGCCCCCGTCCATCGTGTTCAACGAAGTCCGCGGCATGGAGGGAGTCAAGGTCGCCACGATCGACATCAAGGGCACGAAGGTGAACATCGCCGTCGCGCATCAGATGGGCAACGTCGAGAAGGTCATCGACCAGATCCGCGAAGACCGCAAGAACGGCGTCAAGCCGCGCTACGACTTCATCGAGGTCATGGCGTGCCGCGGCGGCTGCATCGGCGGCGGCGGACAGCCCTGCCTCGCGACGGACGCCGTCCGCGCGGCGCGCACGGCCGGCATCTACTCGGACGACGAGAAGTCGGTCCTCCGGATGTCCCACCAGAACCCCCAGGTCCAGGCCCTCTACAAGGACTTCCTCGGCAAGACGGGCGCGCAGGGCGGCGAGAAGGCGGAACACCTCCTTCACACCAAGTACTGCAAGACCTGCGTCTACAAGTTCTCCTGAGAGCTTGACCGTTCGCGGTAAAAAGGAGCGCGGCGTCATCGCCGCGCTCCTTTTTTCAATTGTGATAACATTCACAATTCGGCTTTGTTTTGGTATAATCATCAAATGAATTATAGATCTTTCCTTGTCGTTCTCTTCGCCTCCTTGTCCTGTTCCGCCGCGGTGGCTGAAGACGGCATTGCCGAGCGAATCTTCCGTCCTGCGCGTTTTCAGCGCGGCAACACGAACCTCGTCCCGGTCCAGCCGATCGACGACGCCTGCTGGATCTGGCATCCGGCGGACTCGGGAACGTCGAAGGTCTCGATGGAGATCACCCATGGCGCGCGGAACGACAAGTCCGTCTCGAACGTGATGGTCTTCCAACGTGAATTCACGTGCGACAAGGCGGAAACCATTGAATTCGACGTTTCGGCGGACGAGCGCTTCTATCTCACGCTGGACGGACAGTTCGTCGCGCGCGGTCCGAACCGCGCCGCGGTCGAGAACTGGCAGTATCAGTCCTATCGGACGAAGCTTGCGCCCGGCCGTCACGTGTTCCGCGCAGTCGTCACCAAGCTCGGCGACCACGCGCCGCTCGCACAGCTTTCCTACCGCGGCGGTTTCATCTTCAAGGCGCACGGGACGCTCGATGCGGCGCTGACGACCGGCAAGGCCGCGTGGATGGTCGGACGGTACGCGGGGATGCGTCCGAACGGCGCTGACGACGGCGCCTGGGGCACGGGCTCGCAGTTCGTGATCGAGGGGTCGGGTCCGTATGCCGTCGAGCCGACGGAATGGACGGACACCGCGGTCATCCGCATGCCGGCGGGACATGCCTATCCGAACTGGGGCGCGCGGACGGAAGGGTGGATGCTCTTTCCGACCCAGCTCCCCGACCAGACCGAGTCTCACGTCCGTCCCGGCGCGTTCCGCGCGCTGGCGAAGGACGTCCCGTGGCGCGGCGAACACGTCTACACGGAGGCGGAGACGAAGTCCGACTTGCTCGACGGATTCAACGCGCTGCTCAAGGACCGCAAGGTCCTGACGATTCCGGCGCACACCAAGATCCAGGTCGCCTGGGACCTCGGACGCTACTACTGCGCGTATCCGCGCGCCGTCCTCGAAGGCAAGGGCGCGAAGCTCTCGTGGGCCTGGACCGAATCCTCCCGAAACGGCTCCGACCGCCGCAAGGGCCAGCGCGACGAGATCGTCGGCAAGTTCCTGCTCGGCTACGGCGAGACCTTTCTCGTCGGCGAAAAGGCCGGCGAGTTCTCTGCGCCGTGGTTCCGGTGCGGACGCTGGTGCCGGCTGGACATCGAGACCGGCGACGCTCCGCTGGCGATCAAGGATCTCGAGCTCGTCGAATCGCGTTATCCGCTCGAGATGGACAGCGCGTTTTCCTCGCCGGAAGACCCGTCGCTTCAGGACATCCGCCGCATCTGCGCGCGGGCGATGCAGATGTGCTGCCACGAGATGCTCTTCGACTGTCCGTTCTACGAGCAGCAGATGTATCCGGGCGACACCCGCCTGCAGCTTCTCGTCCTTTCCGCGCTCTCCCGCGACGACCGCATGATCAAGCGGGCGATCGAGATCTACGACCTCGCGACGCGTGACGACGGACAGTGTCCGTTCAACTATCCGACGCGCGGCACGCAGGAGGGCTTCACCTACACGCTCTGCTACCTCGCGATGTACGGCGACTATGCGATGAACCATGCGGACCGCGACTGGCTTCGCGCGCGCCTGCCGGGGCTGAGGAAGTCGATGGCCGGATGCGAGACCTACGAGAACGCGCAGGGGCTTCTCGAGAAGACGCCGGGCTGGAACTTCATGGACTGGACGACGGAGTGGAAAGACAGCGCGGTTCCGAACTCGACGCACGGACACGACCTCAATTCCTTCGTCAACCTCTTCTGGCTCATCGACATGCAGTCCGCCGCCACGGCCGAACGCGCGCTCGGCAACGAGCTGCAGGCGCTGTACTGGGAGGAGAAGGCCGAGAAGCTCAAGAAGGCGATCGTCGCGGCGTTCTGGGACGAGTCGCGCGGACTTTTCGCCGACACGGCGGCCAAGAAGACGTTCTCCGAGCATTCCCAGGCTCTGGCGATTCTCTCTGACGTGCTGCCGCCGGAGAAGCGCGACATCTGCTTCCGCCACCTGGTCGAAGACGCGGATCTCTCGCGGACGACGGTGTACTTCAACTACTACCTTTTCGAGGCGTATTTCAAGATGGGGCGCGCGGACCTCTTTCTCAAGCGGCTCGGGCTCTGGCGGGATTACGTGAAGCTCGGCGTCACGACCCTTCTCGAGGCGCCGGATTCGGGCAAGAACGGCCAGCTCGAGGCGCGCAGCGACTGCCATGCGTGGGGCGCGCATCCGATCTGGTTCATGCAGACGGGCCTTGCGGGCATCCGGAGCGCGGCGCCGTTCTTCGCGAAGGTCCGCGTGGCGCCGTGTCCGGGCGGACTCAAGGAGCTTCATGCGAAGCATCCGCATCCCGACGGCTTCGTCACCGTCGACCTCGCGTTCGCGGGCGGCCGGGCGACGGGGCGGGTGGATACGCCCGTGCCGGGCGAGTTCGTCTACGGCGGACAGGTCATCCCGCTGAAGCGCGGTGCAAACGTCATCAGGTGATCACGAGGCTCATATGAATTCCAGTCAAGAAGGTGGAAAGGCGAAGGTCCTTGGGAAAATGAAGAAACTGCTCGTTCTGATCGTTGCGATGATTTCGTTCGGCGCGCTGGCCGCCGTTCCGAAATACGTGTTCCTCTTCATCGGCGACGGGATGGCCGTTCCGCAGCGCATGACGGCGGACGAGTTCTCTCGTGCCCGGGGGGACGGTCCGCTTGCGATGAACGCGTTGCCGTTTTCCGCGACGACCCGCACGTGCAGCGCGGATTCGCTCGTGACGGATTCCGCGGCGGCCGCGACGGCGATTGCCTGCGGTTCGAAGACGAAGAACCACAGCGTCGGAGTCGACGAGAGGGGCGATTCCGTCTTTTCGTCCGCGAAAGCCGCGAAAGACGCGGGGCTCAAGGTCGGCATCGCGTCGACCGTCACGATCACGCATGCGACGCCGGCGGGGTTCTACGCCCACAGCAAGAGCCGGGGCGACATGGAAGGCATCGCCCGGGACCTCGCGGATTCCGGATTCGATTTCTTCGCGGGCGGCGGACTCGACGTCAGGGAGGAGAAGTCCAAGGCCTATGACTATGCGGTTGAAAAGGGCTACCGGATCGTCCGCACGAAGCAGGACTTTCTCTCCCTCGGGCCGGGAGACGGCAAGATCCTCACCCGCTTCACGAACGGTCCGCTCGAGACCGCGATCGACGTGAACGAGGACGTGTCCGCGAACCAGCCGACGCTCGCCGAGATCGTCGCGAAGGGGATCGAGATGCTCGACAACGACAAGGGGTTCTTCCTGATGGCCGAGGGCGGACGCATCGACTGGGCCGGCCACGCCAACGACGCGGCGACGAACCTCCGCGACGTCCTCGCGCTCGACGAGGCGGTCAAGGTCGCGCTCGCGTTCCTCGAGAAGCGTCCCGACGAGACGCTCGTCGTCGTGACGGGCGACCACGAGACCGGCGGCATGTCGATGGGCTTCGCGGGGACGGGCTATGCGCTCTACATGGACCGTCTCGCAAACCAGACGATGTCCGTCGGACGCTTCGAGTCCAAGGCCGCGAAACTCTTCAGTTCGCTCAAGGACGAGGCGACGTTCGATGCGTTCAAGCCGCTGATGACCGAGGCGTTCGGCTTTGCGTTCGAAGGCGATGCGAAGGAGAATCCGATGGTTCTTTCGAAGGACGAACTCAAGCAGCTCTCGGAGGCGTTCGTTCACGATCTCGCGTTCCACGAGTCCAAGATCGAGGAGAACAAGGCGTACGACGGCGAGAAGCGCTATCTCCTCGGCGGGGCCTGCCGTCTCGTGATGTCCCACAAGTGCGGCATCGGCTGGAGCTCGGGCGCGCACACGGCGATGCCGGTCCTGACGACCGCGAAGGGCGTCGGAGCCGAGAAATTCAGCGGCTTCATCGAGAACACCGACATCTCGAAGATCATGAAGTCGTTCTACCGGTAAGCGGATGGGATCCAGACTCAGCTCCGTCGTCCCGTATGCGGTCCTTGCGGCCGCATGCGTGGCCATGGGACTGATGCAGGGACCGAAGAGGCTGTCGGACGACACGAAGCGCGCGGCCCGCGCGGAGGTCGTCGAAGTCGACGATTCGGCGTTGCAGACTCATGGTCTCGTCGAGTTCGGAACCGAACATCTGAAGGTCCGGCTGTCCGACGGAAAAACCTACAAGGCGGAAAACGAACTGCGCGCCCAGATGGAGCTCGACAAGAAGTTCCGCGTCGGCGATGTCGCGCTCGTGATCCTGCCGGACGAACTGACGGACGACGCCATCCTCATCGCCCGCGATCACTGGCGGCTCGGCTGGGGGCTCGCGTTCTTCGCGGCGTTCAGCGTGCTGCTCTGCGCGTTCGGCGGCTGGACGGGCGCGAAGGCGCTGTTCAGCTTTCTGTTCAGCTGTTTCGCCGTCTGGAAACTGCTCGTTCCGCTTTCGCTCGCCGGCTGGCACGCCTCGTCCGTCGCGTTTGCGACCGTCGCCGCGCTGACGGCCGTCATCATGTATCTCGTGGCGGGATGGACGAAGAAGGGTTTCGCCGCGTTCGCGGGATCGATGCTCGGAGTCGTTGCGTCGCTCGGGCTCGCGCATTTCTTCGGACGCGCGATGAACGTCAACGGCGCGACGATGCCGTTCGCGCAGCAGCTTGTCTATTCGGGCTATCCGTCGCTGGATCTGCAGGACATCTTCATCGGGGCGATCGTCCTCGCGTCGTCCGGCGCGGTGATGGATCTGGGGATGGACATCGCGGCGGGCATCGCCGAGATCAAATTCCACAATCCGTCCCTCGGATTCCGTCCGCTGCTCCTCTCCGGTCTCCGCATCGGACGGAGCGTGGTCGGGACGATGACGACGACGCTTCTGCTCGCCTATTCCGGCGGATACCTGACGCTTCTCATGGTTTTCGCCGCACAGGGGACGCATCCGCTCGATTTCCTCAATTCCACGCTGGTCAGCGCAGAGCTCGTGAAGACGCTCGTCGGCAGCTTCGGACTCGTTCTCGTGGCGCCGTTTACCGCTTTGATGGGAGCCATTATTTTCGCCCGTGAAAAATGATATAATCTTCCCCGTAGAGTGAAAATCAAGAGGGAAAACGAATCAACATGAAAAAAGCGCTGATTACGGGCATCACTGGACAGGACGGAAGCTACCTCGCGGAATTGCTTCTTGCGAAAGGTTATGAAGTCCACGGCATCATCCGCCGCGCGTCCACGTTCAATACCGAGCGAATCGACCACCTGTATCAGGATTCGCACGTCAACGGGGTGAAGCTGTTCCTCCACTACGGAGACCTTGGGGACAGCTCGAACCTGATCAAGCTCGTCTACGAGATCCAGCCGGACGAAATCTACAACCTCGCCGCGCAGAGCCACGTCCGCGTCTCCTTCGACTCCCCGGAGTTTACCGGCGATGTCGACGCGCTCGGGACGATGCGCCTTCTCGAGGCGATTCACCTGACGGGACGGGACAAGACGACGAAGTTCTATCAGGCGTCGACCTCGGAGCTCTACGGACTCGTCCAGGAGGTTCCGCAGAAGGAGACGACGCCGTTCTATCCGCGCAGCCCCTACGCCGTCGCGAAGCTCTACGGCTACTGGGCTGTCCGCAACTACCGCGAGGCGTACGGAATGTTCGCCTCGAACGGCATTCTTTTCAACCACGAGTCTCCGCGCCGCGGCGAGACCTTTGTGACGCGCAAGATCACGCGCGCCGTCGGGCGCATCAAGATGGGCCTTCAGGACAAGCTCTACATGGGCAACATCAATTCCCTGCGCGACTGGGGCTATGCCGGCGACTATGTCGAGGGAATGTGGAAGATCCTGCAGCACGACAAGCCCGACGAGTTCGTTCTCGCGACCGGCGAAATGCACACGGTGAAGGAGTTTCTCCAGGAGTCCTTTGCCCGCGTGGATCTCGACTGGGAGAAGTACGTCGAATGCGACACGCGCTATCTGCGTCCGACCGAAGTCGATCAGCTTCTCGGCGACGCCTCGAAGGCGAAGCGCGAGCTCGGCTGGGAGCCGACCGTCAGGTTCCACGAGCTGGTGAAGATGATGGTCGACGCGGACCTTGAGAAGGCCCGCAAGGAAAAGGCGATGGCCGAGGCCTGAACGGCGATGTGGTTGGGATGTTCGGGTTGAATCATGAATAAAAACGCCAAAATCTATGTCGCGGGCCATCGGGGGATGGTAGGGGCGGCGTGCGTGCGGGCGCTTAAGAAGGCCGGATGCGGCAATCTTGTCGTCCGAACCCACGCGGAGCTCGACTTGCTCGACCCCAAGGCCGTCCGTGCGTTCTACGAGGCCGAGAATCCGGACGTCGCGATCATCGCGGCGGCGCGCGTCGGCGGGATCGGCGCGAACAGCGCGGCGAACGCGCTCTTCCTCTACGAGAACGAGATGATTGCGCTCAACACGGTCTGGGCGGCGGCGGAAGCGGGCGTCAGCCGCCTTCTGTTCCTCGGCTCGACCTGCATTTATCCGCGCCTTGCGCCGCAGCCGATTCCGGAAAGCGCGCTGTTGACGGGCGAGCTCGAGAAGACGAACGAAGGGTATGCGATTGCGAAGATCTCGGGACTCAAGCTCTGCGAGTTCCTGCGGCGCGACCGCGGGCTTCTCTACCATTCGCTGATGCCGACCAACCTCTACGGGCCGGGCGACAACTACGACATCGCGCACGGACACGTCCTGCCGACGATGATCCGCAAGTTCGAGACGGCGCGCGAGAAAGGGGACGCGACGGTCCCGCTCTGGGGTTCGGGAAGCCCCTTGCGCGAATTCCTGCATGTCGACGATTTGGCGTCAGCCTGTCTCTTCGCGCTCGGGCTCGAGAATCCGCCGGACCTCATGAACGTCGGTTCCGGCGAAGAGGTTTCGATCCGCCGCCTGGCCGAGACGATCAAGGCGGCGACGGGGTGTCCGGCGGAAATCGCCTGGGACGCCTCGAAGCCGGACGGCACGCCCCGCAAGCTTAGCGACACGGCGCTGATCCGCTCCCTCGGCTGGACGCCGGCGATTTCCCTCGCGGAGGGCATTTCGCGGACTGTCGCGGACTACCGCAGGGAGCTGAGCGAGGGGCGGATTCGCCTGTGACGGCTCGACTATGGGCCTCTTCAAGCTCCAGTCGAAGTTCAAGCCGACCGGCGATCAGCCGGAAGCGATCGCCGCGCTTGAGGAAGGGCTGAAGCGCGGCGACCGGAGGCTCGTCCTGCGCGGCGTCACCGGTTCGGGCAAGACATTCACGATGGCGAACCTGATCGCCCGGTGGAACCGTCCGACCCTCATCTTGTCCCACAACAAGACGCTTGCGGCGCAGCTCTTCTCCGAGCTGAAGGAGCTGTTTCCGGAAAACGCGGTCGAGTACTTCATCTCGTACTACGACTACTACCAGCCCGAGGCTTACATTCCGCAGACGGACACCTACATCGAGAAGGATGCGTCGATCAACGAGGAGATCGAGCGCTACCGGCTGTCGGCGACGAATGCGCTGATCGCGCGCAAGGACGTGATCGTGGTGTCGTCCGTCAGCTGCATCTACGGTCTCGGCGAGTCGGACGAATACCGGGACCTTGCGGTGAAGTTCAAGTCCGGAGAGAGCATCTCGCGCTCGAAGCTGATTTCGAAGCTGGTCGAGGCGCAGTATGTCCGGAACGACTATGACTTCGCGCCGGGCTCGTTCCGCGTCCGCGGCGACGTGCTGGACATCTTCCCCGCGTATCAGACGAGCGCGATCCGCGTCGAGTTCTTCGGAGACGAGATCGACTCGATTGCGGCGCTGGATCCGCTGACCGGCAAGAGGGGCGTCGCGATGCCTGCGGCGGTGGTGACTCCGGCGAAGCAGTTCGTGATGGGCAAGGACAAGCTGGCGGCCGCTTACGGCCGGATCGAGTCGGAGCTTGCCGAGCGCCTCATGTACTTCGAGTCGAAGGGCAAGCTCCTCGAGGCGCAGCGATTGAAGGAACGGACCGAGTACGACCTGGAGATGATGCGCGAGCTCGGCTACTGCAACGGCATCGAGAACTATTCGCGTCCGCTGACCGGCCGCGCCCCCGGCAGCGCGCCGGAGTGCCTCATCGACTATTTCCCCGAAGGATTCCTCACGGTCATCGACGAGAGCCACGTGTCCGTTCCGCAGATCCGGGCTATGTACAACGGCGACCAGGCGCGGAAAGAAAAGCTCGTGGAATTCGGATTCCGTCTGCCGAGCGCCAAGGACAACCGTCCGCTCACGTTCGACGAGTTTGACGCGAAGGTGAATCAAATCGTTTACTGTTCGGCAACGCCAGGGGACTACGAGTACTCTGTGTCGCAGACGGTGGCGGAACAGGTGATCCGTCCGACCGGGCTCCTCGATCCGGAGGTGGAGATCCGCCCGCTCGCGAACCAGATCGACGACCTCGAGGCGGAGATCCGGAAGGTCACGGCCGGAAAGGACCGCGTCTTCGTCACCACGCTCACCAAGCGGAGCGCCGAGGACCTGACGCGCTACCTGCATGGCGTCGGAATCCGCGTCGAATACCTGCACAGCGACATCGACGCCATCGAGCGCGTCGAGATCCTGCATCGCCTCAGAAAGGGCGAGTTCGACGTCCTGGTCGGAATCAACCTCCTGCGCGAGGGGCTGGACCTTCCGGAGGTCGCGCTCGTCGCGATTCTCGATGCGGACAAGGAGGGATTCCTCCGTTCGACGACGTCGCTCGTCCAGTCCGCAGGCCGAACCGCACGTCATGAGAAGGGCCGGGTGATTCTCTATGCCGACCGCAAAACGGGCGCCATCAGCGACCTTCTCAGAATCACTGCGGCACATCGCGCGAAGCAGATCGCCTATAACGAGGAGCACGGCATCGTCCCCAAGTCCGTGAAGCGGTCGATTTCCGAGTCGACGTATCTCTTCAAGGCGTCAAAGATGTCCGAACAGGAGATCGTCGAGGTCGGCAACGACGCGGAGATTCTGGCCGAGCTGACCCGCGACATGCTCCAGGCTGCGGACGATCTGGAATTCGAGCGGGCCGCCTTCTTGCGCGACCAGATCAAGAAACTCAAAAAGGACCAGAAAACAGCTTGACTAGATCCTTTTTCAAAAAATTGCACTTCCCCTGGAGTCTTCTGCCCTAACTTTTTTATGGCAAAGACTTTGCTTTTTTTGATA
>CAZYQF010000025.1:0-19802 GCA_964650165.1 uncultured Lentisphaeraceae bacterium
AGGTCATCCCGGAGGTCGGTTGACAGCGGGACGGGACAAATGATAAAGTAATCGCGTGATTACACCAAAAGGAGTCACGCCATGGACGAATACAGGATCAGGGGGCTGCTGAAGCGGATCGACGACCTGCGCCGCGAGGCAGAGGAGCTTCTTCCAAAGCCCGAGCCGAAGCCTCTGCCGAAGCCCGAGCCCCAGCCGGTTGCCGCGCAGCTGCCGCGTCGTCCCTCGCCTCCGCCCCCGCCGTCGCTGATCGCGGACTGGTTGAGCGTCCGCGGACGCTTCGCCCCGGAGGGCATGACTCGCGAATTCGCCGTCGCCACCCGGTGGCTGACGCGCATCGGCGCTGTCCTGCTTGTCGGAGCGATCGCCTATTTCATGATGCTGGCGATCGACCGCGGCTGGGTCGGACCGACTCAGCGCGTCTGCGGGATGATGTTCTGGGGCGTCGCGGGAACCGTCGCGGGAACCTGGATCAAGGTTCGAAAGGAACGCTACGCGATCCTTGGCGAGGTGTTCGCCGCGCTGGGGCTCGTCGGACTCTACTTTGCGTTCGGACTCGGTCACCGCTACTTCCGTCCGCCCGTCATCGCCTCGGGGTGGACGGCCTTCTTCGGACTCGCCGTCACGACGCTCGTCGCCGGCGTTCTCTCGGTCCGGCTCCGCTCGCTGATGATCGCCGGACTCGGACTCTTCGGCGGATTCCTCGTGCCGAAGGTCTGCAGCTTCACGGGCTCGGCGACCTACCTTGAATCCTATCTTCTACTCCTGGCGTTCGGCGCCTGCACGGTCGCGTATTTCCGCAAGTGGTCGGCCTGCGGCTTCATTGCAATCGCCGTTTCGTACGTCATGGCGCAGAGCAACGTCGGCGCATACGGACACGAAATCGCCAACGTGTCGTTCGCGACGGTTCTCTACCTGATGGCGTTCGCGTTGACCGCGCTCGGCGTCCGCCGCCGTTCGGACCTCGCCAACGGTTGCTGCTGGCTGTTCGTCGCGCTCATGACGATCGCCTGGATGACGTTCTGCCTCGACAAAGGCGTCATGCGTCACCTGATGGCGTTCTTCTTCTCTGCTGCGGCGCTTCACGCGGTGCTCGCGGCCCTCTGCCGCCGGCTCAATCTCGGCGGCGCGCCGGTGATGATCGTTGCCGCGACGCTCTTTGCCGTCGGTGGGCTCGTCGACCTCTGCGCCGAAGCGGTCGCCTTCCGTGATTTCGTCGTTCCGATCTTCTGCGCGTTTGCGATCATTCTCTCGGAGCTGGGAGGACGGACGAAGGAGCGGACGCTCGGAGCGATGTCCGTCCTGATGACGATCGGCTGCCTGATCGCCTGGCAGGTCGCGATGATGCAGGTCGCGGCCGCGTTCCGTCCTGCTGAGGACCTGTACTGGGGCGGATTCGCCGTCCGCGGGCTCAAGATCGGCGTGTTTCCGATTGCGCTCGCCGTGCTCGCGAAGCGGCGTTACGGCGGACTCCTCTCCGAAGACGGTAAGTGGATGGTTTATGTCGCCGCGGCGATCGCCGCCTTCTTCCCGATCTCCCTCGAGAGCTCGTTTTTCGAAAAGGCATTCCTGCCGGCGCTGAAGGGCGGATTCGTCACGCTCGTCTGGTCCGTCATCGCGACGTTCCTGCTCGCGACCGGCATCGTCCGCCGCATGAAGGCCTGGCGCATCGCCGGACTCGTCGTCCTCGCACTCTCCGTCGGAAAGGTCCTGCTCTGCGACTCCGCGCGGCTTGCGACCCCGGGACGTGTGACTGTCTTTGCGGTGGTCGGCGCGCTTCTGATCGCGGGCGCGTTCCTGTACATGAGGTTCCGCACGGAATTCGAAGAGCGAAGCTGACGACATGAAGACGAATCGCAGGGAAAGAGCGGACGGACAGGAAACGCGCGAGGCCATTCTCGAGGCCGCGGCGAAGGAGTTTTCCGAGAAGGGCTTCGATCTCGCCTCGGTCCGCGAGATCTGCAAGCGGGCCAAGGTCAATTCTGCGCTCGCGAACCGCTACTTCGGATCCAAGGAGGGACTCTACCGCACCGTCGCACGTCGTCTCTTCGGAGACCTCGGCAGGCCTCTTGAGGAACTTTCGAAGGGTGTCAAGACCGAAGCCGACTGGCGTGCGGCGATTACGGCCTGGGTGGACGATTTCCTCTTCATGACGCTCCCGAGCGAAAAGGCGCAGAAGCTCTGCGCCGGACTCTTCAAGCAGGAAGTGACGAATCCGACGAAGTTCCACGACGCGTTTACCCGCGACTTCGGCAAGCCGATCTACGACGCGCTTCGCGACCTCCTCGCGATGAAGGAGAAGGACGAGACCGAGCTCGAGCTCTGGACGTCGTCCGTATGGGCGCAGGTCAGCGTCTACGCGCTGGCGGACGGCGTATGGCACCGCGCGTTCCGTCCGTCCGGCGTCGACAACCGCGCCTGGGCCGCGCGCGTCCGCGATCACGTCTGCGGCGTCATCTTCCGATCCCTGGAGGGGAGGAGATGAAACGTCGCTCCTTCCTTCCGCTCTACGTCACGAACTTCTTCGGGGTCGTCAACGACAACTTCCTCAAGACGCTCGCGGGCTTCGTGCTGCTGTCGTGGCTGGCGGACGAAAAAAAGTGCTCGACTTTGATGGGCGCGACCGCCGCGGCGCTCGTCCTGCCCTACATCCTCTGTTCGCCGCTCGCCGACCGGCTGACCTGCGTCTTCGAAAAGAAGAGAATCTTCCGTCTCGCCAAGTGGGCGGAACTTCCGATCGTGGCGCTCGCGATCCTCGGCTTCCACCTTCATTCGATCCCGGTCGTGATCGGCGCCATCTTGCTGATGGGTCTCCAGAGTTCCCTCTACTCGCCCGCCAAGTACGCGCTCGTCCGCGACGTCGGCGGCGAGGACCGCATCTCGACCGGCATGGGCGGCATGGAAGGGGTCGCGTTCCTCGCGGTCCTGGGCGGAACGATTGCCGCGAGTTGCCTCTCCGAAAGCGTTGCTCCGTGGGTGCATTACCTGTGTCTGGGCTCTTTCGCGCTCCTGGGACTTGGCTTCAGCTGCGCTATCCGGGCGGACGAGGAGAAGAACCGCGCGATTCACTCGATGAATCCGATTCGCTACATGGCGCGCGCCTACCGGGTGGCGCGGAACTATCGCGGACTCAACGCCGTCATCTTCACGTTGTCCGTTTTCTGGTTTGCCGCGGCGATGCTCCAGCAGGGGCTTATCGTCTACTGCAAGCAAGTCCTCGCGCTCGATGACTTGCACACGGGGATGATGCTTTGCGTCGCCGTCGTCGGCATCGTGCTCGGACAGGTTCTCGCCGGATTTGTGGACCGCCGGCGCTTCCTCCTCGGGGCGGTCCTTGTCACGGGCTGGATCGCCGCGGCGATTTTCTTCGGACTCTTCTTCGTGAATCCGCGCCCGGTCCCGTTTGCGGCGGCTCTTGCGGTTCTTGCGTTTGACTTCGGCTTCTTCAAGTTGCCGTTCGACACCGAAATCCAGAAGGTGGTGAAGGGTCCGAGAATCAACACGATGCTCGCCTACTTCAACCAGGTCTCGTTTTTGTTCATGTTCGTGGCGTCCGGATTCTACATCGCGATCAGCCATTTCTTCGGCCCTCGCGCGTTCCTCGCCTTTCTCGGACTTGTCATGCTGGTCGCGCCCGTCGTTTTCGTCTTCAACTACCGCAGCGTCCTCTGCTTCGTCGGACGCTGGATTTTCTCCAGGCGCTACGACGTGACCTTGGCCGTCGGCGGAACGACGGCCCTGCCGATCGCGAACGGCGAACCGCCGCCTGCCAGCGGCCAACTCCCATCTGCCAACTTCGCTTATCTCTTCCTTCCCAACCATCCCGCGATGGTCGATCCAATGCTGGTTACGGCTGAATTCTGGCGCATTCCACTGAAGCCGCTTTCAGACGAACGCTTCCTCGACCGCGGCGGAGTTTCGTCGAAGGTATTGAAGACGCTCGGCTGCGTGAAGGTCCCGGATCTCCGGAATCACCGGAGCACGGAGGGGGCGAAGATCGCGCGCGGACTCCAGGACGTGGTGATTGACGCTCTTGAGTCCGGCGACAACGTCATCTTCTACCCGTCCGGCCACATCTGGACCGAACCGAAGGAGGAGATCGGCACCCGCCAGCTCGCGTACAATGTCTGCCGCGCGCTTCCGCCGTCCGTCCGCGTGGTCGGCATCCGAACCTCGGGTCTCTGGGGCTCGATCTGGAGCCGGAAGGGGCGGACGAATTCCCCGTCCTTCCTCCCGACCTTGCTCGAGAGCGTATTCAAGTGGTTCTTTGTCGCGCCGTTCGTGCCGCGCCGGAAGGTGTCGATGCACGTCGAGGACCTAACCGAACGGACGCGGGAATGGGCGCGGCTCACCCGTCTGGAATTCAACCGAAAAATGGAAGAGTGGTACAATGAAAACGATTAGAAACCTGGTGGTCGCCTCGCTGGTCGCCTGCGGAGCCACGGTCCGCGCCGAGCACGTCAACCTGTGGCCGTTCTACTATGCGGACAGCGGCGACGTCAGCATTGCCTGGCCGCTCATGTCGTTCACTCACGACAACGACAACCGGATCTTTCCGGTGTTCTGGGGAGACGATTACTTTTCGGTCTTTCCGCTGGTCAGCCACGTGGGCCACACGTGGATCGTTCCTCCTCTGATCGTCCCCGATTCGCTCACGGGTTGCGCCGTGTTCCCGATTGCCTTCTTCGAGTGGACCGGCAGCCGCCGCTTCAACTGCATCTTTCCGGCCTACTACAACGACTCCCGTCGCGATGGCGAGGACCGGACGTTCTGGGTGGGCGCCGGGATCGCGGGCTACGCGCGCGAGGGCGGAGTCCTGACGTCAAGCTGGATCCTCCCGTTCTACTGGATCCGTCCGAAGGACCGTTTCTTCGCCACGCCGCCCTGGGTGCGGCAGTTGGAGGTGGGCGACAGGGTCCAGTACCGAGGTTCGCCGCTGCTTCTGTCCGTCACCGGCTTCGATCCGAGCGACTCCAACCGGTTCGGACGCGTCGCGCTCGGCCTTGCGGGATGGAACCGCAACGGCGGCGCTGCGGATTCCGACTGGCTTTTTCCGTTCTACTACCGGAGCAAGCGCACGTTCGCCTCATTGCCGTTCTGCTGCGATTACGACGAGAAGGGAAAGATGACCGGCTGGCTGTCGCCTCTTCTCCTGTCCTGGTGCCACGGCGACAACATCCACATCACGCCGTTTGCGGGATCGGACGGCGACTCTTCGTGGGTCGTCCCGCTTTACTATCGCAATCGCCCCGAAGGCACGTTCGTGACCGCGCTCGGCGGGTGGACGAAGCGTTCGTCGTGGGTGCTTCCGCTCTACTACAGGGACGAGGATACCTTCGCGACGCTGCCGTACGTCCGCAGCGGCGACGATCACAAGGTCGCGTTGGGATTCTGCGGCTGGAACGGGAGAGAGGGGAAGAACTGGGCGCTGCCGCTCTGGTATCGCGACCGCAGCGATTTCCTGTCGATTCCCTACGGCCGCGTGTCGCACGGGAGCCAAACCAACCGATGGTGGGGACTGCCGGTCGTTCGGACCTTCAGCGGATCCAAGACCGGCTTCAGCGTCGTTCCGGTGATGTGGTACGAACGGGACAAAACGCTGGACGTTCTCGAGAAGGCGATCGATTCCGACCGTCTGGAGGATGTCTCCAAATGCCGGTACGGAAACGAGGAGGTGGAGTGGCTGTTCGGCCTCGCCGGATCCGAACACGGGATCGATGCGTGGAACATCAGCCGAGGAGACGAAAACGGCGTTGCCGACAAGACGAATGAGTCTCAGGAGGCCTCGGACGCGTGCGTGGACCTCACCGAGCGCCGCACGTTCGGCAACCGACTGCTCTACAAGTCCAAATCCACCCGCAGGGTCAGCTTCTCGAAGCGGACGCGTGCGAAGATCAAGGACGAGAAGAAGTACGAGTCCTCCCTCTTCTGGCGGATGTACCACCACGAGGAATCCAAGGGCAACTCGACCACCGACGTCTTTCCCTGGTTCTCGAAGGAAAGGAAGGCGGACGGCACGGTCCGCACCTCCTTCCTCTGGCGCTTCTATCGTCGCGAATGCGATCCCAAGACCGGCATCAAGCTCGATCTCCTCTTCATTCCCGTCTGGCGCTGAATGTGGTAGAATACCAGCAATGACCAAGATGAAGTTCATCGTCACCGCAGGTCCGACCCGGGAGTTCATCGATCCGGTGCGGTTCCTGTCCAATCCCTCCACCGGCAAGATGGGGTTCGCCGTCGCCGCCGCGGCGGCGAAGCGCGGGCACGACGTGGTCCTGGTCGCGGGCCCGGTGTCGCTCAAGACCCCGAAGGGGGTGACGCGCATCGACGCCGTTTCGGCGCGGGACATGTTCGCCGCGGTCAAGTCCGCGCTCCCCGGCGCCGACATCCTCGTCGCGACCGCCGCGGTCGCGGACTGGCGTCCGGCCGCCTGCGCGGCGAAGAAACTGAAGAAGCGCGAGATGTCCGGCGTCCTCAGGCTCGTCCGCAATCCGGACATCCTGAAGACCGTGAAGGGCGTGAAGAAAGTCGGGTTCGCCGCGGAGACGAACGATGTCATGTCGGAAGCGCGGCGGAAGTGCCGCGCGAAGGGACTTGAATTCATCGTGGCGAACGACGTGACCCAGAAGGGGTGCGGATTCGGCACGGACACGAACCGGGTCACGTTCCTTCGGAAGGACGGATCCGTCGAGCGCCTGCCGATGCTGACCAAGGCCGCCGTGGCGGGGAGAATCGTCCGTGAGTGCGAAGGTCTTGGTCTTTAACGGCTGGGCGGCGGGCCCCGAGACGTGGGACCTCTGCTCGTTTCCGCACGACTGGGTCTTCAGCTACGTCGAGCAGCTGGACGGGCTTCCCGAGCGGGTGATGGAGGATTCGGACGACGTCGTCCTTGTCGGATTTTCCATGGGCGGCGCCATGGCGATGCGGATGCTGCTCAAGTATCCCGACAAGGTCAGGGGCGCCGTATTTGTCTCCGCCTCCGCGCGGATGATGGAGGACAAGGCGACGGGCTGGAAGGGCTTGAGCGAGCGACGGCTCGCCGCGCTCAAGCTCGGCACGGATCTGCTGTACGGCGCCGATCCCGCGCCGATCTACCGCGCGGACAACCTGAACCGCGGACTCGAGTTCCTGCACGAGCATGATTTCCGTCAGGAACTCCGCAAGGCCTACCAGCTGCCATCTGCCAACTGTCCTCTGCCAAAGGTGGCGATCTTCCAGTCCGAAAAAGACGGCATCGTCCGTCCGAACAACGCCGCCTTCCTGAAGGAGATTTTTCCCGAAGCCGAGGTGACGACCGTTCCCGGCTGCGAGCATGTCCTTCCGGTCCTCGTTCCCGGGCAAATCGACGCCGCGGTTGAAAGTGTTTTGCGCGGGTGACCGTATCGTGTATAATAGCAGCACAATGAAATTCGAGAACTGCGCGATGCTCCTGCCCGGCCACACGGTCGGATTCGGGACCCTTGAAACCGAAGGGGGACTGATTTCGCGCATCGATCTCACGAGCCGCGAGCCGCGAACCGCGAACCGCCTGATCCTCCCCGGCCTCGTCAATTGCCACGGACACACCCCCATGACGCTGCTGCGCGGCGTGGGCGGCGGACTTCCCCTGCAGCGGTGGCTGACCGAGGCGATTTTCCCGATCGAGGCGAAGATGTCGTCCGCGGACGTCCGCGCGGGCGCGGTCTGGGGAGCCTTCGAGATGCTTGCCGGCGGCATGACCTGCGTCGCGGACATGTACGAGTTTCCGGACGAGACGGCCGGGGCGCTCCTTGAGACGGGCCTGCGCGGACGGATCTGCAAGGTCGGATTCGGCTTCATACCCAACCGGCTGTCCGACTGCATCGGCTTCACGCGATCCTGGAACGCCCGAATGGAAAAGGAGGCGAAGGGCGACGTGTTGGCGGACCTTTGCGTTCATTCCGAATACCTGACGGACGAGGCGTTCTGCCGCGCGCTCGCGGCGGCGAACAATTCGGAGCTGAGGCGCCCCCTGCACGTGCACGTGTCGGAAACCGAAAAGGAGCATCGCGAATGCCTCGTGCGGCACGGGAAGACCCCCGTCGCCTACCTCGCCGACACGGGGCTTCTCGATTGCGGCGGCTATGCCGCGCATGGCGTCTGGTGCACGGACGACGATTTCCGGATCATGGCCGAGAAGGGCGTGTCGCTGGTGCACAATCCGTCCAGCAACATGAAGCTCGGCTCCGGCTTTGCGCGCATTCTGCGGGCAAAGGAGCTCGGCGTCAACGTGGCGCTCGGGACCGACGGCTGCGCGTCGAACGACAACCTCGACCTGTTCGAGGAGATGCATCTCGCCTCGCTGATCCACAAGGGCGTCTCGCAGGATCCGACCGCGCTTCCCCCGTGGGAGGTCATCGACCTGGCGACGGCCAACGGCGCCCGGGCGCTGCAGATGCCGAACATCGGCGAGCTTGCGGTCGGCAAGGCGGCGGATCTCTGCATCGTCGACCTCGACCGGTTCCACCTGGCGCCGTGCGTCGACATTCCGAACCTCGTCGTCCATTCGATGCACGCGTCGGACGTCATGACGACGGTGGCGAACGGCGCGGTCGTCTACGACCGCGGCAAGGAAGGGGAGCCGTTCGCCGCGCCGGTCGGCGTCGCGGCGGCGAAACGCAGGCTGATCGAATCGGCAACAAGACTGAAGGTTTTCGAATAGGAGTTTTTGACGACATGAAGGCATTTGTGATTGCAATGGCCAATGAGGCCGAGTGCGTCCGTCCGTTTCTCTCGGGCGACGACATCCTCGTCGTGAGCGGCGTCGGCAAGGTCAACGCCGCGTGCGCGACCCAGCGGGCGATCGACCGGGGCGCGACCGAGATCCTGAACTGCGGGGTCGTCGGCGGACTCGATCCCGCGATGGAAGTCGGCGACGTCTACGAGGTGGAGAAGGCGGTCGAGTACGATTTCGATCTGACGATTCTCAACGGCACGAAGCTCGGCACGCACAACGAACGCGAGACGCCCTACTTCGACTGCGCGACGGCCGGCAGATTCCCGAAGAGGATTCTCGCGACCGGCGACCGCTTCACCAACGACGAGAGGGATGTGACGGATCCGAGGGAGCTCGGCTGTTCGCTCAAGGACATGGAGGGCGCGGCGATCGCGCACGTGTGCGAGATCAACAAGGTCCCGTGCCGCATGCTCAAGGCGATCAGCGACGTGCACGGCAAGGGCTCGATGACCAACCAGTACCAGGTCAACCTGGCGAAGGCGCTCGGATGTTTGAAAGACGCGGTTACCTCCTGGATGTGACGGACCGGTGTCCGAACGCGCGGACGCTCTTCGAGCTCGTCGACATCCTCTCCCGTTTCCGGTACAACGAGTTCTACCTCTATGACGCCGCCGTGGCGCGCGAAGTCCCGCTGGAGCTGGAGAAGACCGCGGCCTATTGCCGCCTGCAGGACCTCGACTTCAAGCCGATCGGACCGGACGGGCGCCGCGCGCTCGAATGCGATCCGAACGCGGTCCTGGCGCCGACGTTCGCCTCGCGTTCGCTCTGCGGACGCATCGAGGACATGCGCATCGCCATGGAGCGCGCCGAGGAGTCGGGCCGCGCGCGCCGCGTCGAGCGCTTCGTCGTCACCGACTTCTCCGACGGCTTCGCGTGGCATCCGCTCTGCGTCTCCCTCCCCGCAATCGTCTTCGCCGGCAACCTGATGACCGCCGGCCGCATTGCGGTCAAGATGGATCTCGAGAGAGACCTCTGTTCGGTGATGGACCTGCCGGTCGGCGGACTCCTCCAGCGGCTCGGCACCCTCTACCTGCGCGGCGGCGCGATGCGCGGCGACGCCTCGGAGTATTTCAACATCCTCTCAGGCGACGTCGGCTATTCGCGGCACCCCGGGATCACCCAATTCGTGCTCGACGACGTTTCGGGCGTCGCGCGCGGCGTCCGCCTGGCGCTCGAGCGCTGGCTGGACCGCAGCGACTGGGCGAAGGAGATCTCCTACGCGGCGCTTCTCCTCGAGTGCGCCTGCCATCGCCGCGACGAGCGGCGTCTGCGCGAGCTCAGGGACGAACATGGCCGGATCTGGCGCCTTCGCAACACTCCCGAGGGCCGGGTGGAGGCGCTTTCCAAGCTCCCCAGGTTCTAAAAAATACACAAAGGCTTGTATTCGGGCACTTACAGTGTCCACAACCTGTAGATAAGATTTGATAATTTACCTCTTGCCACCCCACAATATTTTGTGTATGCTATTCCGTGCAAACACAATAGGAGCCAAAATAACCATGAAAACCATGAAAATCATCAAGCGCAGCGGCCAGGAGGTTGCGTTTGACATTACGAAGATTGAAAATGCAATCCGCAAGGCCAGCCAGGCGGTGGATTACAAGGATGCGCTTTCCGAAGGCCGAATCAAATTGATTGCGGAAGAGGTCTGCGGCGTGTGCGAGGCTCGCGATCGCGCGATGACGGTCGAGGAGGTCCAGGACGTCGTCGAGACGAAGATCATGGAGATGGGCGCGCATGAGATTGCGAAGAAATACATCACCTACCGCTACAAGCAGAATCTCCTCCGTCAGGCGAACACGACGGACAAGCAGATCCTCTCTCTGATCGAGTGCAACAACGAGGACGTCAAGCAGGAGAACGCGAACAAGAACCCGACCATCAACTCCGTCCAGCGCGACTACATGGCGGGCGAGGTCTCGAAGGACGTGTCGGCGCGTCTGCTCCTGCCGGAGGACGTCGTCCAGGCGCACAAGGACGGCATCATCCACTTCCATGACATGGACTACTTCGCGCAGCACATGCACAACTGCGATCTCGTCAATCTCGAGGACATGCTCCAGAACGGCACCGTGATCTCGGGCACGATGATCGAGCGGCCGAAGAGCTTCTCGACCGCCTGCAACATCGCGACGCAGATCATCGCCCAAGTCGCCTCGAACCAGTACGGCGGGCAGTCCATCTCGCTCACCCATCTCGCCCCGTTCGTCGAGGTCAGCCGCAAGGCGATCGCAGCGGAGGTCACCGAGGAATGCGAGCTCGCCGGCGTCAAGATGGCGAAGAAGGACTTTGACAAAATTGTCGAGAAGCGCGTCCTCAAAGAAATCGAGAAGGGCGTCCAGACGATCCAGTACCAAGTCGTCACGCTCATGACCACCAACGGCCAGGCGCCGTTCGTGACCGTTTACATGTACCTCGGCGAGGCACGCAACGAGCGCGAGCGCAAGGACCTGGCGATTATCATCGAGGAAGTTCTCAAGGAGCGCCTCCGGGGCGTCAAGAACGAGCAGGGCGTCTACATCACCCCGGCGTTTCCGAAGCTCATCTACGTCCTCGAGGAGCAGAACATCCGCGAGAAGTCCAAGTTCTGGCACCTCACCGAGCTCGCCGCCAAGTGCACCGCGAAGCGCATGGTCCCGGACTACATCTCCGAGAAGAAGATGCTCGAGTTCAAGGTCGACAAGAACGGCGAGGGACACTGCTACACCTGCATGGGCTGCCGCTCGTTCCTCACGCCGTACGTCGACGAGAACGGGAAGGCGAAGTATTACGGGCGCTTCAACCAGGGCGTCGTCACCCTCAACCTCGTGGACGCCGCGCTCTCCGCGCGCGGAGACCTCAAGAAGTTCTGGGAAGTTTTCGGCGAGCGCTGCGAGCTCTGCCACAAGGCCCTGCAGTGCCGCCACGAGCGCCTGACCGGGACGCCGTCCGACGCGGCCCCGATCCTCTGGCAGTATGGCGCGCTCACCCGCCTCAAGAAGGGCGAGAAGATCGACAAGTACCTGCACGGCGGCTACTCGACGCTTTCGCTCGGCTACGCCGGGCTCTGGGAGGCCGTCATGGCCCTCAACGGCAAGAAGCTCACCGAGCCGGAGGGCGAAAAGCTCGGGCTCGAGATCATGAAGAAGCTCAACGAGTACACCGCGAAGTGGAAGAAGGACGAGGACATCGACTACTCCCTCTACGGGACCCCGCTCGAGTCCACGACCTACAAGTTCGCCAAGTGCCTGCAGTCCCGTTTCGGCGTGATCAAGGGAATCACGGACAGGAACTACATCACCAACTCCTATCATATCCACGTGATGGAGCCGATCGACGCGTTCAAGAAGCTCGAGCTCGAGGCGAAGTTCCAGAAGCTCTCGCCCGGAGGCGCGATCTCCTACGTCGAGGTGCCGAACATGCAGAACAACCTCAAGGCGGTTCTCGCTCTGATGAAGTTCATCTACGACAACATCATGTACGCCGAGCTCAACACCAAGAGCGACTACTGCCAGGCGTGCGGCTATGACGGCGAGATCCAGATCGTCAAGGACGACAGCGGCAAGCTCATCTGGAAGTGCCCGAAGTGCGGCAATACCGACGAGTCCAAGCTCAATGTCGCCCGCCGCACCTGCGGCTACATCGGCTCCCAGTTCTGGAACCAGGGCCGGACGCAGGAAATCAAGGAACGCGTCCTTCACGTGTCGTGAATTACGCCAGCATCAGAACGTGCGACGTCGCGAACGGAGAGGGTGTGCGAGTCACCCTCTTCGTCTCGGGCTGCACGCATCACTGCAAGGGCTGCTTCAATCCCGAACAATGGGATTTCGAGTACGGGAATCCGTTCACGTGCAAGACGGAAAACGAGATCCTCGCCGCAATGGAGCCGGACTTCATCGACGGGCTTTCCATCCTCGGCGGCGAGCCGATGGAACCGTCGAACCAGCGCGCGCTGGTGCCGGTTCTCCGCCGCCTCAGGGACCGGTTCGGACTTTCCAAGACCGTCTGGGTCTATACGGGCTGCGTGCTCGAGACCGAGCTCAAGTCCGAGTCCCGCTGGCGCACCGAGGTCACGGACGAGTTTCTCTCGCTCATTGACGTCCTCGTCGACGGACCGTTCCTCGAAGCGAAGAAGGACATCTCGCTTGAGTTCCGCGGCTCCTCCAACCAGCGGATCATCAAGCTGCGCGAGCAGCCCCAGGGCTAGATCCGCTCCCACGCCGCGTCGAGGCGCTTGGCGCTGATCGGCTCGGGAGTGCGCAGTTCCTGGGCGAAGATCGAGACGCGGAACTCCTCCAGCATCCAGCGAAATTCCTCCAGTGCCTGTGCGTCGAGGATCGCGCGCTTCTTCACCACCTCGCGGTAGCGGATCCAATACGGCGCGAACTTCTCCTCCTTCGCGAGGTCGGACGACGGACTCAGCCGCGCCCGCTCGAGCCGGACCGCCGCGCCTTTGAGATAGCGCTTGTAGCGTCGCAGCATCGCGAGCGGCACGTGCCGCGGGAAGCCCGGGAACAGAAGCCAGGCGATTTGCTCGGTCACCGATTCCGCTGTTTCCGCCGGCACGCGCGCGTCTTCCATCATCCCGTAAATCTTCGTCGCGGCCGCGGCGGATTCGACGAGGATCGCGGACATCTCCGACTGGGCCCTGACGACCGCCGCGCGGTCTTCGCCGAGCCGCCGCTCGAATTCCGCCGCGGTGCGGACGGACGGACGGTTCCGCACCAATGTCTCTGCGACAGCGCCGAGGAGAAGGTCCGCGGAGACCCTGTCGTCCGCGTAGTTGACGTCCTTGAGGTACAGCGCCGCGTCGAAGCCGAGTCGGTTCCGCCGGAAGGGGACCGCGACGTTCTTGAGCGCCAGGGCGAAGAGCCGCGTCACGCCCGCGTCATGCGCCGAGAGCGCCTTCTTCGGGTCGTCGGAAAGCTTGAGCGTCACGCCCTCGCCTTCGTCGTGCAGCCCCGGATAAGAAATCGTCTCCCAGCCCGAGTTGCGGTCGACGGACCGCTCGGGGATGTCGCCGAAGATCCAGGTCTGCGCGAGCTTCGGCGCGGACGCCTCGGGCTCCTTCGCGGCGGGCGCGGCGAGCTTGAGCGCCTCGTCCGGATCGCGGGTGACGGCGAGGGTGCGGCCGGTCGCGTCGTCGCGGATCTCGAAGCGCATCTGAAGATGCGGCGGCGGCTCGATCCGCTCCCAGGCGGTGTCGGGGATGCGGACGCCGTAACGTTCCGAAACCGTCCGGCGGACGGCGTCCGCCAGGCTCTCGGTCCCCGGCTTGAGGAGCGGCAAGAGGACGCTGACCGTCTCGTCGATCGGCGAGAGGACCCTTCGCAGGGCCGTCGGCAGGGTGTTGATCATCCACGCGAGCTTCTCCGCGAGCAGTCCCGGCACCAGCCAGTCGCTCTTCCAGATCCGGAGCACGCCGACGTCGGACCGCCGGATCGTGCAGGTGATGCCGTCGCTCTCGGGATCGTCCGGAGCGTGCCGGTAGACAAGCGCAAGCGTGACGCCGGCGATGCGGAGCGAATCCGGGAATCCGGCCGGGGCTTCCGCGTCGGTCGGCCACCAGTCGGATTTCTTGAGCGAGAAGGGCGCGGTCTCCGCGGCCGGCGCGGCGCGCAGCCACGTGCGGAGGGCGTCTGCGGAGCAGATCTCCTTCGGGAGGACCGCGGCGAAATGCGCGGCGAGATTGTCCGCGTCGAAGAACTCCGGATGCCGTTCGCGTTCGGCGCGGCGGCGGAGCGCCTTCAGGAGCTCCTGGTTGGATCTGACCTGCGGCGGGGGGCGCGGGAAGTCGCCGTCGACGAGTCCGCGGCGGATGAAGATCTCCCGCGAGAAGACGGGGTCGACGCGGCTGTAGTCGCAGCGTCGCGCGGGCACGATGACGAGTCCGTAGAGCGTGACCTGCTCGGTCGCACGGACGAAGCCCGAGCTCTCGTCCCATTCCGGCGAATGGTAGCTGTGCTTGCAGACGGCTCCGGCGACGGGTTCGATCCAGCGGACGTCGATCGCCGCGGCGTTGCGCGCGAAGAGGCGCGCGGTGTCGACGAGTTCGCCGGCGACGATCCAGGTCGGAAAGGGTTGTTTGGGTTCTTTGGTTTTTTGGGTGTTTGGGTTGGTGGACTTCGCGCGTCTCAGCTGCTTGGCGACGACGGAGCTCGGATGCAGCGCGAACCGAAGTCCGTGCGCGCCGCGGTAGTCCTGCTCCTCTTCGTCGTACTTGCCGATGCGTCCGAGAAGTCCGGTCAGGAGCGAACAGTGGAGGGCCGCCGAGAAGTCCTCGTCCTCCCTTTTCTCGGTCTGCGCGAAGGAGAGTCCGAGCCGCTTCGCGAGCGACTCGAGCTGGCGGGCGAGGTCGCGCCACTCGCGCATCTTCGGATACGAGAGGTACGTCGTCTGGCAGAGCTTGCGCGCCCTGGACTGGGAGAGATTCGCCGCTTCCTTGTTCCACCAGTTCCAGAGGGCGAGCGTGCCGAGGAAGTCCGAACCGGCGACGCGGAAGCGCGCATGCGCCTGGTCCGCCCTCTCGCGCTCGTCCATCGGACGCCGCCGGGGATCGTCGCAGGCCATGGCGGCGACGAGCGGCAGGACCTCCGGGAGGACCGCGTTCTCGGAGCCGGCGAGCAGCATGCGCGCCAGTCTCGGCTCCACCGGAATCTTCGCGAGCTTGCGTCCGATGTCCGTCAGAACGATCTCCCGATCCTCTTCCCCCGTCCCTCTTCCCTCGTCCCCTCTCCTCCCGAGGGCGCCGAGCTCCAGCAGTTCCCGGAGGCCCTCGCGGATCATCGCGGGCTTGGGCGGATCGATGAAGGGAAATTGCTCGATGTCGCCGAGCTTGAGGTCGAGCATCGTGAGGATGACGCCGGCGAGCGAGGAGCGGAGGACTTCGGGCGGCGTATAGTCGTCGCGGGAGTCGAAGTCCTCCTGGGAATAGAGGCGGAGGCAGGTGCCGGGTCCGAGGCGTCCGCACCGTCCGGTCCGCTGCTTCGCCGAGGCTTTCGAGACGGGCTCGATCTGGAGCCGCTGGATCTGGGTGCGGTGGACGTAGCGGGAGATGCGCGCGAGGCCCGAGTCGATGACGGCGCGGATGCCGGGAATCGTCACCGAGGTCTCGGCGACGTTGGTCGCGAGGATGATGCGGCGGCGGGACGAGGTCCGGAAGGCGCGGCGCTGCTCGGCGGAGGGGAGCGAGGCGAGGAGGGGGATGATCTCGTCGCCGTCGCCGCGGACCTCCGTCAGGTAGTCCGCCGTCTCCCGGATGTCGCGTTCGCCCGGGAGGAAGACGAGGATGTCGTCCCGCGGCGGCAGCTCGTTCACGGCTGCGGCGACGTCGCGCGGGAGGTCGAGTTCCTCGCCGTCCGGCGGGGGGCGGTAGCCGATCTCGATCGGATAGAGCCTGCCCGGCACCGAGACGACGGGCGCGCCGTCGAAGAACTCGGAGAAGCGCTTCGCGTCGAGGGTGGCGGAGGAGACGATCACCGTCAGGTCCGCCCGGCGAGCGAGGACGCGCTTCAGGATGCCGAGCAGGAAGTCGATGTTGAGCGAGCGCTCGTGCGCCTCGTCGACGATGATGGTGTCATAGGCGCGCAGGAGGGGGTCGAAGCGGGTCTCGGCGAGGAGAACGCCGTCCGTCATGAACTCGATGCGGGTGTCGGACGAGATTTTGCGCTCGAACCGGTGCCGGTAGCCGACGAATCCGCCGACCTCGACCTCCAGCTCCGCGGCGACGCGTTCGGCCATGGTGACGGCGGCCAATCGCCGCGGCTGCGTGCACGCGATTCTCCGTCCCTCATCCTTCGTCCCTCTTCCCTCGTCCCTCTTCCCTCGTCCCTCTTTCACCTCCAGCGCCATCTTCGGGAGCTGGGTGGTCTTTCCGGAGCCCGTGTCGCCGCAGACGATGACGACGCGGCTCGTGCGCAAGGCGGCGAGAATCTCCTCCCGGTGTTCGCAAACCGGCAGTTCGGGAGGATAGTTGGGCGTCCATTGAGTCACGGAGGCAAATTATACCAAAACGGTAGGGCGGGCGCGCCGCGCACGCCGGCCTGGGGCCGTTGTTCCGCCGGCGGCCGCGGCCGGGCGCGCACGCCATCTGTTTTTGGTATAATAGCCCCATTGACGGGGCGTAGCACAGCCTGGTAGTGCGTCTGCTTTGGGAGCAGAATGTCGGAGGTTCAAATCCTCTCGCCCCGACCACTTCTCACGGGTACAAAAGAATGACAGTCCGCGCCACGTGAGATACGATATGCGAAACGCCGCTTTTACGCGGCGTTTTTGTGCATATAGAGGTTGCAGCGCGAATCGTTAGAACAACATCGAATGCCGAAAGACCCCTTGTTCCCGCGACTTCGGCCGATTTTTCTAACGCGGTTCAAAAGTGGTTCAGACGGCGCTTTGCCCAATAAGGATAGGGTTTTCCCCATTGCTTCCTCGCAAACCGACACAGACTGTCAGACCTTGCGTTTTAGAAAACGTGCGGCTTCAGATGATCTTTGAACGCAAGCGGAGATACCCTTTGAATCCTTCTTCGTCCGTAACGGCATAGCAAAGGCATTTGAGTGTCGAACTGCCATTGACCAGCCGACCGAAGGTGCTGACGGGCATGCCCATGTGCTTTGCCAGTTCTTGCTTGTTGTTCTCCGTAATGCGTTCGCGGAACTTGTAGTAGTCACGTTCGCGCAGAAGCGCCAGTGCGGCCAGTTTGTCGCGTAGGAACTTTTCGATCCGCTCCTTCTTCTCACAGGGCTTCTCACGACGCATTGTCAGCGCTTTGCCGGTAAGGATGTCTTTTCGCGTCGGTCTGGGCTTGGGCTTCAAGTCCTTGATGGCCTCGAGCATGTCTGCATGACGGCGCTCCGCCGGATCGACTGTCAGGGAGAGAATGCGCTGATTGCCTTTGCTGATGGAGATGTGTCCAGCATTGGCGCGGTTCACCGCATCGACAGTCTGAAGCGCGGACAGATTGGCGGCGACGAGCGCAGCAAGCTTTTCCTCATGCTCCTGTTCTTCGGGTGTCATGCAAGCGCCTCCATGAAGATGGATTCGAGTTTCTCCATTGCTTCATCAAAACTTTCCGCCGCCCCAAGTGTCTGTGGATCAAGCGGCTCCTGCCTAATCGCCTGAAGGAAGTCTTTGAAGTCATTGAAAAGCGGCTTCGAGAGAACGGTTTGCGAATCGAGTCCAATGAGTGATTGCAAGCGAAACACATCCTTGCGATGCTTGGCGAGGTCTTTGTCCTTGACGAATTCGCCGCGTGCTTTTCTTGCGGAAAGGTCCATCCATGCGCGAGCTTTGAGAACCAGCAATGCCTCAACGGAAAGGACACAAACACCATCCACATTCTGACGGTAGTTCCGAATGAACGAATAGTAGTTCTCGTCCAAAAGAATGCCGGAGAGACTGGAGACTGATTCGTCATCGGTAGGAATTGGAGTTATGATGCTATTGGCCGCTAACGGGAAGTTCATCGGTTCACGGGAGAAGAACTCCAACATGAACGGATAGCCGTCCGTTGTCGGATTGAGGAACCGATAGAAGCTCTTGCGTCCATCCTTCCGTTCGTACGCCGAGTATCCGCCTTCGCGGATGAAATCCCACATGGCCGCCACAAAGGCGTCTGTCGTTTGTTCCGCACAGACAACGAGATCAATGTCCTTAGTCGCTCGAAAACGAGCATCGCGATGCGTAAAGAGCCAATCGCAGGCACTGCCACCGATGATGACATAGTCGTTGGCGAATGCGCCAAACTTGTCTCTGAACTTGTCAAAGCCAATTACCATTTGAACTTCTCCATCATTTCTTCTCTCTCGCCCTGTACTCGCTCGTCGTTTGCGATATCGCGTGTCGTGAGCCAGATGGATAGTGGATCAATACTATTCCGTCCCGGTAGAAGCGGAGGATAGTGCCAAACCTCCACGACAACCGAAGCCTCTTCAGAAGGAACCGCACGGGACTTTAAGCGGGAGTAGTCATTGCCGGTGACATACTGAGTGAGATGCATAACGTCCGGATGGCCCAGCATTGTGCAGTCGGCGAGTGCAGATTCACCCGAATGAACAATGGGTGTATTTTCAGGAACAGAATCGAGATGAACAAGCGTTCTTATGGGCGATTTGAGACGAGGTTCCATCTTTTCCCATAAACTCTTTCCCTTAGCCATGAAAGTCAATCCTATCTGGTGGGATGCAGGAATGGATGTCCTCTTGGCCAATCCTGCAGCTTCGATCTCATCGAAGACCTTGGTCGCTGTTACCCGTGAGCAGTTCAGGAACTGACAAACCGATGGAATGGTGGGCGCTTCTTCAAAGCAATTGTTCAAGTAGGCGATCAGAACACGCTGGGACTTGTATCCTATCCCCGTTGGAATCGGCTTGGGGCGAATTGAGCGAACAGGCGTGTTGATGATCCCGACGAAAGGAAGAAAGGCGCGAACTCCAGGGATGATAAACGGGATGCGTTTCTTGGTCATTCGGCTAATCTTGTAATTTGGCATCGCCTTCGTCACGAACGCAACCGGAGCCTGACGCAATTCTTGAAGCCAAGCGCTCTGCTTCTCTATGCTGCTAATCGAGCGTGGTTCACCGTCCCGTTCAATCATTAGATAGAACGTTCCGCCAGCATATTCACAGGAACGAATATCGTAAGAAGCATTGAGAAAGCCCGGTAAACGCCTGTCTCGTTCTTGAGAAAGCACCGCCTTTTCACCTAATACTTCCTTTATGTAGTGATCTATGGACACCATAACTCGACCTTTGATGGTGCGTATTGTATCATTTTCCTTCTGCAACTGTAAAGTGCTGATATTTACAGTTGCAGTTATAAAGATATTAGGTTAGTGGCAGCAGCATAACGGTTTCGTTAGCAAGTTGGCAATTTGACTCTAAAAAACGAAGGGAAAAAGTGTTTGCATGGCGGTAATGAACTGAGCATGAACGCAAAACTCACTACGGACATAAAGGCATCCGTGCGGTTGGAAGACTTAGCCCGACTTCTGGTCGGGGTGATGGAGCGGCTTGAGAAAGCCCCTCTTCGCGCTTGATAGTACCGCACGGCTATGGTTGTATATCCACTG
>CAZYQF010000026.1:0-19622 GCA_964650165.1 uncultured Lentisphaeraceae bacterium
GGACTAGGCTCACGTCCGCGGCGCCGTATGGTATAATATGCTAAATGAGCGCCGAACTGCTTTCCCCCGCCGGAGATTTTGAAACCGCACTGTCCGCCTTCGAGGCGGGAGCCGATGCCGTCTACTGCGGGCTCTCCGAGTTTTCCGCACGTGCCTTTGCGGTCAATTTCTCCATCCCCGACCTCAAGAACCTCCTGCGCTACGCGCATGCGAAGGGCAAGAAGGTCTACGTGACCTTCAACACCGTCATCGACGAGGACCGCCGGGAAAGCGTCATCGAGGAACTTGCGCAGCTCGAGGCCGTCGGACCCGACGGGGTCATTGTCCAGGACCTCGGCGTCGCCCGCCTCTGCCGCCGGCACTTCCCCGGGCTCGCGCTCCACGCCTCCACCCAGCTCGTCGCGCATAACCTGGAGGGCGTCCTCGCGCTTCGGGAAATCGGCTTCACGCGCGTCGTCCTCGCCCGCGAGCTGTCGCTCGAGGAGATCTCCTCCATCGCCAGGAAATGCGGCGACACCGAGCTCGAGGTCTTCATCCATGGCGCGCTCTGCTATTCGCTCTCCGGACTTTGTCTCTTCGGGGCGATGGAGAAGGGCCGCAGCGGAAACCGCGGCAAGTGCCCCTACTGCTGCCGCGAGTGCCATGGCGGAAAGTATCCGTTCTCGATGAAGGACCTCCGCCTCGGGGAGGACGTCCGCAAGCTGGCGGACGCCGGCGTCGCCTCGCTCAAGATCGAGGGGCGCATGAAGTCCGCGCTCTACGTCGAGAGCGTCACCCAGTACTACCGCAACATCCTCGACGGGAACCCGAAGTCCGCGCGGCGCGTGACGCTCGCGGACCTCGAGACCGTCTTCTCCCGCCGCACGACGGAGCTCCGCCTCGACGGGGACAACGACGACGTCATCGACCCCGACTCGCTCGGGCACCTCGGCACGCCGATCGGAACCGTCAAGCGCATCACGAAGGACCGCGAAGGCCGCAGCTGGCTCCGCTTCCACACGGCGCGCGCGCTGGAGGTCCACGACGGACTCCAGTTCTCCGCGATGGCCGACGGACGGCACGTCGGAATGGGCATCCGCGAGATGCGCTCGGCGATCTCCCGTACGAACACGTTCGAAGTCGCGGCCGGAACGGACGTCGAGATCGCGCTTCCCGAGGAGGGCTTCCCCCTCCGTCCCGGGGACGCCGTCTACTGCTCGATGTCGAATGCCGTGAAGCGGATGTTCCCGACGCCGAGCTTCCGTCCGAGCGACTACCCGGGTCTCGTCGCCCTGGATGTCGAAGTCACCCTCTCGCCCGAAGGCGTCACCGCGTCCGTCGGCGACCCCTACGGCGTGTCGGTGTTTCAGAAGTTCAGCCTCGATTCGGCAAAATCCCCGGACCGCACCTACGCCGCGGTCGAGAAGGCATTCTCCAAATTCGGCGAGACGGACTACCGCCTCGGGAAGCTCGCGCTCGTCGATCCCGACCGGCGCTTCGTCCCGGCCTCGGTCCTGAACGACGTCCGCCGCGATCTGGTGGAGGCGGTCGACGGCGCACGCGACCGCATCCGGCGCGCGAAGACCGAGAAGGCGACCGCCGACGTTGTGGAAGGCCCCGGCGCCGCCGAGGCGCTCCTGTCGATCAAGCTCCGTCCGGACCGGAAGCTGCCCGACGGCGACTGGTCGGAGATCGTCTACGCGATCAACCCCTCGAATCTCCCGACTTTCCAACTCTCCGACTGTCCAACCGACAGGGTCCGCCTGGCGCTTCCGGTCTTCACCGGCGAACTCGAGTTCAACAAGCTCCGCAGCGCGGTGAAGCGCCTCCTGCGCGAAGGCTATGTGAAGTGGGAGTGCTCCGATCTCGCGACGCTACGGATGCTCCGCCAGCTCGGAGTCGAGGACATTACGGCGGACTGGTCTCTCTATGCGTTCAACGGGGACGCGCTGGCCGAGCTGTCCGAGCGCGGCGTCCGCCAGTTCGTGGCAAGCCCCGAGAACGGCTCCGAGAACCTCGCCTATCTCGCCGAGAGCGGATATCGCGTCGAGTTCCTGAAGCAGCAGTCGACGCCGCTCTTCATCTCGATCCACCGTCCGGCTGCGGATTCGGTCGAGGGGCTTTCCGTCTTCCAGCGCGACGGACTCTGGGTCACGACGAAGCCGCTGCCCCGGACGTTCGTCGTTCCGAGGGGTACGCCCGAGCGCATCGACCTCAGCTGGAGCGCCGAATGATCACCGACTTCCTCAAGCGTGCGGCCAAGATATTCTGGATGCTCCCGGGTTTTCTCCTGTGGGCGTCGTTTCCGCCGATGGGGGAGAAGTCGGATGTCGTCTTCGCGCTCGCCGCGCTGATGTGGCTGTCGCGCCAGGGCGACGCGAAAAAAAGTGCGAAAGTCTGGTTCTTCAACGGATTCTTCTTCTGGTTCGCGACGCTCTCGTGGATGCCCGCGATCGTCAAGAACGGCGGACCTTGGCCGCTCGTGGTCTTGGGCTGGGGCGCGCTTTCGGCGTACTGCGCCGCGTACTTCGCGGCCTTCGGCTATCTCTCGGCCAAGCTCTGGCAGTGGGTGAACGATCCCGGCGAGCCGTGGCGCAAGCCGGCGCGGCATCCGTACCTCCGCCGCCTTCTCGCGATTTTCCTCCTGGAGCCGCTCCTCTGGTGCGGACTCGAACTCGTCCGTTCGCGCTTCGGCGGCGGATTCTCCTGGAACCAGCTCGGCGTTCCGCTCGTCAACCTCGGCTTCGGCGCGCCGTGCGCGCTCGGCGGCGTGTATCTCGTGAGCGCGGTCGTCGTGCTCGTGAACGGGACGATCGCCGGGGTCGCCGAACGGGTCATGCGCCGCGTCAAGACGAAGTGGGCTCCGGTCGAGACGCTCGTTCCGTTTCTCCTCGTCTGGGGAATCTATTCCGCGGCGAATGGGACGGCCGAGACGAATGGGACGGATGGGGCAGAGGCCGAGGGGAAGACTCTCACTGTCGCGCTGGTACAGCGGAATTTCCCCTGCGTGTTCCAACGCGACGACCGGGAGGATCCGGTCGCGGCGTATTCCAACCTGCTCGCCAACGTCGCCTATGTGAGGCCGGGTCTCGTCCTCCTTTCCGAAAGCGCCATGTGCGAATTCGGCGCGGTCGATTCGCCGCGTGCCGCGGCCTTTGCCGATTGGGTGTCGCGTTCCGTCGGCGGCGCCGCGGTCCTCGCGGGCGGCGGCCGGTACGCCGAGGGCCGCGAATACAACTCCGCCGGACTCTACCAGTTTTCCGAACCCTCGACCGTCGAACTTTCCGATCCTTCAACTTTCCAACTTTCCAACTCCTCAACTGTCCAACTCTCCATCTACGACAAGGTCCATCTGGTGCCGTTCGGCGAGTTCATTCCCGGCGACAAGTGGATCACCGCGCTTCAGAAGTTCGCGCCCGTCGGATCCTGCACGCCCGGCGTTCCCAAGCTGCTTCATCTCGCCCCCCAAAACCAAACACCCAATAACCCAAACACCGATATCTCCCTTGGTGTCGCGATCTGCTTCGAGGACACGGATTCGGCGCTGATGCGCGAGGCGGCGCGACAGGGAGCGGATCTCCTCTGCTTCATCACGAACGACAGCTGGTTCTCGCGCTCGATCGAAGCAGAGCAGCACGCCTGGCAGGCGGTTGCGCGGGCGATCGAGACCGGGCTTCCGGTTGCGCGTGTCGGAAATTCGGGCGTCACGGGGACAATCGCGCCGGACGGGCGCTGTTCGTGGCTGTGCGATGTCCGCGGCCGTCCGCTGATGGACGCGCAGGGGGCGATGTGCGACCGGATTCCGATCCGCACTGGCGCGCGGACGCTGACGGTCTACACGCGCTGTGGCGATGCGCCCCTGGGCTCCGCCTTCGCGCTTTTCATGTTGGCGATGATTTTGGTAAAATATAAAAACTATTATGAAAAACGAAGATATCTGTCCTTGTAAGAGCGGCAAGACCTTTGGGGAGTGCTGCGGTCCGATCATCGCGGGAACGGCTCAGGCCGAGACCGCGGAAGCCCTGATGCGCGCCCGGTACTCGTCTTATGTCACCGGCGACGTCATGTTCCTGAAGACCAGCGCCGTCAAGGCTGTCCAGGAGGAGTTTGACGAAGAAGCGTCGAAGGCCTGGAGCGCGGCGGCGGACTGGCACGGTCTCGAGATCGTCGCGACCGAGAAGGGCCAGAAGGGCGACAAGGAGGGCGTCGTGGAGTTCCGGGCGCTCTATACCGCCAACGGCGAGTTCAGCAACCATCACGAGGTCTCCCAGTTCGTCAGGGAAAAGGACGGCTGGAAGTTTCAGGACGGCGAACTTGTCCAGGAGAAGCCGGTCGTTCGCGAGGAACCCCGCATCGGACGCAACGATCCGTGTCCGTGCGGCTCCGGCAAGAAGTACAAGAAGTGCTGCGGCCGCGACAAGTGATTGGTTTTCAGACGATGAAAGTTGGCGCGTTCCTGTTCGATCTCGACGGCACCTTGGTGGACACCGAGGCGCTGTGGGCGCTCGCCATCGTCGATTTCGTCGCCGACCGTGGCGGGAAGACTTCCTTCGAGGAGATCCTGCCGGAGGTGATCGGACGCAACTGGCTGGACATCGACCGTTATCTTCACGAACGCTTTCCCGAGATCGGGGAGTCTTCGCCGTCCGAGGATGCGGTTCGGCTGAGGTCGTTCTACGAGGTCTACGCCACGGATCCGGCCTCGATGCGGATCGAGGGTTCGATCGAGTTCTTCAAGCGCGTCGCCGACATCGCGCCTTGCGCGATCGTGTCCGGTTCGCCGCATGACGACGTCGTCGCCGCGGCCGAGCTGTGCGGGATTGCGGACAAGGTGGCGCTCGTTCTCGGCGCCGGCGAATATGCCGCCGGGAAGCCGAGTCCGAGCGGATACCTCCGCGCGGCGGAACTCCTCGAGGTCGACCCCGCGTCGTGCGTCGTGATCGAGGATTCCACCGTTGGCGTCCAATCCGGCGTCGCCGCGGGCATGAAGGTCATCGCGCTCGACTTCGACCGGCCGGTCAAGAGCGTCTTCACGGGCGAGACCTGGAAGGTCCGCGACCTTTCCGAGATCGACATCGCGAAGGAGTTCCAATGAGCTCCAATCCCGATTTCGACCGCTGGTACGCCGCCAAGAAGGTGCGGATTCTCGTTGCGCCGACGCATCATCTCGAGACGTTCGGCAACACGCTCGTGAACTACCACCTGATTTCGGAGCTTGACGACGCTCCCGGGAAGATCCGGGTGCGCGAGGGGCGTCTCGAGGCGCATCGCCCGCTCGTGATCACCCCGAACTTCTCGGAGGTCACGACGGAGGGGCTCGGCGACGAGGCGAAGGCCTATCTTCAGTTCCTCAAGGAGAACGAGGAGAACCTCCGCATCCTCCGGTACGGATACCACCTCAAGTCGGACAACTTCTCCGAGCAGATCGTGACCGACTCGCTCGCCGCCGTGACGGAACGCGTCAAAGCCGGCGTCGCCGAGTCCCATGACACGTTCGCCGCGGTCCTGCAGGGCGTGGACGATCCCTGGGACGTGGCGCTGGTCGAGCTCTGGCGCCGGGAGGTCGAGCGCAGCGCGGACACGAACATCCGCGAGCTGGGCGAAAAGGGCAAGCTGTTCTAAAACAGTTGGACGGCTTGAAAGTTGGAAGTTTGGACGGTTTCGAAAGGGAGAGAGTCATGGAGAGAGCGACGAAAGTCATTGCGATTGCGAACCAGAAGGGCGGCGTCGGGAAGACCACGACCGTGGTGAACCTTGCCGCGGCGCTGTCGGCGCGGAAGCGCACCGTCCTGGTCGTGGACCTGGATCCGCAGGCTCATGCGACGCTCGGACTCGGGCTCGAGAAGCAGCGTGGAGTCTCGATCTATCCCGTCCTGCTCGGACAGAAGCCCATCTCGGACGTCATTCAGGCGACCAAGTGGAACAACCTCAACGTCATTCCGTCCGAGGTCGACCTCGCGGGCGCGGAACTCGAGCTCTCCCTGCGCGACGACCGCCTCGAGATGATCCGCAATGCGCTGGCTCCGGTCAAGGAGTCCGGCGCGTTCGACTACATCATCCTCGACTGCCCCCCGTCTCTCGGCATCGTAATGACGAGTTCTCTCGTCGCGTCCGACAGCGTCCTGATTCCGATCCAGGCGGAGTTTCTCGCGATGGACGGACTCGCCCTCATCACCGGCTCGATCGAACGCATCCGCGCGTCGGCGAATCCGTCGCTCGACCTGAACGGCATCGTCTTCACGATGGTCAACTCGCAGGCGAGGCTGACGCAGGACGTGATCAACGAGGTTCGCACGCATTTCGGCGACAAGGTCTACGAGACGCAGATTCCGCGCAACGTGCGCGTTTCCGAGGCGCCCTCGATGGGCACGCCGGTCGTCTTTCTCGATCCGCGCTCCAAGGGCGCCGAGAGCTACAAGGCCTTTGCCTGGGAATTCATGGCGAAGAGCCCGACCCGCTACACGGCGTCCGCAGCTCCGTCCGAACAGCCTGCGGCTCCGGCCGCGCAGAGCGAAGTTCCGGCGGAACAGCCTGAGGCCGAGTCCGCCGCGCCCGGGCAGAGCGTGCAATGAAGCTCAGCGTCGTCATCACCACGAAGAACGAGTCCGCGAACATCGCGAACTGCATTCGTGCGTTTGACGAATTCAAGGACGTCGTCGAGATTCTCGTCATCGACAACGCCTCGACGGACGACACCAAGGCCCTCGCCGAATCCCTCGGCGCCCTGGTCTTCGACAAGGGCCCCGAGCGCAGCGCCCAGCGCAACCTCGGCTGGCAGAAGGCGGCGTCCGACTGGGTGGTCATCCTCGATGCCGACATGATCCTTCCCCCCGAGACGATCCGCGAAATCCTGTCGATCTCCGAACTTTCCAACCTTCCAACTTTCCAACCTTCCAACTCTCCAACGGCGTACTGGATCCCCGAAGTCCGCACCGGCTCCGGCATTCGCGTCAAGGCGCGGAATTTCGAGCGCTCGTTCTATGACGGAACCTGCATCGATGCCTTACGGCTGTTTCGGAAGTCGGTTCTGGAGGAGACGGGCGGATACGACGAACGGCTGATCGCGGGTCCGGAGGATTGGGAACTGGACATCCGCGTGCTCGCCACTGGGGCCCGGTGCGCAGTGCTGAAGAATCACTTGATTCACAACGAGAAATGCCTGACGCTCAAACGGATGTTGCAGAAAAAGGCGTATTACACGAAGAGTTTTGCCGCTTATCAGGAAAAGTGGCAGGGACATCCGTCTGTCCGCAAGCAGTTCAGTCCGCTCTATCGTTTTGTCGGCGTTTTTGTCGAGAACGGCAAGTGGAAACGGCTTTTTCGCCATCCGATTCTGGCCGCGGTGATGTTCGCCGAGCGCAGCGCGGTCGGGTTTGTCTATCTTGCGAACAGGGGGCGGTGATGGCGGATGGAATCTACGAGCGTCGCGGACCGCGGGAAGCGGAGCTGAAGCGCCTGCAGCGCCTCATCGACGAGCGCCGCAAGCACGCGGCCGCCGAGTCTTCAGAAAACGAGCGGAAATCATCGGCTAATCACTAACAATTAGCCACTTAGACGTGTGTTTTTGATATAATATCCGTCATGAGAGTTCTGACGGGTATTCAGCCTTCGGGCAAGCTCCATTGGGGCAATTATTTTGGTGCGATGAAGTCGATGTTCGACCTTCAGGAGAAGGGCGAGAATTTCATGTTCATCGCGAATTTTCATGCGATGACGACGGTTCGCGACGGACGGGTTCTGCGCGAGGCGACGCGTGACGTGGCGCTGGACTATCTAGCCTGCGGACTCGATCCCGCAAAGTCCGTCATCTATCGCCAGTCCGACGTTCCCGAAGTTCAGGAGCTGTCCTGGTATCTGTCGTGCCTGACGCCGATGGGACTTCTGGAGCGCTGCCACAGCTACAAGGACAAGATGGCGCACGGCTTCGAGGCGATTCACGGCCTTTTCGCATATCCCGTCCTGATGGCGGCGGACATCCTGATCATGAACGCCGATCTCGTTCCGGTCGGAAAGGACCAGAAGCAGCATCTCGAGGTGACGCGCGATCTCGCCCAGAAGTTCAACAACGCCTACGGCGAGATCTTCAAGCTCCCCGAGGCCTTCATTCCCGAGACGGTCGCGACGATTCCCGGCACGGACGGACAGAAGATGTCGAAGTCCTATCACAACACGATCGAGCTCTTCGACGCGTCCGCGAAGAAGAAGATCATGGGAATCGTCACCGACTCGACGCCGATGGAGGAGCCGAAGGAACCCGAAGGCAATTCCATTTACGAGATGTTCAAGCTCTTCGGCACTCCCGAGGAGGTCGCGGCGATGGCCGCGAACTTCCGCAAGGGCGGCTACGGCTACGGCACGGCGAAGAAGGAGCTGCTGACCGCGTATCGCCGCCTCTTCGATCCGTTCCGGGAACGCCGCGAGGCGCTCGCGAAGGATCCGGACGCGCTCGAGGACATCCTCAAGGCCGGCGCCGCGAAGGCGCGTGCGGCCGCGGCGGTCCAGATGGAGAAGGTTCGCACCGCGGTCGGACTCTAAATAAGGAAAAGCCAATGAAAACACGTTCACTTTTGACTTTCGTTGCGGTTCTCGGCGCCTTCCTCGCGGCGGATGCCGCAACGTCCACGCCACGGGGCTTTACCGACGACCTTGACGCAGCGATGAAGCGCGCCGCGACGAGCGGACGGAAGATCGTGACGGTTTTCAGCGGCAGCGACTGGTGCGGCTGGTGCAAGAGGCTCGAGAAGGAAGTTTTTTCGCAGGACGCTTTCCTCAAGGAGGCGACGAACGCCTACGAGCTCGTCTACATCGACAATCCTGCCGATCAGAAGGTGCTGTCCGAGACGGGACGGAAGAACAACCGCCGCCTGACGGAGAAGTACGGCATCAAGGGTTTTCCGACGGTTCTCGTCCTGGATGCCGAGGGCAAGTCCGTTGCGAAGTTCGGCTACGAGCCGGGAGGCCCCGAGAAATATCTCGCGATGCTCGACGCGCAGCTCCGTTCCGCTCCGGACATCGAGAAGTACATCAAGCCCATCGAGGCCGTTCTCAACCGCTACGACAAGGACATGCAGGCGGACATGGAGGCTGCGGTCAAGGAGGTGGAGAAAAATCATCCCGAGCCCGCGAAGAGCGCGTCGAAGGAGGAGAGGAGCAAATACGTCCGCACCCTTCAGGACGCGATGGCGGCGGTCGTGTTCGGGCGCATCGCCGACAAGTACATTCCCCTGTACGACAAGGCGTTTGCCGAAGCCCGTGCGATGAAGGTGCCGGCCCGGCTGGAGACGCGCAAGGCCGAGCTCATTGACGAGCAGGCGGAGCGTTTCGGCAGCTTCAAGGCCGAGCGCGACGACTATCGTCGCCAGAAGGCGTCCGGTTCGGCGGAACCCGGGCGTGAATCCTCCCGATGAAGGCCCTGCGACCGTCCGCCGCGTAAGATCCGAGACAAATCAACTCCATGGCACAGGAACAGCTATTCGCAGACGAGTACAAGGTCAACCTCGACGTGTTCGAGGGGCCTCTCGACCTCTTGCTGTACCTCATCCGCCGCGAAGAGCTCGACATCTACGACATCCCGATCGAGCACGTCACCGCGGAGTTCATGAAGTTCATCGAGGAGGCCCGCCGGCTCGACCTCGACATCGCGGGCGAGTTCATCGTGATGGCGGCGACGCTGATGGTGATCAAGTCCCGCATGCTCCTGCCGGTCGACCGCCGCGCGGCGAACGAGGACGGCGCCGAGGAATGGGTCGATCCGCGCCTCGACCTCGTCCGCCAGCTCGTCGAGTACAAGAAATTCAAGGACGCCGCGCTCCGCCTCGAGACGATGGAGGCGATGAGGTCCGAAAGCTTCGACTACGGCGGCGGACGTCCCAAGTTCGAGAAGACGGCCGCGGACGCGAAGGGGGCGCTCGCGAACCTCGACCTCTACGATCTTCTTACGGCGTTCCAGGAGGTGCTCGCCCGGGCGAACGAGATTCCGCACGAGGAGCTCAAGGGCATCCGCTTTTCGGTTCCGGAGAAGATGGATTACGTGCTGGAGCGGACGCGCAAGGACGGGCAGGTCTCGTTCCAGTCGCTGTTCGATGTCGAGCACGCACCGAAGGGCGAGATCATCGTGACCTTCCTGGCGCTTCTCGAGCTTCTGCGCCAGCATCGGGTGATCGTTTATCAGAACGCCGCATTTCACGAAATCACGATTCTTCCGTCGAAGGACGAACCGGAAGACAAACCGCTTGAAAGACCGGATGATTATGAGTGATCAAAGGAAGATGCCGCTGCCGCGCAGCCTTCAGGAAATCGTCGGTGCGCTCCTGTTCTCGAGCCAGGACCCGCTGACCGCGGCGGACCTCCGCGACGCCGTCCGCGCCGTCGAGCCCGAGGAAGGCGACAACGCCGGGGTGATGGACGTCTACAAGAGCTGCACCGGCCGCGAGATCGGCGAGGCGATCAAGGGGCTCGAGAAGGCTCTTGAGGTCGCGGGCTGCGGATTCAAGCTCGTGTGCACCGGCGGGACCTACCGCATGCAGACGACGCCGAGCTGCGGACGCTACGTGCGGGCGATGCTGAAGCTCGACCGTCCGAGCCGCCTCGGTCGCGCCTCCCTCGAGACGCTCGCCATCGTCGCTTACCGGCAGCCGATCACCAAGAGCGAGATCGAGGAGATCCGCGGCGTCGACGTGTCGGCGAACGTCAAGACGCTCATGGATCTCCAGCTCATCCGCCTCGTCGGCAAGTCGGAGCTCCCCGGGCATCCGTTCCTGTACGGCACCACGCCGCTCTTTCTCGAGCATTTCGGGCTGTCCAACCTCCAGCAGCTCAACGAACTCGATCCGACGCTCCAGCGTTCGAATCCGCGCCTCAAGGCCGCGGCATACCGGAAGGTCGAGAAGACCGAGCTCGAGCAGGCTGCAGAGGAAGAGAAGACGGCGGAAATCCAGGAACAGAATGAAGGCGGAGAGGAAGGCGTCGGCGAAGAGGCGTCCGTTGCCGAGGAGGCGAAGGAGGAGAAGAAGCCTGCGGTTCCGGAGGACGAGTTCTTCATCGACGACACGCCGGATGAATTCGACGAGGAAGACGATGACGAAGAAGAGGAAGACGACGATGAATAAGACGCTGAAGATGGTTCTGGCGCTGACGATCCTGACGGGTCTGACGGCGTGTGACTCGCGTACCGCGGGCAATTTCAAGGAAGAGCGTTCCGTCCGGCAGTACCAGGCGGCGATGAACGACCTTTCCGCGGGCCGCATCGATGCGGCGGTCGCGGGCCTCGAGAAGGTGATCCGCGAGAATCCCGGCAACGCGAGCGCCCGTTTTCAGCTCGCGTGCCTGCTGCAGGATTCGCGTCATGACAACCTCGGGGCGATCTGCAATTTCCGCGAGTATCTGCTGCTGGCGCCGACGAGCGACAAGGCGTCCATGGCGCGCGAGCGGATCTCGATTTGCGAACGGCGGCTGGCGGACGAGCTTTTGAAGCGGCTGAACCTGTCCGGGAACCGCGAAATCGCCGAGGAAAGCGAGCGTCTCCGCAAGGATCTGGCAGCCTCCGAGTCGGAGCGCGAACGGCTTTCGGCCGAGCTGACAAAGGCGCAGACCGAGCTCACGGCGCAGCGCCGCGAGAACGAGCGCCTGCGCAGGATGATGGCTTCGCTTGAGAATGACGGCGAGGAAGCGGCCCTTCAGGCGAAGCCGGTGTCCGTCGTCGACCTCTTGGACAACGAGGGTGCGGACGGACAGAACGCCGAGCTCGCGGAAGCTCGCAAACTGGACGCCGAGGCCGAGGCGGAGGACGAGTCCGTCCAGACCGCTTCGCTCCTGCTGCCGACGCAGGCGCCGGATGCCAAGGAGAAGAAAGAGACCGCGCAGGCCGAGCGAAAGGCGATTCGCGATGCGGCGGCGAAGAAGGCCGAGCATCCTGACACCTACGTCGTCCAGGAGGGCGACACGCTCTATATGATTGCCAACCGGTTCTACGGCAGGACCTCCGCATGGAAGGCCATCCGCGAGGCCAACAAGGAAATCATCGGCATGGACGGACGTGTCCGCGCCGGACAGACCATCAAGCTGCCCCGATGAGACCAATCCGCCCAACCTTTGTCCGCGATGCGCACGCCTACACGCGTTCGAAGGTTCCGTGGCGTCTTGAGGAATACCAGTCGGCGTACGGGGTGACGACGAAGGGCAAGCGGTTCGGATGGAAACTCTTCCATTACATCTCGGGCGGCGGGATGCGCACGTTCGGACGCACCGTCCAGCAGGAGGAGCGGAGCGCGCGCCAGAACAGGTTTCTCGCAATCGTCGCCGTCGTGGCAGCGCTGTGGACGCTCGTGTGGTTCGTTTGAAAAGGAAGAAAGACATGAAGAAATACGTGATGATGTCGGTACTGATGGCGGCCTCGGGCGCGTTCGCCCAGTCGTCCGCCGGACGAGACGCTTTTCTCAAGCAGCAGGCGCTGGCCGAAGTGCAGCGGGTGACCGCGCAGATCGACGTGCTGCAGACGAACCAGGACGACCTCTCGGGCCGGATCTCGAAGGTCGAGCAGATGCGCGGCGAAATCGATTCGCTGAAGGCGGAGATCGCCGCGCTCAAGGCGTCTGTCGAGACGCTCCGTTCCGAGGTCCGCTCGCAGCGCGGACAGATCGTGGACGATCTCGCGAAGAAGGTCGCGGCGATTCAGCCGGCCCCGCAGAAGACATTGAAGTCGGACGAGTCCGGGGTCTCGTATTCCGGACCGTGCGTCGAATACGCCGTCCAGTCCGGCGACAGCCTGTATCTCATTGCCCAGGCCTTCAACACCACGGTGGCGAAGATCAAGGCCGTCAACGGAATGAAGACCGACCGCATCGTGGTCGGACAGAAGATCAAGGTTCCCAAGGAGTATTGAAGATGAAGATTCTTGTCGTCGGATCGGGCGGGCGCGAACACGCCATCGCCTGGCGCCTCATGCAGGACGAGGAACAGCACGAGCTCTTTTGCGCGCCCGGCAACGCCGGCACCGCGGCGATCGCCGCGAATCTCGCGCTTCCGGCGGACGATGTCGCCGGGATCGTCGCGTGGGCGAAGGCGAACGCGCCGGACCTCGTGGTCGTCGGCCCCGAGGCGCCCCTCGTCATCGGGTTGGTCGACGCGCTCGAGGCCGAAGGCGTCCCGACGTTCGGTCCGGTCAAGGCCGGCGCCCGCATGGAGGGCTCCAAGCGCTTTGCCAAGGAGATCATGGACGCCGCGCGCGTCCCGACCGGAAAGGCCGGGGTCTACACCGACGCCGCGAAGGCGAAGTCCGCGCTGCCCTCGTACGGACTCCCCGTCGTCATCAAGGCGGACGGACTTGCCGCCGGCAAGGGCGTCATCGTCGCCGAAACCCTGAAGCAGGCCGAGGAGGCGATCGACGACATGCTCGTCGGCAACAAGTTCGGCGCCGCCGGAGCGGAGGTTCTGATCGAGGAGTTCCTCCACGGCGAGGAATGCTCGATTCTCGCGATGGTCGACGGCGAGAACGCCGTCCTCCTTCCGTCCTCGCAGGACCACAAGCGCGTCTTCGACGGCGACAAGGGACCGAACACCGGCGGCATGGGCGCCTATTCTCCGGCTCCCGTCATCACCGCCGACCGGCTCCCGATGATCAAGGAGAAGATCATCATGCCCGTCGTGAACGAGCTCAAGAAGCGCGGCATCACCTACCGCGGCATCCTCTACGCCGGGCTCATGGTGAACGACGCGAATTCCTTTCCGCGCGGTCCGCGCGCCACGAGCGGCAGCGACATCAACGTCGTCGAGTTCAACGCCCGCTTCGGCGATCCGGAGACGGAAGCCGTCCTGCCGCGTCTCGGCGGCAGCTTCGCCCGGGCGCTCTGCAACGCCGCGAAGGGCTGTCTCAAGGACTCGGACATCGTCGTCAGGGACGAAGCCGCGGCGACGGTCATCCTCGCCTCCGGCGGCTATCCCGACGCCTACGAGAAGGGTAAGGAGATCACGGGCCTCGACGGGAATCCCGCGATGGTCTTCCATTGCGGCACCAAGGCCGTCGGCGGCAAGGTCGTCACCGCGGGCGGACGCGTCCTCTCGGTCACCGGTTTGGGCAAGGACCTCCGCGAGGCGGTCGACAGGGCTTACGCCGGCGTTGCGAAGATTTCCTTCGACAAGATGATCTACCGCACGGACATCGCGCATCGGGCGTTCGAGCGTTGAGAGTTGGAAGTCGGTCGTTGATAGTTGGTAGTTGGCGTGCGTATCATATCTTTAGCGAGCGGCTCGAAGGGCAATGCCTATCTGGTCGAGCACGAGGGTTCCGCAATCCTGATCGATTGCGGAATTCCCTATAAGCATTTCAAGGACGTCCAGTTCGACGCGGTCTTGATCACCCACAGTCACACCGACCACGTGTCCGGCCTCAAGGTGCTCCTGAAGCACCGCGACATTCCGGTCTATGCGAACGCGATGACGGCGGAGACGGTCATCCACGACTGCGGACTCGGCGAGTCCGCCTTCGTCTGCTTCGAGAACGGGCAGGATTTCGAACTCGGCGGGTTCCGCGTGAATCCGTTTTCGATTCCCCATGACTCCAGCGACCCCGTCGGCTATCTCGTGAAAGCCGGCGGCAGCACGTATTTCCACGGCACGGACATCGGAACGCCCCTCGATTCGATCGGGGTGAAGCTCGCTGAGTCCGACGTCGCGATCCTGGAATCCAACCACGACCCCGTCCTTCTCCGGAAGAGCGGACGTCCTCCCAGCGTGATCCAGCGCATCGCGGGTCCGCGCGGACATCTCTCCAACGACCAGACGTGCGAACTCGTCCGCAAGTTCGCCTCGCCGCGGCTCCGGAAGCTGGCGCTCGCCCATCTGTCGCGCGATTGCAATGTTTCGCATGTCGCCGAGGACGCGATGCGCGAGACTCTCCGCGCGATGGGCCGCGAGGACATCGAACTGAAGATCCTTTTTCAGGATGAAGTGGTCGAGCTTTAGCCTGGCGCTGCTGCTCCTCCTCGGGTGCAGCGGCAGGAGCCCCGTCGAGCGCGTCGAATGGCCCGCGATGGGAACGGTTGCGGCGGTGCAGATCAAGCACGCCGATTCCCGGCTCGTTGCGTCCGGACTCGCGGTGGCGCGGGGCGTTTGCGAGGACGCGAACCGACTCCTCAACGCGCACGATCCGTCTTCCCGCATCCGCCAGCTGGCCGTGCTGACCGACGCGGATGCCGTGTTGCTGGCGACCAATGTTTTCGCGTCCGGCGGCGACGCAATCAAGTCCTGCGTCGCGGCGGCATTCGCACTCAAGGCGGCGTCGGGCGGGGCGTTCGATCCGCGCTGGAAAGGTCCGGACACGCTTGATCTCGGCGCCATCGCGAAGGGCTTCGCCGTCGACGTCATTGCGTCCGAGGCTTCCTTCGGCGACAGCGGACAGGAGGTTCTCGTCGACATCGGCGGCAACCTCAAGTGTCAGCGAGGACACTGGAGGACCGGCGTGAAGGATCCGCACGGGGCCGGTCTCGCCGCGACCGTGACATTGAGGAGCGGAGAGGCCCTTGCGACGAGTGCGGAGTATTTCCGCGGGAAGCACATCTATGACGGACGCACCGGGAGACCCGTGTCCAACGACGTCGCTTCGGTGACGGTGCTGTGCGAGTCCGCGATGATGGCGGACGGGCTTTCGACGACGCTGTTCGTGCTCGGGCACGAGGAGGGGAAGACGTTTCTGGAGAAGAACCGTCCGGGACTCCTGAAGACTGCGGGAGAGAGGGTTTCCGCGCTGTGGATTTTGAAAAACGGAACAAAGGTGGTTTGGGGCGATGCTCGATTTTAAGGGAATTTCGGTACATTACGGACATCAGGACGTGCTGACGAACGTCACGTTCCGCGTCAACAAGGGCGATCGCGTGGGCGTGGTCGGTCCGAACGGCTCGGGCAAGTCGACGCTCTTCAAGGTCGTGCTCGGCGAGATGTCCACGGACTCGGGCGAGCTGATCGTCGAGGCGAATCCGCGCATCGGCTTCACCCGGCAGAATCCGGAACCCGACACTCCCGAACAGACGCTCCTCGAGTACTCGATCAGCGGCATTCCCGGTCTCTCGGAGATGGAAGCCGAGATGCAGGAGCTCGAGTCCGACCTGACCGATCCCGCGAAGATGAAGCGTTACGGCGAGCTGCAGACCAGATTCGAGCACCTCGGCGGCTACGACATCGAGACGCGCGTCAAGATCGCGCTCGGCGGACTTGGCTTCACGACCGAGGAGTTTTCGAAGCCGTTCAAGTCGTTCTCCGGCGGCTGGCGCATGCGCGCCGAGCTCTCGCGCGTGCTGGCGTCGAAGCCCGACCTCCTTCTTCTCGACGAACCGTCGAACTACCTCGATCTTCCTGCCGTGGACTGGCTGCAGAAGTTCCTGAAGGCCTACGACGGAACGCTGATGCTCATTTCCCACGACAGCTATCTGCTGCGCACGCTGACCGGCATCATCGTGGAGGTCGATGCGGGCACGGTGACCCGCTATGAGGGCAACCTCGACTATTACCTGACCGAACGCGAGGTCCGTTACGAGCACCTCAAGGCGGCGAAGGAGAACCAGGATCACCATCGCGAGCAGCTGCAGCGGTTCGTCAACAGGTTCCGCGCCCAGGCGACGAAGGCCGCGCAGGCCCAGAGCCGGCAGAAGCTCATCGACAAGCTCGACGAGGAGCGGGTCGTCCTGCCGAAGCGCTACACGAACTCCGGCCGGCTGCGTCTCGCAGAGCCGCCGGCCAGCGGCATCGAGATCTTCCGCTGCGAGAACCTCGGCTTCGCGTACGACGGGGTGAAGAAGATCTTCTCGGGAATCGAGTTCAACGTCTCGCGCGGCGACAAGGTCGCGCTGATCGGCTACAACGGGCTCGGCAAGACGACGCTGATGCGCATCCTCGCGGGGCGGCGTCAGCCGACCGAGGGCAAGGCCGTTCTGGGACACAACGTGGTGCCCGGCTACCTCTCGCAGGAATTCGCGGAGACAATTCCGCCGGACGTCACCGTCTACCGCAACGCGAAGAACGCGTGGGACGCGCACGGGGGCGGGCCGGAGAAGATTTTCCGCAACCAGCTTGGTGCGTTCGGCTTCGACGAGAACGACGTGGAGAAGCCGGCGGGCGTCCTGTCGGGCGGCGAGAAGATCCGTCTTGCCTTTCTCAGGCTCTTCCTCGAGGCCCCGAACTTCCTCCTCCTGGACGAGCCGACGACGCATCTCGATCTCGACGGCCGCCGGCTTCTGCAGGACGCGCTCCAGAAGTACAAGGGAACGATTCTCCTCGTCTCCCACGACATCGACTTCGTCCGTGCGGTGGCGACCTCCGTGATCGAGATCACGCGCGAAGGCATCCGTTCGTTCCCGGGCGGATACGACTATTACTGCGAGAAGAAGGCAGAGCTGGAGCGGACGGCAAACCCGAAGCCGGGAGTTCCTCCTCGGGGATCCCTCGGCGGAGGCGCCGAATCCCCTCGCGCGGACTCCCGCTCTTCTGCTGGGCCTGAAAACAGGATTTCCGCGAAGGATCTGAGAAAGCAACGTGCGCAAGAACGGGCCCAGAGTTCGCCGAGAATCCGGGAGCTCAAGAAGCGCGTGGAGACGGCCGAGAAGAAGCTCGACGAGCAGCAGAAGGCGCTTGATCTGGCCTCGGCGGAGCTGTTCAATCCGACACCCACGACCGACTTCGCCGAAGTCAACCGGAAGGTTCGGGCGCTGCAGTTCGAAATCGACAGTACGACGGCCGATTGGGAAGAGGCGGCGACGGAGCTTGAGGCATTGACGAAGGACGCCTGATTTCGGTATAATACATCATTCATTAAGAAAGGAAGAAAAATGTCGATTTTCATCGGTTTCCTGTATGTCGTTGAAGTAGTGGTCTGTCTGCTGCTGGCTCTCGTAGTCATGCTCCAGAAGCCCAAAGAAGGCGGTCTCGGCGGCCTCGCGGGAAGCCTCGGAGAGTCCGTGCTGGGAGCGGATGCCGGAAACGTTCTTATCAAGACGACCGCGATTCTCGGAACGGTCTTCCTGCTCAACACGCTCGTGATGGGGTATTTCATCTCCAAGAAGCCTGCGGGCAACAGCGTGCTGGCGGGAGAGCCCGAGCCGGTTCCGGCTTCGGAAACCGCAAAGTGAGGTGAATGGTGAAGGTCCTCGTCACTGGCGGTTCGGGCTTTCTCGGCATTAACCTGATTCGTTTCCTCCGCACCAAGGGTGTGGAGGAAATTCGCGTTCTGGACATTGCCGATTTCGACTATCCCGAAAAGAACGAGCCCTGGCTCAGGTTCACCAAGGGCGACGTCCGCGACGTCGCGGCGATCGAGAAATGCGTCGAAGGCTGCGACATCGCCATCAACGCGGCGGCGGCGCTTCCGCTCTATTCGGCGGAGGACATCCGCTCGACCGAGGTCGACGGCTGCCAGAACGTCCTCGACGCGGCGCGCAAGTTCAAGCTAGACCGCGTCGTCCAGATCTCCTCGACGGCGGTCTACGGCGTCCCGAAGAAGCATCCGATCTACGAGACGGACCCGATGGTCGGCGTCGGTCCCTACGGCCACGCGAAGATCGAAGCCGAGAACCTCTGCCGCGCGGCGATCAAGGACGGCTTCCCGGTCTGCATCATCCGTCCGAAGAGCTTCATCGGCCCCGAGCGTCTCGGCGTGTTCGCGCTGTTCTACGACTGGGCGCACACGGGACACGGATTTCCGATGATCGGCAGCGGCAACAACCGCTACCAGCTCATGGACGTCGACGACCTCGACCATGCGATCTGGAACGCGATGACGTATCCGGCGGACGTCGTCTCGACCGAGTTCAACATCGGCGCGAAGGAATTCACGACGATGAAGGAGGACTACCAGGCCGTCCTCGACAAGGCCGGCTACGGCAAGAAGATCCACGGCCTCCCCGTGAAGCCGATCATCGTCATCCTGCGCATTCTCGAGGCCCTGAAGCTCTCCCCGCTCTATCCGTGGGTGTACGAGACGGCGTCGACCGATTCGTTCGTGTCGATCGAGAAGGCCGAGACGCTGCTCGGCTACCGGCCGCAGCATTCGAACAAGCAGGCGCTCGTCCGGAATTACGAGTGGTATGTCGCGCATCTCGACGAGTTCAAGGGCAAGTCGGGCGTTTCCCACCGCGTGCCGTGGAAGCAAGGCCTCCTGGCCTGCGCGAAATGGTTCTTCTGACACTGCGTGCCGTGGAAGCAGGGCCTCCTGGCCTGTGCGAAATGTTTCTTCTGAAATCTGAGATCTGAAATCTGAAATTCCGAGCGAAGCGAGGATATGGACAAGCAATACGATTCAAAGGCCGCGGAGGCCAAGTGGTACAAGACGTGGGAAGAGAGCGGATGCTTTCACGACGACCCGCCTTCGCCGGAGGCTACGGCGGGCAAGGCCCGTCAGATGCCTTATTCCGTGGTGATTCCGCCGCCGAACGTCACCGGCATCCTCCACATGGGCCATGCGCTCAACCAGACGATCCAGGACATCCTCGTCCGCTGGCGCCGCATGCAGGGCCGCAACACACTGTGGCTTCCCGGCACGGACCACGCGGGCATCGCGACCCAGAACGTCGTCGAGAAGGCGCTCAAGAAGGAAGGCAAGCGCCGCCAGGACCTCGGGCGCGAGGCGTTCGTCGAGCGCGTCTGGGAGTGGAAGAAGCAGT
>CAZYQF010000027.1:0-19113 GCA_964650165.1 uncultured Lentisphaeraceae bacterium
GACGACCCCGCGATCTGTGTTGCGGGCAAGGCACGGAAAGTGTATACTGAACTTCTGTCGGCTGATGTAGCCGAGCTCCAGCGTAAAAACGGGATCGACGCACTCAGAAAGGTAACGGAACAATGAACGAGATAACCTTCGGTCAGGCATGGGCATACGGCGGACCCCTCATGTGGGTTCTGTCCCTCTTCTCGGTCGCGGCGCTGGCCGTGATGATCTACCTCTGGTATTCGCAGCGCAGCGGCGTCTGCGTCCCCGACGCCCTCGCCCGCATCAAGGCGGCGCGCGACAAGGAGACCGAAGGCGCGCACATCGCGGACCGCCTCATGAGCCAGGTCGACTGGCTCGCGGACATCGCGGCGATCGCCCCGCTCGTGGGACTGCTCGGCACCGTGCTCGGCATGTTCCAGGCGTTCGGCGGGATCGCCTCCGACGTCGCCGCCGGCGCGAAGCCGGTCGTTCTCGCGCAGGGCATCGCGCAGGCCATCATCACGACGATCTTCGGACTCGTCATCGCGATCCCGTCGCTGGTCGCCTATTCGTTCTTCCGCCGTCGCGCCCAGGTGCGCATCGCCGAAATCGAAGAGCTGGCGTGAGTCGTGGTTCGTGTTTTCGGTTCGCGGTTCGCGACAAGTGATCGGATGAAACTATGAGATTTAAAACGAACAACAGGTCGAAGGCCCCGCAGCTGGCGCTGACGTCGATGCTCGACGTCATCTTCCTGATGCTGTGCTTCTTCGTGACGATGAGCGTGTTCTCGCAGTGGGAGAACGAGATCTCGATTCGCCTCCCGAACGCCTCGACCGGGGAGATGCCCGAGCGGCTTCCGGGAGAGATCGTCATCAATCTTGACGAGGCCGGGAACATCACGGTCAACGCCCAGTCGCTGACGCTGGCCGAGCTGAGTCCGCGTCTCGCGAAGGTCGCGAAGTTCTATCCCGGCCAGGCGGTGATCATCCGCGCGGACAAGAGCGTCAAGTACGAGCCGCTCGTGAAGCTGATCGACGCCTGCAGGGCCGCGGGGATCTGGAACTTCTCCCTCGCCACCGACGCCGCGCAGAAAGCGGAGGGCGCGGGACAATGACCCTGTCCGCGCTTCTGCTGGCGGCGATCGCGATCATCCCCGCGGACCGGCTGGCGATGGCGGACCGGATGTACAACCGCGGCGAGTATGCCGCGGCCCGCGGCGAATATGCCGCGCTCAGGGGCGAGGCGTCCGTCGCGGCGGACGATCTCCTCTACCGCCTCGCGGAATGCGACCGAGCGCTGGGGAAGAAGGACGACGCGCGCCGCCAGTACGGCGAGCTCCTCGAGCGGCATCCGGCGTCGAAGCATGCGGACCGCGCCCGGCTCATGCGGGCGCTGTCGGGCACCGACGCCGAACGTCTTTCCGAGCTTCGCACGCTCGATTCCGACCGCGTGCCGGCCGATCTCCGCGCGACCGCGCTCTACTATCTCGGATCGTCGGCGAATGACCTCGCGCTCCTGGAACGCTCCGTCAAGACGGATCCGAAGGGCAAGTATGCGGTCTATGCTGACTTTCACCGCGCATCCCTGCTCGTGAAATCCGGCGACCCCGCGGACCGCCGCAAGGGCGTGGACGTCCTGCTGTCGATTGCCTTCGGCGGCGACGCCCGTTTCGCCGAGGAGGCGCTCTATCTCGCCGCGGTTCAGCTTTATTCGGACAAGCGCTATGACGAGGCGGGCACGGCCTTTCGTCGGCATCTGCGCACGTATCCCGACGGCGAGCGCGCCCAGACTGTCCGCACGATGACGATCTGGAGCGACTATCTCGCGGGCAAGTACGCCGATGCCGCGGCGATGTGCGGGGAAGGCCAGACGGACGATGCGGCCTATCTGCGCGCGGCCTGTGCGTTCGCCACGGGCGACAACGCGGGCGCCGGACGTCTCTTCCGCGAGTATCTCGACCGCTTCCCCCAAGGCAAGTATCGCTCGAACGCAGAGCTGCCGCTCGCGAGGCTCGCTTTCGATGCGGCGGAGAAGAAGGACGATCGCGGGGCCCTTGTCGCCAACGCGAAGCGCGCTTATGCGCTCTCGGGGGCCTCCGGCGACGCGCTGCGACTCGCCTGGGCCTGCGAACGCGCGGAAATGACGTCCGAGGCGGAAGCCTACTACGTCGAGATCGCGGCGAAGTTCCCCAAGACGGACGACGCGGCGGAGGCTCTCTTCCGTAAGGCGATGCTCGATGCGCGCGCCGGCAAGTGGTCTGCCGCCGATCTCGCGCTGGCGGAAGCCCTCGCCTCCGGAAAGAATCCGAAGCGGAAAGCCGGGTCGCTCTACTGGCGCGGCGTCGCGGCGATGCAGCTCGGGCACGAGGCGGAGGGCGCGAAGTTCCTTTCGGACGCGCTCGCGGCGGGGATCTCCCTGGACGAGTCGCGCGAGGCGCGGCTGATGCTCGCGGACGTCGATTTTCGCGCCGGACGGACCGATGCGGCCACGGCGGCCTACTCGCGGCTCGTGCGCGAAGGGGCCTGCGAGCGGATGAACGCCGCGAAGATCCTCTCCGTCGGCAAGCTCCTGTCCGGCGAGGAGGCGAAGATCTGCGCCGTGGCGCTGACGAAAGGCGCGTCCCCGGAATGGCGCCAGGCGGGCTATGCGCTTCTCGGCAAGACACTGGAGGCGTCCGGCTCTTTCACGGCGGCGGTCGAAGCGTACCGCAAGGCGATGGCCGAGAAGGCGGCGGTCGCAGACCTCGCCTCGGCCGCACTGGCGCTCGGGCGTCTCGAATCCAAGGCCGGAGAACGCGACCGAGCCGAGGCGATGCTGCGGCGGGCGGTCGATCTGAGCGCGTCCGATCCGCGCGCACGGGCCGAGGCCTATCTCGCGCTCGCGACGAACGCCGAGGCGAAGGGAGACGTCACGAACGCCCGAGCCTATGCGACCGTCCTGACGTCGCTCTTTTCTGACGCGACCGTCTGCGCGGAGGCGCAGAAAATCCTCGACCGGCATCCGGAGGCTTCGAAATGACGAAAGAACGCCAACAAGACTTGTTGATGGCCGCTCTGGTGATCTCCGTTCTCCTGCACGTCGGAATCATGTTGTTTGTCCGCGCGAAGGTCATGACTCGGGTCGTCGGACAGGGCCTTCATGCGCAGCGCCGCGAGGCGATGCGCGTGACCGACTACAAGCCGACGGACGACCCGATACGGATGGAGCGCATCAAGGACATCATGGCCGTCAAGGACGCGCCGGAGGCGACTTCGGACAAGGTCCTGAAGCCGGCCGAGCGCGCGCTCCCGGACGTCGGACAGCACTGGAAGGAGGGACTTCCGACACCGCAGATTCCCGATCCCGGACGCATCGCGGAGATCGCCGATCAGCCGGCCGAGATCGAAACCGCGTCTTACTCCCTGTCCGATTCCGCGCCGTCCGTCACACCCCCGATCGAACTCTCTCTGCCGGCCGGGCGGACAATCGCCGCGGCGCCGCAAAACGATCCGACTGCGCCGACGCTGCCGGCGAACTGGGGCTCTCCGGACGTGAAGGCGGAAATGCCGGCTCCGGACGGAGTCGAGCTCCTGGACGCCGGCAAGTTCGGACGTTCCGGCACCCCGCGTCCCGAGTTTGTTCCGGCGACCGAGGTCTACGAGGAGGTGGACGAGAAGATCGTCGAGGCGGAGAAAGCCGCCGTTCGCGATCTCATGGAAAACGACGCCGCCGAACTCGAGAAGTTCGTCAACGTCTCCGCCGTCCGGAGCCGTGCGGACGGCTGGACCTACTTCAAGCTGATGGTCACGCCGCGTGCCGCCCTGCCGGTCGTGCCGAAGGACGTCGTCATCCTCCTGGACGCCTCCGGCTCGATCGGATCCGAGCGCCTCGTCAGCTGCCGCACCGCCGCGAAGCGCATCCTGAGGTCCTGCATGAACACGGGCGACCGCTTCAACCTCGTGGCGTTCCGCAACCGCTATTCCTACGCGTTTCCCGGCTGGCGCGCCTGCGACCGCGTGTCGTTCGACGCCGCGGACAAGTGGCTCTCGAACCTGACGGCACACGGGCGCACTGACGTGTTCGGAACCATCCGCTCGGTGCTGACCCTCCCGCGCGATCCGAAGCGTCCGCTGATCGCCCTCGTCGTCACCGACGGCGAGGCGAATACCGGCGTCAGAGCGACGGCCGAGATTCTCTCGAAGTTCACCGCGCTCAACGACGGACTCGTCTCCGTCTACATGTACGGCGTGAAGGGCGGCGCCAACCGCGAGCTCATCGACGTCCTGACCCACGGCAACCGCGGCGAGAGCTTCGTCTACGGCGGCGCGCGCTGGAGCGCCGGCTCGAAGATCGAGACGCTTTCCGAGCGTTTCCGCGATCCGGTCCTGAGCGACATCCGCGCGGTCTTCACGGCGGCCTCGCGCGCCGAGACGTATCCGCGGGGCCTCAAGAACCTCTATCGCGGCGATACGCTCGAGATCTCCGGACGCGTTCCCCAGGGAATTCAGACGGTGACGTTCTCGCTCAGCGGGCTCAACGGACCCAAGGCCTACAGCGGGATTTTCAAGGTCAGCCTCGACACCGCCCCGGAGGACGCCACCGCCGTCCGGCTTTTCGCCGACGAGAGCGCGATTGACGTGAAGCTGAGGTAGCGCCATGCGAATACGGGTGTCAGGTTCGACGGGTGGGATCGGAAGCGCCTTCGTGAAGGTTGCGTCCGCCGCCGGACACGAGATCGTCGCGGACGCGCCGTTCGACGCCTTTCTCTACGCCGTCGGAACCTGCCCCGTGAAGCCGCTGACGCGGATGACGGACGACGAATTCGCCGAGGTCCTCCGCGTCAACTGCGGACTCTTCGTCTCCCAGCTCCGCGAAATCGTGACCCAGAAGCAGTATGCCCCGACGGGACTGAAGGTCCTCGCGGTCTCGTCCGTCTCGGCGACCGAGGGCTGGGCCGGCGGCGCCGCCTACTGCGCCTCGAAGGGGGCTCTTTCGGCCGTCTGCCGCGCCCTGGACGCAGAACTGAAACCGCTCAAAATCTCGGTTAAATCGGTCGAACCGCGCTATATTAAGACGCGGATGTTCGACCAGGGCGCCGGACGCATGGGCGTCCCGGCCTCGGCGGCGCAGGACCCCGAGGACTTCGCCCGCGGCCTCCTCGCCGATTTGGTATAATTTATCCTTACGAAAGGATCTGCACATGGCACAGGCAATCGTTGGTATCGTGATGGGTTCGGATTCGGACTGGCCGCTCGTCAAGAAGGCGTGCGACACGCTGGACGGATTCGGCGTTCCCTATGAAACGCGGGTCATTTCCGCGCACCGCACGCCGGACGTCGCGATCGACTATTCGCGGTCGGCCGAGACGCGCGGACTCATGGTCATCATCGCCGCAGCCGGCGGAGCCGCCCATCTCGGCGGCGTCCTTGCCGCCGCGACCGTCCTTCCCGTCATCGGCATTCCGGTCGCCGGAGGCGCCTTGAACGGGCTGGACGCCCTCTACGCGACCGTCCAGATGCCCGCGGGCGTCCCGGTCGCGACCGTGGCCTGCGGCTCGGCGGGTCCGACGAACGCCGCGCTCCTCGCGGTCCAGATCCTCGGCACCGCCGACGAGAGGCTCCGCGCGAAGTTCCACGACTACAAGAAGGAACTCCGCGCCAAGGTCGAGCAGGCCAACGAGAAGATCCACCAATGAAGAAGGCCCTCGTCACCGGCGGCGCCGGCTTCCTCGGCAGCCATCTCTGCAAGCGTCTCCTCGACGACGGCTACGAGGTCACCGCGCTCGACAACCTCTTCACGGGCACGAAGGAGAACATCTACGAGCTCCTCGACGACAAGCGCTTCTCCTTCGTTCTGCACGACGTGACGCAGCCGTTCTGGGGCCAGTTCGACGAGATCTACAACCTCGCCTGCCCGGCGTCGCCGATCCACTACCAGAAGAATCCGGTGGAGACGACCAAGAGCTCGGTGCTCGGCGTGATGAACATGCTCGAGCTCGCGCTCAAGACGAAGGCGCGGCTGCTCCACACCTCGACGAGCGAGATCTACGGCGACCCGCTGGTGCATCCGCAGGTCGAGAGCTACTGGGGCAACGTCAACACCATCGGCGTCCGCAGCTGCTACGACGAGGGCAAGCGCGTCGCCGAGACGCTCTGCGCCGACTATCTCCGCCAGTACGGGGTGGACGTCCGGATGGTCCGCATCTTCAACACCTACGGACCGAAGATGCACCCGAAGGACGGACGCGTCATCTCCAACTTCATCATGCAGGCGCTCGCCGACAGGGACATCACCCTGTTCGGCGACGGCGAGCAGACCCGCTCCTTCCAGTACTGCGACGACCTGGTCGAGGCCTTCCGCCGCTACATGGAGCTCTCGCCCGAGACGATCGGCGGGTTCTTCGGCGGCAAGGCCGTCAAGGGACTCGTCACTCCGGCGGTTCCGGTGATCAACACCGGCAACCCCGGCGAGTACACGATCCGCGAGCTCGCCGAGGAGACCCTGCGGCAGCTTCCCGAGTCGAAGTCGAAGCTCGTCTTCGCCCCGCTCCCGTCCGACGACCCGAAGCGCCGCAAGCCCGACATTACCCTGGCGAAGGAGCTGCTCGGCTGGGAGCCGAAGGTTTCGCTCCGCGAGGGCCTCACCCAGACCATTGACTATTTCCGCAACCGTTCCAAGGGACGCTAACTTATGTCCTCCGTTCTCGACAAGATCCTGTCCGACCCCGTCACGTTCTGCTGCGACGCGAAAACGCTCGGTCCGTGCAACATTCCCTCTCCCGTCCGCGAACGCCGCTATGTCGCCGACGGCGAGCGCGTCTTCGCGACCGAGAACGCGACGTACGCCCAATTCGCCAAGACCCGGCTCGGGCACCTTCCGACGTTCGAGAAGGCGGGTCCGAAGGAGCGGATCTTCCACGATCCGAGCTGGACGCGCGTCGGCATCGTGACCGCGGGCGGACTCTGCCCCGGCCTCAACACCGTCATCAAGGGCCTCGTCGAGATTCTCGAGTACGACTACGGCGTCAAGCATATCTTCGGCATACGCTACGGCTACGCGGGGCTGAATCCGAAGTACGGCTACGAACCCGTCCTGCTCAATTCCGACAACGTCGACACCATCCACGAGATGGGCGGCACCGTGCTCGGCTCGAGCCGCGGACAGCAGCCCACCGACATCATGGTCGACACGCTCGTCCGGATGAGCATCAACGTCCTCTTCTGCATCGGCGGCGACGGGTCGCTGCGGTGCGCCAGCGAGGTCGCCGACGAGGCGTTGAAGCGCGGACACAAGATCTCCGTCGTCGGCATTCCGAAGACGGTCGACAACGACCTCATGTTCGTCGGACGCAGCTTCGGATTCGAAAGCGCCGTCGCACAGGCCGCGGAGGTCATCCGGAGCGCCCACGTCGAGGCGAAGGGCACGCCCCACGGCATCGGACTCGTCAAGCTGATGGGACGCGACTCCGGCTTCATCGCCGCCTCCGCGAGCGTCGCGAACCCCGTCGTCAACTTCTGCCTCGTCCCCGAGGTCAAGTTCGAGCTCGAGGGGAAGAGCGGACTTCTCTCCGCGCTCGAGCGACGCTTCGCCGCGGGCAAGTCCCACGCCGTCATCGTGGTCGCCGAAGGCGCCGGACAGGAGTTCGTCGAGGGCGCCGAGGAGAAGGACGCCAGCGGCAACATTCTCAAGAAGGACATCGGCGAGTTCCTCAAGAGGAAGATCGCCGCCTACTTCAAGGAAAAGGACTTCGACTGCAGCGTCAAGTACATCGATCCGAGCTACATCATCCGCAGCTGTCCCGCGACGGGCACGGACGCCATCCGCTGCTATGAGCTCGCTCGCGCCGCGGTCCATGCCGCGATGGCGGGACGGACGGACTGCGTCGTCGGCAACATCGGCGAGAGCTGCGTGACCGTCCCGATCGCCCTCGCGACGGTCGAACGCCAGAAGCTCGATCCCGAAGGCACCGTCTGGCGGAGCGTCCTCGACGCCACCGGACAGGAATTCTACTTCCGCGGCGTCTCCCGCGCGCACATCTCCGCGCACGCCTTCGCCCCATGACCGTCGCCGAGATCGTCGGACGCGCCCTGGTGCGTCCGCGAAACCTCTCCATCGGAGAGCTGACGCGGATCGTTTCGCTGACCGATCCCGAGGAGCGCCGCGTCGTCCGCGAGGCGGCCTACCGGCTCAAGTGCCGATACTGCGGGAAGCTTGTCTCGATGCGCGGCATCATCGAGCTCGGCAACATCTGCGCCAAGGACTGCTCCTACTGCGGAATCCGCAAGTCCAACGCCAAAGTCGAGCGCTATCAGCTCACGCCTGACGATGTCGAGCGGCTTGGTCAGGTCAATGCGGACTTCGGCTACGCCTCGATCGTCCTGCAGAGCGGCGAGCTCGAGGGAGAGGCTCACGCCGCGTTCATCGAGGAGTGCCTCCGCCGGCTCGCGAAATACGATTTCGGCGTCACGCTGTCGCTCGGCGAGCAGACCGAGAAGATCTATCGCCGCTGGAAGGCGGCGGGGGCGTCGCGCTACTTGCTCCGGATCGAGACTTCGGATCCGAACCTCTACGCGACGCTGCATCCGTCAGGGCACAGCTGGGAGCGCCGGGTCGAATGCCTGCGCGCGCTCCGCCGCTGCGGCTACCAGGTGGGCACGGGCGTCATGTGTGCGCTCCCGGGGCAGACCGCCGAGAGCCTCGCGAAGGACATCGTCTTCTACGGCGAGATCGACGCGGACATGATCGGGATGGGCCCGTACATTCCGCATCCGGACACGCCCCTCGCCGCGTCCGCGCCCGCGCTCTCGAACGACGCGCGCCTGCAGCTCGGGCTCAACATGATCGCCGCGACCCGGCTCTATCTCCACGACGTGAACATCGCCGCCTCGACCGCGCTCCAGGCGCTCGCTCCGGACGGACGCGAGCAGGGGATCCTCTCGGGGGCGAACGTGATCATGCCGAACGTGACCGACGTCGCCTACCGCCGCCGCTACCAGCTCTACGCCGGCAAGCCTTGTCTCGACGAGAACGCCGAGATGTGCCGCGGCTGCCTCGAGCGCCGCCTCGCCGCCATCGGCGAGAAGGTCAATTACGGCCAGAAGGGCGACAGCGCCCATTTCTTTGCGCGGCAGAACGGGTGACCCTGCCGGGGTATCGATTTTTCAACAAACCCAAACACCCAAAAAATCAAATAACCCAAACACCCTCAGAGCCGCCCGGTGAAGCGGCAGAGGGCTTCGAGGATCGTGGCGGGGTGCGGGGGGCAGCCGGGGATGAACATCGCGGGCTTCGCCGGAAGGCGTCCGTGCTCGTAGAGTCCGCCCGAGATCGCGCAAGCGCCAGAGGCAATCAGGAACTTCGGATCCGGTGCCGCGGCGTAGGTCTTGTCGAGCGCGAGCTGCATGTTTTCGCTGACCGGACCGGTCAGGAAGATTGCGTCCGCATGACGCGGAGAGGCGACGAAGCGCATGCCGAAGCGACCCATGTCCCAGGCGAGAGTCCCAAGCACGTTGGCGTCGAGTTCGCACCCCGCGCAGCCGCCGGCCGAGACCTCGCGCATCTGGAGGGAGTGCTTGAGGGCGAGCGCCTCGGGATCCGTCTGCTTCGGCGGCACGTAGTCGTGGTCGCCGGCCTTCACGATCAGGTCCATGCGGTTGAAGACCGCGAGGCGGTATTCCTTCGTGAAGCGGACCTTGTCGCAGACCTCGGCGCAGCGTCCGCAGAAGATGCACTTGCCCATGTCGAGCTTCACGCCTTCGACATCGATGATCAGCGCGCCCTTGACGGGACAGACTGCCTGCATCCGCTCGACTTCCTCGCCGGAGGTGTCGTCGTCGATCTCGGGACGCCCGCGGAAATCCGGCGGTAGGCTGGGCTCGCCCCCGATCGGGAACGCGCCGGTCTTGAATCCCTGTTTCAGTCTCTCGATGAATGCATTGAACATGATGGAAAGTTGGAAAGTTGGGAAGTTGAGATGTTGGGAAGTTGAGGGTTAGCGGTCCGTTCCGCAATACGAGAGGTTGAAGGACTTGTTGCAGATCGGGAAGTTGGAGATCTGCTCGCCGCGGAGGGCATAGGCGAGTCCCTGCCAGTTGTGCGCCGAGGGGTCGACGATCTTGTAGCGCAGCATCTTGCCGTTTGAATTGAAGAGCGCGGCGTGGACGAGCGGACCGCGCCACGCGTTCACGGTCGCGGTCACGGCCGTGAAGGTGTTTGGGTGTTTGGGTGTTTGGGTGTTTGGGTTGGAAGAAGAATTCTCGACACCGCACTTTTCCGCTTCTTCGCTTTTGCTTTTTCCTTCCAAAATCTGAAAGATCTTGGCATGCGACTCCTCGATCTCCAGGCGGCGGACCGTCGCGCGGGAGAGGACGTCGCCGTGGAGTTCGACGCTCGCGCGGCGGGCGACGCCGACGAGTCCGATTTGCTCGGCGATCGCCTTCGGAACGACGCCGGCGTCTTCGAACCGCTCGAGGACGGTCGGCTCCTCGAACATCAGCTTGAGCGCGCGGTCGAGGTCCTTCTTCACGCGGCTGATCCATTCGACGAGTTTCGTCTTCTTTTCCTCCGTCAGCGAGACGCGCCAGCCGCCGGGGACGACGGCGTGGCGTCCGAACCGATTGCCGCAGACGAGCGCGGTCATGTTGAGGTATTCGCCGCGGATGCGTCCGCAGAACGCCGCGGTCGGCAGGAACGCGACGTCGCCCGCGAGCGCGCCGAGATCGCCGACGTGGTTGGCGATGCGCTCGAGCTCGAGGAGGAGATCTCGGGTGTTTGGGTTGTTGGATTGTTTGGGTATTTGGGTCGGGAAGCGGTCGGGGAAGGCCGCTTCCATGATCTCCGCGAAGCACGTGGCGGCGGCGATCGAGGTGTCGCCGGCGCAGGTCTCCGCGAGGGCGACCTGGCGGGGGACGTTGCCGTCCGCGCCGACGATCTCGTTTTCGACGCCGCGGTGCTGGTAGCCGAGGAAGACCTGGAGGTTGTAGACGTCCTCGCCCATGCACTGGAAGCGGAAGTGGCCGGGCTCGATGACGCCGGCGTGGACGGGTCCGACGGCGACTTCGTGCGCGGATTCGCCCTTGAGGGGCTTGACCGCCACGGGATCGGCGTAGCCGCCGAGCGAGTCGAGGAACGCGTTCGCGTCCGATCCGGTTTCGAAATCCCGAACGGTGGTCATCAGAGGCCTCCAGTCTGAACGGCAAGGGCGGCGAGGGTGCAGAAGAAGAGTCCGGAGGCGATCAGGACCGCGAAGAGGAAGCCGGGTACGATCAGCATCCGCTTCGGAAGTGGCGAGGGCTTGACGACAGGTTCGCCCATCGTCATCGAAAGTCCGATCTTCATCATCGCCGCGAAGACGACGAAGAGAAGTCCGAGGACGCCGGCGGCAAGTCCGATCGGCGCGGCAACGACGAGTCCGAGCTCGGTGAGGAAGAGGACGGACGGCGGCATGCCGCAGATGAAGAGAAATCCGACGATCCAGAGTGCGGCGTGTCCCTTCATCGAGACCCCGAGCCCCTGCACGGTCGCGATCGTGCGCGTCCTGAACGCCAGGAGCAGGTTGCCGGCGGTCTGGAAGAGCATCGTCTTCGTGAGCGAGTGGAAGACGATGTGGGTGAAGAGCGCGAGCACGAGAAACTGCTCGAAGCGTTCCTGGCGGTTCACCAGCGCATAGAGCGTCACGATGAGGCCCATGTGCTCGACCGAGGAATAGGCGAGGAGGCGCTTGAAGTCCGTCTGGCGGACCATGAAGACCGCGGCGGTGGCGACGGAGAGAACGCCGAAGACGATCATCGCCGTGTCGCAGAAGCCGGCGATCTCGTTCGGCATGACCTGGCGGAAGCTGACGATGGCGAAGAACGAGCAGTTCAGGAGCGCGCCGGAGAGGAGCGCCGAGACCGGCGCGGGCGCCTCGGAATGGGCGTCGGGAAGCCAGGTGTGGAAGGGGGCGAGCCCGGTCTTGGTGCCGTAGCCCGCGAGAATGAAGGCGAATCCGGCCTTGTACCACATCGCGTTTCCGGTCGTCTGCGCGTGCATGACGAGCATCGTGCCGAAGAGCGCGAGGCCGATGCCGATCGAGCAGATGAGAAGGTACTTCCACATCGCCTCCAGCGCGCCGCGCGTGCGGTGGTAGGCGATGAGCGGGGCGGAGACGAGCGTCGTGAACTCGACCGCGACCCACATGAGCGGGAGGTTCGGCGCGAGAAGCGCCGCGGCCATCGCGGCGAAGAACGTCGTGAAGCAGGTGTAGTACACCCAATGGGGCATGCTGTCAGGGGAGGTGTTTGGGTTGTTTGGGTGTTGGAGTGTTTGGGTTGCGTCGTGTTCAGAGGCGTCGGCGCAGGGAAGGTAAAAAAGGCTGTGGAGGAGGTCGGCGACGAAGAGGAACCCCGTCAATCCCAGCAAGAGCCATCTCAGGTTGTCAATCATGGTCAGTCTTTCAAGTTAGCCCAAACGCTCAAACGCGGTTTCCCGTTCTCCGTTTCCCGATTCTCGCCTTGTGGCGCATCAGGTGAACGTCTCCGAGTTCGCTCAGCTTGACCGTGTCGAGGGACGAGAACGTCCGTTTGATCTGCCGGATGGCGATGCAGAGCACGAAGACCAGGACGACGACGTCGAGGAGGATGCCGAGCTCGATGACGAGTCCGTACTCGAGGAGGATGCCCGCGCCGAAGACGGCGATGCCGTTCTCGAAGGCGAGGAATCCGAGCACCTGGGTGATCGCCTTGCGGCGCGCGCAGATGAGGAAGAGTCCGGTGCCCATGGTCGCGAAGGCGACGGGAATCGCGAGCTCGCTTGCGACCGTCTCCTCGATGTGCATCGCCTTGCCGAGCGCGAAGCTCGCCAACGCGATGAGGAACGCGACGAGCTGCGACAGGCGGTATCCGACAAGGGGCACGAGTTCGAAGTTCACCTTGGACTTCTTGGCGGCGTAGAGGAGCAGCGCGGGGAGCGCGAGGCCCTTGACGGCGGCGTTGATGACGGCGATGGCCCAGACGTGCGGCGCGGGAACGCGGCCGGAGGACCAGTCCCAGAAGAGGAGAGGGAGGAGTCCGACAATCCAGCCCTGGACGGCGACGAGACGGATCGCCTGGTGGAGGCGTCCGGTGCCGGCGAGCGCCAGGTTGGTCAGCAGGAAGAACGCGAGGAGGATTTTGGCGAGGGAGGTCATGGGGGTGAAAAGTGAAAAAGTAAAAAGTAAAAAGTAAAAGTGAAGAGCGGGATGGATTGTCAGAAGAGGATGTAGAGGATGGTGCCCAGGGCGGCGATCATCAGGGTGCCGAGGAGGATCTGGGGGGTCTTGAGGAAGCGCATGCGGGCGACGACGGATTCGACGATGCCGACTACGACGGACATCAGGAGGATGCCGACAAAGAGAACCAGTGTTCCGGCCTCGGGTCCGGCGGAGAGGCGAGGGATCAGCATCGCGACGAGAAAGGCGGCCAGGAGCTCGAACTTGAGCGCGGCGCCGTAGAGGATGAAGGCGAGGTCGGGTCCGGCGTTGTCCAGGATCATCGCCTCGTGAATCATCGTAAGCTCGAGGTGCGTCTCGGGGTCGTCGAACGGCACGCGGCAGTTCTCCGAGAGAAGGACGACGAAGAACGCGGCCGCGATGAGGATCAGCGAGAAGGCGTGGTGCTTCCAGGCCCCGCCGTCATAGTTGCCGAGAATGCCGCTGAGGGAGGTGTCGCCGCTCAGGAGCACGAAGAACCCGAGGACGATGAAGACGATCGGTTCGACAAGGGCGGAGAACTGGACCTCGCGGCTCGCGCCCATGCCTTCGAAGGCGCTTCCCGTGTCGAGGGCGCCGAGAACGGTGAAGACGCGTCCCGTGCCGAGAAGGTAGAAGAAGAGGACGGCGCTGGCCGTCGCACAGACGCTCTCTTCCGGTCCCCAGGGAAACACCACTGCCGCAAGGATCGTCGCGGAGAGCGCGATCGCCGGCGCGAGGTCGAAGATCCAGGTCGTGGTCGAGGAGCGCGGACACGACTTCTTGAGGAGCTTCAGGAGATCGAAGTAGAGCCGGAAGAGTCCGGGTCCGCGGCGCCCTGCGAAAAAGGCCTTCGTCTGGTTGACGATTCCCGGCAGCAGCGGCGCGAGGATGACGGCGAAGAGAAAGCTCAGGATGTTCATGATGCGAAGGCGGCGACCAGGAGGACGACCACCGTGATGAGGATGAGAAGAATGTAGAGATGCAGGAGGCCGCTCTGCAGAAGATGCGCGCGCAGGAAAAGACGCGAGCCGAGGGAGAACAGCGGACGCCAGAAGCCGAAAAGGACGCGGTCATCGGTCGCGGTGACGAGCGCGGCATCCGTCGGCGCGGCCGGATGCCCCTTGAACGGGGTAAGATGCTTGCGCGGACGGAGCACGGAGGCGAACAGGTCCGCGAGCGGCTGGGTGAAGGCCGTTCCCGTGTAGGCCATGCGCGCGGTGGGCGCGTGATAGCCGCAGTCCCAGGTCGGGCACGAAGGCTTGATGGCGCCACGGGGGCAGAGATGGCGGCGCCAGGCGACGAGGGCGGCGGTCAGGAGCGCGAGAGCTCCGCCGATTGCCGCGGCGACCAAGACCGGCTCGGCGGCGGCGAGTCCGCCGTGTTGCGCGGCGAGAGCGACCGTTCCGGGAATCATCGCGAGCGAGAAGACGAACAGCACGAGCTGGGCGATCCACATGCGTTTCGGCGTCTCGGTCGCCCGGGCGGCGGCGGCAGAGTGCGGTTCGCCGAGGAAGGCCGCGCCGATCGCCTTGCAGTACACGGCCGCGGCGAGTCCGCCCGCGAGCGACAGGACGATCAGGACGATGAATCCGGCGGCGATCAGGAGGGGATGGCCCGACTTCACGGCGTTGAACGCCGCGAGGTAGATGAGGAGCTCTCCGAGGAAGCCGTTGAGGGGCGGAAAGCCGGCGAGGCCGACGGCGTTGAGCGTGAAGAGCGTCCCCGTCTTCGGCATGCGCTTCATGAGTCCGCCGAGCCGGTCCAGGTCCAAGGTTCCCGTCTGGCGCTGGACCGAGCCGGCGCCGAGGAACAGCGCGCCCTTGAGAAAGGCGTGATTGAGAATGTGCGAGAGCGCGCCGGCGAGGGCCGTGCCGCGGACGGATTGACTGAGCGACGGGTCGGCGGCCAGGATGGCAAGGCCGAATCCGAGGGCGACGACTCCCATGTTCTCGACGGACGAGTAGGCGAGCAGTTTCTTGAGATTCGCCTGCGGGAGGGCGAAGAGAATGCCGCCGAGCGCGCCGAGTGCGCCGAGGGTCAGCAGCGTGACGCTGGTGACGGTATTGTATGCGGCATCGAAGAGCTCTGGTGTGAAGAACCGAAAAAGTCCATAAAAGCCGAGCGGAATCATTGCGCCGGACATCACCGCGCTGGCGGGCGCGGGGGCGGCGGGGTGGGCTTCGGGGAGCCAGACGTGAAAGGGCGGAAAGCCGATCTTGAGTCCGAATCCGATGACCGCGCAGAAGAACGCGGCGAGAAAGGCGTTCGGCTGGGAGAGGAGCACGCCTGCGAGCATGAGCGCACACGCGCCCGCGTGACACGCGAGGAGATAAATCCAGGTTGCCTTGCGGACGGACCGTTCGCGGTTTTCGAACGCGACGAGTCCGGCCGAGGCGAGTCCCATCGCCTCCCAGGCCAGGAGGAACGTCAGCTTGTCCGCCGACAGCACGATCCCGCACATGGCGGCCAGCGTAACGGAGAAGAATAGCCAAAAGCGCGGAAGATGCCGCCGAGATTCGCCGTGGAGGTAGGCCGTCGCATGCAGGGCTGCGGCACCGCCGACGATCAGTATGGGCGCCAGGAATATTATGTTCAGATTCACTTTTCCCACCAAATGAAATAGAAGCCATAAATTATACTCTTCCCGCGCCCCGAATTCAATGTTAAGGGAAAATGTGAGTCAGATGTGCGTGTTTTTGATATAATACCGACTTTCAAGGAGAGAGTCATGAAAGACCTGAAAGCCGCGTATCAGACGATTGAAGCCGATCATTTCGCACCCCGGATGGAGATTTCGTTCATTGACGGGAATCAGAGGTCCACGTTCCAGTACGAGAAGGTCACCTGGAACATCGGAGGCGAGGACAAGGGCCTCCGGTACGGCGAGAATCCCGGGCAGGAAGCGGCGCTCTACAAGCTCGTCAACGGCAACCTTGTCCTCGGCGACGTCGAGATGCTTCAGGCGGGACAGTACCTTGCTTCGGTCCCCGAGCTCCTGCAGTCCGGCAAGCACCCGGGAAAGACCAACGTCACTGACGCCGACAACGCGCTCAACATCCTTCGCTATCTGATGGACAAGCCGTGCGCGGCCATCGTCAAGCACAACAATCCGTGCGGCGTCGCGACGGGCTCGACTCTCGCCGAGGCCTATTTCCGCGCGAACAAGGCGGACCGTCTCGCGGCCTTCGGCGGCGCGATCGCGCTCAACCGCGACTGCGACCTCGAGACGGCGAAGCTCATCGTCGAGAACTATGCCGAGGTCGTCGTCGCCCCCGATTTCCAGCCGGGCGTCATGGATCTCTTCGCGACCAAGAAGAACCTCCGCGTCTTCCGCATCCGCAACATGTCGCGCCTGGCCGACTTCGTCGCCAAGCGCGTCGTCGACTTCAAGTCGCTGATCGACGGCGGCATCGTCGCGCAAACGTCGTTCTGCGCCGAGGCCCGAAAGCCGGCGGATCTGATGCCGGCCAGCTGCCGCCGCAAGATCACGGACAAGGCGACCGGCGAGGTCTCCTTCAGGGACTATCAGATCAAGCGCCTTCCGACCGCGCAGGAATACGAGGACCTCGTGTTCGGCTGGCTCGTCGAGGCGGGCGTCACCTCCAACTCGGTCCTCTACGTCAAGGACGGCGTCACGGTCGGCATCGGCACCGGCGAGCAGGACCGTGTCGGCGTCGCCGAGATCGCGCGCGACAAGGCCTACACGAAGCACGCGGACTGGATTTCCTGGGAGAAGTACCAGAAGCCGTTCAACGACCTCCGTCTCGCCTTCGGCGAGGCCGACGGCGCGAAGAAGCAGGCCGAGATCATGGAGCAGACGAAGGCGGAGAAGGGCGGGCTTCCGGGCTGCGCGATGGTCTCCGACGCGTTTTTCCCGTTCCGCGACGGACTCGAGGTGGGCCTTCGCGAAGGAATCACGTCCGTCGTCCAGCCCGGCGGGGCGATCCGCGACTGGGACGTCATCGACTGCGCCAACGACGCGGGCATCGCGATGGTCTTCACCGGACAGCGCTCCTTCCGTCACTGAGCCGGGATCCGGGGCGAAGGGGCCTCGGACGGGCCCCGAAGGCGTTATTTCGCCGTTTCACATGGGGGAAGGGACAACCTCTCCCCCGATTTGGCGTCTTATTTTACGATGTTTTGCGACGTTTTGTCGCGATTTGCGATTTTTTCCTCTTTTTTTTCCACGTGAGTTTTGATATACTTCTGTATTCTTTTTTTACGCGAAGGACTCACATGGGACAACTTGAAGAATCGTCGGAGCTGACGCTGGACTTCACCAAGCTAGAGAAGGTCGGCCAGCAGGTTTCTGCAACGCGCAACGGTGGCACGGCGCCGTGCGATCCGGGAGTGATTCCGGTCGCCATTCAGGACGCGGACACGAAGGAGGTGATCCTCGTCGCGTACACCAACGAGCATGCGATGAAGGAGTCCTTCGCGAAGAAGAAGCTCATCCTCTGGTCTACGAGCCGCAACAAGCTCTGGTTCAAGGGCGAGACTTCGGGGGAGACGTTCGATCTTCTCGGCGCGTACGTCAACTGCGAGCAGAATTCGCTTCTCTACGTCGTCAGGCCCTGCCGCGGCGGCATCTGCCACACGAAGGACCGGTCGGGCGCGCCGCGCAACTGCTACTACCGCCAGATCGACCTCGAGACGCTGAAGCTCTCCTTCGTCGACTCGAACGGCAAACCGACCCTTTAATTCTTCATTCACGAATCACCAGTCATCATCCATTAGGTTAAAATCATGGCAGTACTCGGACAAGGTTTGGTATTGATGCTCGCGGGCATGGGCATCGTTTTCATGTTTCTCTTCGTGCTCGTGCTCGTCTGCAACCTGACGAAGGGCGTCGCGCGGTTCGATTCGATCCTCGCGCAGGACGCGCCGAAGAAGAAGCCCGCGGCGAAGGCGGCGTCGGCCGAGGCCGATGTCGCGCTCGCGATCGCGGTCGCGCTCGGGTAACCGGAATTTAACAACAACAGCTCATCGAGGTCAATTCAAATGTCTAAGAAAAACGTCAAGTTCATGATGACCGCGTTCCGCGACGGCTTCCAGTCCGTTCTCGGCGCGCGCGTTCTCTCCAAGGATTTCCTCCCCTGCGTCGAAGAGTCGTACCAGGCGGGCGTGCGGTGGTTCGAGGCGGGCGGCGGCGCCCGTTTCCAGAGCTGCTACTTCTACTGCCAGGAAGACGCGTTCGACGTGATGGACGCGTTCCGCAAGGCGGCTCCCGAAGCGGATCTCCAGACGCTCTCCCGCGGAGTCAACGTCGTCGGGCTCGACTCCCAGAGCTCGGACATGATCAAGCTTCACGCCCAGATGTTCAAGAAGCACGGCATGAGCTCGATCCGCAACTTCGACGCCCTCAACGACGTTAACAACATCAAGTGGTCCGGCCAGTGCATCCACGACGCGGGTCTCAACCACGAAGTCGTCGTGACGATGATGGGCCTTCCGCCCGGAATTGAGAACCTCGGCACGCATACGCCGGAGTTCTACCGCGACACCCTGAAGAGGATCATGGACGCGGGCATTCCCTTCAACCGCGTCTGCTTCAAGGACGCCTCCGGCACGGCGACGCCGACGACCGTGTACAACACGATGAAGCTTGCCCGCGCGCTCCTCGGCAAGGACGTTCACATCCAGTTCCACTCCCACGAGACGGCCGGCAACGGCGTGAGCTGCTATCTCGCGGCGCTCCGCGGCGGCGCCGACGGCCTCGACCTCTCGATGGCCCCGATGAGCGGCGGAACCTGCCAGCCCGACATCATCACGATGTGGCACTGCCTCGACGGCGATCCCGACTTCGGCTTCGACTTCGACATCCAGAAGATCAAGAAGGCCGAGGACGGCTTCAAGGACGCGATGAAGAAGTACTTCCTCCCGCCGGAGGCGACGAGCGTCGACCCGCAGATCGTGTGGAGCCCGATGCCGGGCGGCGCGCTCACGGCGAACACGCA
>CAZYQF010000028.1:0-17755 GCA_964650165.1 uncultured Lentisphaeraceae bacterium
GCCGGACGTTCGCGCCGACCTCACCCACCATTCGTTCAAGGATCTCTGCTTTCATGAAAAAAAGAAATTAGAAAATAGAAATTAGTTCGACAGCGGAGAATATTTTTTAATCATTGCCGTCAGCATCTTGCTCAGTTCGCAAGCTAGTGATTCGATCTCATCGCCCGGATATTGGATATATCCAAGATTTACAGCCAATTCGAGCTGCGTCATCGTCTCGTAGAGCGAGCCACGAGCAATTGACAGGAAATGCGCATAGTCACGATCCCCCGCCCGACCGCTGCCTTCTGCGATATTGCTCGGAATGCTGACCGCCGCGCGCCGCAACTGATCACTTAAGGCAAATCTCTCATTTGCCGGCAGCCGTTCGACCAACGCGTAGACGCATTGGACAAATTGCATGGCTTTCTGCCAGACAACAAGTTTCTTGTAGAGTCCTGCGGTTTCAAACATAAAAAAACAAACTCGATTGTCGAACTCGAACTAATCTCTAATATCTGCGGACAATGCCTTCCCGCGGCTCGAACTCCTCGCCGATCGCGAGCGGCGGGAGCGGCGAATCGTCCGCCGGAAGCGACTTCCACGCGGCGCTGTAGATCGGAAGTCCCTGTTCGCGGAACATGGTCTCGAACTCGGTCCAGACCTCTTTCGGACGCGGCATCGCGTCGACCTTTTCGAAGCGCGGGTCGAGCGCGAAGCACTCGCAGACGGTCTCGAAATACTCCTTGTGGTCCGTTGCGAACTCGAGCTTCCCGCCGACGGCGAGACGCTTCCAGAGCGCGTTCAGGAAAAGCGGACCGAACAGCCGGTGCGAGTGGTGCTTCTTCTTCGGCCAGGGATCGGGGAAGAAGACGTAGACCGTCCGCGCATGGTGCTCTGGCAGGAGGTAGTGGAACGTGTAGAGCGCCTCGAGCCGGAGGATGCGGGCGTTGGAAATGCCGCCGCGTTCGCACTTGCCCGCGAAACGTCGGACGCGGTCAAGCATGCGCTCGATGCCGAGAAACTCGCAGTCGGGATTTTCCTGCGCGCGGCAGGTGAGAAACTGGCCCTTGCCGCAGCCGACTTCGATCTCGAGCGGACGCGTGAGGTCGAATTCAAGGGGCTTGCAGGGATCGGCGACGCGGATGATGTGTTCGGTCATTTGAAGAGAAACAAATAGATGGTCCAGTTGATTCCAAGCGAATAGAGATTCGCGATGAAATCGTCGATGACGATGCCGCGTCCGCCCGGAACGGACTGGAGTCCGCGGGCGGGCCAGGGCTTGACGATGTCGACGAGGCGGACGACAACGAAGAAGACGGCCATCGACCACCACGGCAAGGCGAGAACCGGAATGCCGATCAGCGCGATCGGAAAGAGCATCCACTCGTCCGCGACGATGCGTCCGTCGTCCTTGACGCCGAGCGCCTGCTCGGCGACCTCGCAGAACGGAATCGCGAGCAGCGTAAAGCCGAGGGCGGCCGGGATCTGCAGGAATGGCGGCAGAACCGAAACCGCATAGGCCAGAGCAATGCCGGGGAGCGACCCGAACGTCCCCGGCGCAAAGGGCGCCACGAGTCCGATTCCGAACCCTGACGCCACGAACACACAGAATTTCTTCATCCGGGATAGTATATCAAATCCCGGCGTTACGGACGGTTCACGAGCTCCTCGATTCGGGAGCGGAAACCGCGGAAATCGCCCTTCCCCTGCAAGGCCTGCTTGTAGGGAATCGTCTCGCCGAGCTTTGTCAGCTCGTCGGCGAATTTCCCCTGCTCGCGGAGGATCCGGACTTTCTCCGCGGCGACAATGCCTCGACGGAGGTCGAGCAGACGCTCCGAATACTCCCCGTTCGGATAGACCAGAAACGTATCGCCCGGCTTCCAGTATCCGAAGGAGGCGTCATCGTACGGCGCGGACGGCCAGGAATTCGCCGCCCAGCGGAGGAAACCGTCATAGCCCGAGAACGCGGGATGGACGCCGAGCCAGAACGCCTCGCCGTCGGGACTGTCCATGAACGTATTGGGATGAAACGGGGCGCAGCAGACGTAGAACGTCGTCTTCTTGCCCTCGGCGCGGCGCGTCTTGATCTCGTCAACGAACTCCGGCGTCACGTCCGAGAGTATCTGGCTGTAGTTGTCGAGGACAATGCCCTTGAAATCCGACGGCTTGCGGTTGCCGGCGAGCGCAATCTTCATTCCCGGCGACTTCTTCTGGATGAACTCGGCGATCATCCTCACGTCCTCGGGCGAGCGTTCGTCCATGGCGATGTAGGTATCGGCGAACCAGCCCTTGGCCTTGAGGTGCGCGGTGAAATCGACGAGGAAATCGCCCCAGTAGTCTTCGAATTCGGGCGTGCCGGGCAGGGCCTTTGCGGACTTCACCTCGCCCTTTGCGTCTTTCCAGCGGACGACATAGCCCCAGGGACACATCGTGTAGCACGCGATGTCGGGTCCGATGCCGCACTTCCGGCCGAACGCGACGTACGCGTCGAAGATCTTGTAATCGAACGTCCACGTGCCGTCCTCGCCTTTCACGCGACCGATCATCGAGTGATACGCGTCATAGCACTGGTGGTTCCACGGACGCTCCAGAAGCGTCACCGTGAGCGCCTTGACGCCGCATTCGGCCAAGGTCTTCCACACGGGCTCCATCGCCGCGTAATGCTTCTTCGAAAACGGTTCCGCTTCGCAATAGCGCGCCACAGCCCACGGATGCTGCCAGAGATCGAGGAAATACTTCCATTCCGCCGGCGGAGGGAGGACGCGATCCACCACGCGGACGGTCACGGGACCGAAATCGCGGACGCCGGGCTTCGCCGTGGGATCGACGGCGATCTTCACGAACTTCGGGTTGAGAAAATATTCCGGACCCGACATGCCGATGGCTTGGCGGGAAGGACAGAGCATGTCGCTCCGTTGCGCCAGACGCGAGCCGCGCACCTCGGTGAGATAAGAAACGTTCCGAGAAGAAAAGCAGGTGACCGTCACGCCGTCGATCGTCTTTCCGTCGGTCCGTTTCATCTCTCCCGCGGCGTTGTCGGGGATTTCGACGTGCGCGGTCTCGCCGCGCCAGACGGTCGCGGTGAAAATCGAATCGTCACCTGCCCTCGCATTCCAAACGGCAAAGGTCGTGACGAACGCGGCGAACAGGTGACGGATGATTTTCATTTAGCCTCTCTGACGGATGATTTCGTACATGGTGACGGCGGCGGCGACGCCGGCGTTGAGCGACTCGAAGCCGCCCGGCATCGGGAGTTCCGCGATGAAGTCGCAGTTCTCGCGGACGAGGCGGGAGATCCCGGCGCCCTCGGCGCCGATGACGAGCCCGACACGTCCCTTGAAGTCGATCTGGGTGTAGTTCTTGGCGTCCGCACCCCAGTCGAGCCCGGTGAACCAGACTCCCGCCTCCTTGAGGTCTACCATCGCGCGCGGCAGGTTGACCACGTGCGCGACCTTGATGTGCTCGGCGCCGCCGGCGGACGCGCGGACGGCTGCGGGGGTGATTCCGCAAGCCCGGTCCTCGGGGATGATCACTCCGGTCGCCCCGATCGCGCACGCGGTGCGCAGGATCGAGCCGACGTTCTGCGGATCCTCCAGGTGGTCGAGGATGACGACGAGCGCATTCTCGTTCTCCTCGACCTCGTGCAGGATATCCTCGAAGCCGACGTACGGATAGCCCGTCGTCTTGAGGGCGACTCCCTGATGGTGTCCGAAGCGGGTCAGCTTGTCAAGCTGATCCCGCTCCATCGAGCGGACGACGAGGCGGCGCGCGCGGGCTTCGTCTCGGATGCGCTTGATCTGGTCGTCCTCGTCGGGAAATACCGGCGGAAGGACGATCTCGGAGGCTGTGCGGCGACCCGCCGCAAGCGCCTCCTCGACCGGATTGCGTCCGTAGATCCACTCGCCGCCCGTGACCATTTCACGGGGGCCCTTATGTCTTGTATTCTGGTAGTTTCCCATATCAGCGGTTCAGAAGGACGGCCTTCTCGTAGGTCTGGACCGTCTTCAGCCAGTCTTCGCCCGCGACAACGCCGTTGCGCTTGCAGAACTCGGCCCAGACCGCGTCCGACGGATAGTTCTTGTATTCTTCCTGGAGCACGAGCTGTGCGGTGAATTCGCCGGCGTTCTGCATCGCGGTGAGCGACCTCCAGGGCGTGAGCATCGCCTTGAGGAGTTCCTTCTGCATGTTGCGCATGCCGAGGACCCACGCCGCGACGCGGTTGATGGACGCGTCGAAGTAGTCGAGCGCGACGATGAAGTTCTCCGGGCCCATCTTGACGATTTCCTGGGCGCAGGCGCGGAGATCGTCGTTCTGGCGGATGACGTGGTCCGAGTCCCAGCGGACAGGGCGCGAGATGTGGAACGCGACCTTGCCGAACGTCATGAGGAACGAGCTGATCTTGTCCGCGACCGACTCGGTCAGATGGAAGTGGCCCATGTCGAGGAGCGCGAGGATCTTCGCCTTCATCGCGTAGCCCATCACGAACTCGTGCGAGTTCACGGTGTAGCTTTCGACGCCGATGCCGAAGAGCTTCGACTCGAGGAACGGGATGACGGCCTTCTTGTTGTACTTGTACTTGAAGATCTTGTCGAGCGAATCGGCCATGCGCTGACGCGGCCCGAGACGGTCGCTGGGCTCGTCCTTGCAGCCGTCGGGGCACCAGAAGTTGATGCCGCACGGGCTCTTGAGCTCCTTGGCGAAATACTCCGCGATCTTAAGGCACTGGATGCCGTGCTTGATCCAGAAGTTGCGGATCTTCGGATCGGGATTCGAGAGCGTCAGCCCGTCCGCGGCGTTCGGGTGCGAGAAGAAGGTCGGATTGAAATCCAGCTTGACGCCGGCCTTCTTCGCCCACGCGACCCAGGGCGCGAAGTTCTTGGCGTCGAGCTTGTCGCGGTCTGTGACTTTCTTGTCGTGAATGCCGTAGCAGGCGTGCAGATTGACGCGGTGCTTGCCCGGGATGAGCTTGAGCGCGAACTCGAGGTCGGCCATGAGCTCCTGCGGCGTGCGGGCCTTGCCCGGATAGTTGCCGGTCGTCTGGATGCCGCCGGAAGCTCCGCCGGTCGTTTCGAATCCGCCGACGTCGTCGCCCTGCCAGCAGTGGAGGGAAATGGCAACCTTGCCGAGGTCCTTGATCACCTGCTCGGTGTCGATTCCGATCTTCGCGTATTTCTTCTTGGCTTCAGCGTAGCTCATGATTGTTCCTTTATTTTGGTGAATGTCCGAAATCATCTCATCTTCTGGGAAAGGTCCTTGAGCGAATCGCCCATGCCGTCGACCGCGTCCGCAGTCGCCTCCTTGGCGGATTCGAGGACTTCGGCGCTCTTCGCCATGACGGCGTCGGCCGCGGCGGAAGACGCCTCGCCGATGGCGACGGCCGCCTTGTCGATCTTGGCCTTGGCTTTTTCGATTTTACCCTCGACGGTCGCGGCATAGGCCGCCTCGGCGGTGCGCGCGGACTCCTCGTCGGCGGCCTTCTTGAGCTCGCCGGAGACTTTGGAGCCCCAGGAGATGATGGCAAACGAACCGACGAGAACGGCGACGCCAAGTCCGAGAAATGCCTTGGTGCGTCCGCTGACGCCCTTCCATTCCCCGAGCAGAAGTCCGACGCCCGTGGAGAAGAAAATCGACGATGCCATGACGACGGCGAACGAGATGTAGGCGAGTTCGCCCATCTTCGGTTCGCCCATCTTCTGGCACGCGAACTGCATCGCCCAGATGACGCCGGCGAAGGCCGCGAGAAGGACGTTGGCCAGCCACGGGGACGACGCAATGCGTCCGTAGTCGCCGAAGGATCCGTTCTTCGCGTTTTGCCACAGGCACCACGCCGCGTTCACGACGAATCCGCCCGCGAGAACCACAATGAGAACGGGAATGCCGGCCCACATGTCCGCGGCTCCGGAGGCCTTGGCGGACTCCTGCAGCGCCGCGCCGCCCTGGAGACCGAAGTTCATGCCGGCGGAGGCGATGCCGGAGAAAAGCGCGACGAACATGCCCTTCTTGAAGTCGAATTCGGCGACCGCCGCCTTCTTGGCCTTCTCGTCGAGCTCGTTGGTCTTGGACCATCCGGCGAGGCCGACGAAGACGATGCCGAGAAGCGAGCCGAGGACGCCGCCGAGCACGATCAGCGCGCCCTGGTCCTTGACGAGGTCAGCCGCATGTCCGGTCACGACAGGGGGAATCAGCGTGCCGGTCGCGGAGCAGAGTCCGCATCCGATCGCGAGACCGAGTCCGATGCCGAGATAGCGGATCATGAGACCCCAGGTGAGTCCGCCGAGACCCCAGAGCGCGCCGAATCCGAAGCACCTGGCGAGCACAGCGCCGGGCGCGTCCGCGATGACGGCGGAAAGGTTCGGCACCGTGGCGAATCCGAGCGCCGCCGGAAAGACGACGAGTCCGACGAGTGCGTAGACGAACCAGTACGACTCGTACTTCCAGACCTTGATGCTGCGGAACGGCAGCGCGAAAACGGCGCCGGCGAGTCCGCCGAGCGCGAAGATCAGCGATCCGATCGTGGTACTCATCTGTCAGTCCTCCTTGGACGGTTCGAAAGCCTTGAACGAGCAGTCGTAGACGCGGACGTCGGTCGGCACATAATCGCCGTAGTGGTTTTCGGCGAGATTCCAGAGCCATTCCTGTCCGGTGACCTTGACATTGCGGAAGATGACGTTCTCCATCTCGAAGGAGTAACGGGAGGCGAATCGGCGCTCGGGTCCCGTCGTGTCGAGCGAGACATTGTCGAAGACGGAATCCCTGAGGCGGAGTCCGATCAGGGCGTTGCATTGGGCTTCCGAAGCCGTAATGTTCGCAAGGATGACGTCATGCACCCAGTCCGTGGCCGGAATCGGCTGCGACCTGTGGAGCGCGGACTCCGCGACGACGCCGGCGGAATCGACGTTCAGGACCTTGCAGTTGACCGCCAGGAGGTCGCTGCCGGTGAACGCGTCTCCGGAGAGGTTCTTCATGACGTGGTTGCGGACGAGCTTTCCGCACGGACCGTTGCCCATCTCGAAGGTCGCGCCGCCTGTCACGTAGCCCGTGAGCTTGTTGCCGAACGGATAGCTGAGCGCGGCACTCCGTCCCTGCCTGTTGAACATCCGGCAGTTGTCGACCCAGCAGATCGAATTCGCATCGACGCCGGCGAGAATGTAGCCCTGTCCGCCCGTGATGTCGCAGAAAAGCTGGACATCCTGGAAGCGCAGCTTGTCGCATCCGGTTCGGCCGCCCTTGACCTGGACATCCTTCAGGGTCAGGCCGGGGGCCGGGCGAATCGTGGTCCAGTACTTGCGGTCGTTGCCGCCGCCCATGCGCTCGCAGGCGTAGACGCCGGGATTCTTGAGCAGAATCGTGCCGCCGTCGCCGCAGCGGACCCGCGCCATCTTCAGCGTCTTGACGGGGCGGTCCTTCGTGCCTTCGGAGTAGTCGATGCCCTTCTTGGTGTCGACCCAGATCTCGGCGCGCGAACCGAGCTTCGCGTTCGGATCGGCGTACAGCGGAAGCGCCGGCAGGTCATAGGTCTTCCCGTCCACGGCGATCACCTTGGCGCCGACGGAGATCGGTCCCTCCTTGAGTCCCTTGACGTCAAGGGCGAACCAATATTCGTCCACGCGCGTCCGTTCGTTCCGCGTCATGGACGCGGCTTCGGCAACCTTCTTGCCGTCGACCGAGAATTCGACCTTGATGCCCTTGTCGTAGAACGCGACCACGCCCGCCTCAAAGCTGTTGGTGATGCGCTGATACGGCACCACGTCCCACTGGGCCACCGGACGGAGCTCGGCCGCTGCCGTGCCCGCGAGCAGCAACACTGTCGCTAGGGTTGTCGTTTTCATATCTTGCAGAACGCCTTGATTCCGATTTCTAGTCCGCGAAGCTCGGCGAGCCCGATCAGGCGTCCGCCATAGCTGTATCCGCAATAGCAGTTCCGGCCCTTGTCGATTTCCATGAGCCGTCCGTGATCGGGACGGACGACGATCTCCGCACCGCGGCGCTTTTCCTCCTTGAGGAGCGCCAGCATCAGCTTCGGGAGATCTGTCTTTCCGACCAGGTGGCACTGCGACTCGTGGAAGATTCCGTCTTCCGCGTACTCGAGGTTGCGGAAATGGCAGAAGAAGACCCGCTGCGCGAATTCCTTGAAAATCGCCACCTCGTCGTTTGCGAGCGACGCGCCGAGCGAACCGGTGCAGAGCGTGAGACCGACATGCTTCGACGGGCAGGCCTTGCACATCTCGCGGATGTCCGCCGCCGTCGAGAGGACGCGGGGGAGTCCGAAGATCGGATGCGGCGGATCGTCCGGATGAATGCACATGTCGACGCCGCATTCGTCCAGCACCGGAGAGATCTCGTTGAGGAAGGCGTACATGTTCTCCCTCAGCTTCCGGTCGTCGATCCCTTCATACGCCTTGAGCTGACGGAGAAATTCCGACGGCGTCAAGTCGTCGACCGTGCCCGGGAGTCCGGTGAGGATCGACTTCTGGACGCGCAGGCGCTGCTGGGGCGCGTACTTCGCCCACAGGCGCTTCGCACGGGCGCGGGTCCTCGCGTCAAAGTCCTTTTCGGCGCCGGGACGCTTCAGCGCGAACATGTCGAACGCGGCGACCTCGTACTCGTTGTAGCCGAGGCAGCTGGATCCGTCGGGAAGCGTGTATTCGAGATCGCTGCGGGTCCAGTCGAGAATCGGCATGAAGTTGTAGCACACGGTCTTGATGCCGCACCTTGCGAGGTTTCGAAGCGTCTGCTTGTAGTTCGCGACGTACTTCACGCAGTCGCCGGTGCGCTTCTTGATGTCCTCGTGGACGGGGACGGACTCGACGACGGACCAGGTCATGCCCGCGTCCTTCACCTTCTTCGCGCGCGCCTTGATCTCCGAAACCGGCCAGACCTCGCCCGGCTTGCGCTCATAGAGCGCCGCCACGATGTCCGTCACGCCGGCCTGCCGGATCTCCTTCAGCGAGATCGCATCCCTGTCGCCGTACCATCTCCATCCCTGTTTCATAATCTTGTCCTTAGTCCCTAGACACGAACCACGAATCACAGCTCGACCTTCTTGTAATGCGGCACCAGCGCCTTCATGCAGAGCCAGCCGACGAGGTAGGCGACGGCGCAGTACCCGAAGACGATGCAATAGCCCGCAGGCTTGCCGGTGTACCCGAAGAACTCCATCGCGGGACGGAGATAGTGGGCGCCGGAGGCGAGCAATTCCTTGGTCATCTCAACTTCCCTGCCGTCTACGACGGTCGTGCCGGAGGCGTAGGTGAAGAGCTTGCCGGCGCACTTGTTGACCATGAACGAACCGCAGCCCGCCGCACACTGTGCAATGCCGGTCAGGGTCGCAATCGTGGACTTCGGGAACATGTCGCCGACGACGGAGTAGAGATTGGCGCTCCACGCCTGGTGTCCGGCGCAGGCGAGGCCGATCAGAACGGCCGGGAACCACGCGCTGATCGCGCCGAGCGGCTGGGCGCCGAGCGCGAGAAGCGGGAAGCAGGCGAAGATGAACATCGCCACCATGCGTCCCTCGTAGGGGTTCATGCCCCGCTTGTCGACCATGTAGGTCGGAATCTTGCAGAGATAGATCGACACGAACGTGACGATCGCGTAGAGCGTGAAGATGAGGGCCATGCCCATGCCGGACGAGCTTTTGTAGCCGAACTGATCGGAAAGATAGCCCGGTGTCCAGAAAAGGAAGAACCACCAGACGCCGTCGGTGAGGAAACGCCCGAGGACGAGCTCCCACGTCTGGCGCAGCGAGAAGGCCTTGAGATAGGATATCCGGGGTTGGGAAGTCGGGCAGTTGCAAAGTTGAGTAGTTTGGAACTTTCCAACGTCCCCACTTTCCAACTTCTCGACTTCGTCTTGGTTGATGTAGGCGAGTTCGGCGGCGTCGACGCGAGGATTTTCGGCCGGCTTCTTGTAGAGGAACATCCAGAACCCCATCCAGACGAAACCAAGCGCTCCGATCACGATGAAGGACATCTCCCAGCCGCAGTACTTCGCGATCAGCGGGATCGTCAGCGGAGCTGCGAGCGCGCCGACGGACGAGCCCGCATTGAAGATCGACGTCGAGAACGCTCGGTCCTTCTTCGGAAAGTACTCCGCCGTCACCTTGATTGCAGCCGGAAAGTTGCCGGCCTCGCCGAGCGCCAGAATGGCGCGGCAGCCGAGAAAGAGCCAGACGGACGTCGAGAGGCCGATGACAGCCGTGATTCCGAGACCTTCGAGCCAGCGGGTTCCGACGCCGCAGAACGCGTGGAGGCACGCCGCCACGGACCAGATGAAAATCGCCCAGAGATAGCCCTTCTTCGTTCCAAGCCAGTCGATGAACTTGCCGGCGAACAGATTGCACAGCGCGTAGATGATCGAAAAGACTGCGGTGATGGTTCCGTAGTCGTTGTCATTCCAGTGGAACACCGGCGCAATGAAATCCTTGTAAGTCAAGCTGAGCACCTGCCGGTCCAGGTAGTTCACCGTCGTCGCAAAAAACAACAGCGAGCAGATGATCCACCTGAAGTTCGACATTTTTCGGGTATTGTGCATTGAATTCCCTTTACATCCCTGACTTATCGCCCAATTATACCATTTTTCCAGCCGTGACGATCGGCAAAATCCATGTAACGCGCCCAGTCAAGCGCTGTCAGATCATGACCGCCCGTACGAAGGTGATAGCTGATCGAGCCGTCCTGCTGCGCGGTGTCCGGGGCGGGAAAAGCCGACGAGACGAGTCCGCCCTTTCCCTGCGCCTCCCAGGCACCCGAGGCGCGGACGCAACATTCGTATTCGCCGCGCGGGCCCGCCCAGTCGTCCTCCGTCGCGTCTCCGACCGCGACAAGCCGAGGCGCCATCAGCGCGAGGAACTGATGCTGGTCGAACGGAACCTCCCGGTCGCGATTGACCCACATCCGGTAATTGGAGCAGAACCAGTACGGAAACATCCGGGTGATCTGCGCGATCGACTCGGACTTCGGCAGCTCCATGCGGTTGAGCTTCGCGCCGCCGCACCCGGAGCCGTTGACGCACGCCATCGCGAAACGCGGATCCGTGACGCCCGCGAGAAGCGCGGTCTTTCCCCCGCGGGAATGTCCGATCACCGCGACGCGTCCGGCATCGAGGCGCGGTTCGCGCGCGATCCAGTCCATCACGCGGCTCGCACCCCACGCCCAGGCCGAGAGCGTGCCCCAGGCGTCGTGCGGACGGAAATTCTCGCCTTTCTCGATCCACGGCCCGTCAAACGCGCGGAAGACGCCCTCGCTGCAGCCCGTCGCGCGGTCAGGCGCGACATCGCCATTGTAGAACGAAATCGCGGCATACCCGCGGCGGACGATCTCCTCAGCCGGCCAGAACGGACTCTTCTGCACGCGATCCGGATCGATGTTCTTCTCCGGATTGCGATTGCAGATCAAGAGAAAGGAAGGGACGGGCCCTTTCGTCGCGGTCGGAATGAACGCCGTCGCCACGAAGGAGACGTCGCCTCTCGGACCCCTCATCGTGATGCGGACGCGTTTGCGGAGCGCCGCGCCGTCCATCATCACGCGGTCGTCGCCTTCTGCGGCGAATTCGGCTTTCGCCGTCTCGGCGGACGTCGGACGGACACCGTATTCGTTTTCAAGAAACCAGTTCAGCGTCGTTGTGCGGTCCGCGGCATTCCACGGCGGAATCGCAGCGCCCCACCCCGCGCCGCAGAGAAGCGGGACCGCCGCTGCGAGCACCAGACGGAACGGGTTCACGCCCATCAGAGTTCCTTGACCTTGAGATTGCAGAACGAAACGGTGGAATCGCTGTGATCCTGGAGAAGAATGCGGCCTTCCGGATTCTCACCCCAGTCCTGAGGCTTCCCGTCGGCGGTCTTTCCCCAATTCGCGTATTTGGACGCCTTGACACCATCCTTGAACGCCTTGGAGCCGCGCTCGTACTCAAGGACCTTGACGCCGTTGAGCCAGTGCTCGACATGCGGTCCTTTGGCGACGATCATGCCGGTATTCCACTGGCCGATGCCTTTGAGGTGCTCGTCGGCTCGGGCCGGAAAGATGTCGTAGAGCGCCGCGGTCTTGCGGTTGCCATCCTTGCCCTTGTCCGAATCCGGATGGAATTTCTCGAGAATCTGGTACTCCTCGCAGGTGCCGCCGTCCGTCTTCTCGTCGTAGAAATACTTGATGCCCGAATTCGCGCTCTTGGTGAGGCGGAAGTCGAACTTGAAGGCGAAGTCGCGGTACTTCTTCACCGTCACGATGTCGCCGCCGCCGCCGAGCTTGGCGTCTTCAGGCGGAAGCGGGAACCACGCGCCGTTTGCAATTCCGTTCACCGGCTTCATCGTCCAGATTCCGTCCTCGATGACCCAGCCGCGTTCGGGAAAAGACGCGCAGCCGCTCTTGACTCCGACCCATCCGTCCGTGGTCTTGCCGTCCCAGGCGAGCTTCCAGCCGTCCGCGGCTTCGGCGTCCGTCAGCGTGTTGGCGCCGGCGGGCGTCGGCATCATGCGGGCCTTCGGAACGATTGCGTCGCAGACGCCGCGGGCATAGCCGACGGATTCGGCGATCGGCGCGAGGTTGTCCTCGAAGTCCTTCTCGTACTCGAGCGAGCAAACCCCCTCGTAACCCACGTCCGCAAGGGCCTGAAAGACCTTTACATAGTCGATCTTGCCGCGGGGCAGCGGGACTGCCGCGCCGTTGGGCTTGCCGATTTCGAAGTTCTTGACGTGCACGTCGTAGATGCGCTCGCCGTGCTTGCGGATCGTCTCGGCCGGATCCGTGCCGCAGCCGTATTCCCAGCCGACGTCCAGGCAGAATCCGATGCGGGGATCCAGGTCCTTGACGAGCTCCCAGCCGTAAGCGACGCTCGGGAACATTTCGGGCGAGTCCGGTCCGTGGTTGTGGATTGCATAGCGGATGTCGAACTCGCGGACGAGCTTGTCGATCTCGAGGAGCAGCGCGCGGGAGCCCTTGCGCTTGTTCCAGGAGTCCTTTTCGTCCGTCGCCTCATAGGGAACGCCGACCAGAAGCTTCACGCCCAAACGGCGCGCGAATTCAAACTGCGAACGGAGCTTGGAGGCGTCCTTCACGTAGACGGGGCCGAGAGCGTAGGGCATCACGGCCTGCGCGGCACATTTCGCCTTGAACGCCGCGATGTCGGCGTCCGTCGCCGCGAACGGCAGATGGAAGTCCTTGACGCAGAGGTAGTGGACGTCGGCTTTCTTCATCGTCGACAGCGCCTCGTCCAGGTTCTTCCTGCAGAACGAGTGTCCGGCGACGCCGATCTTGAACGGAACCTCGGCCGGGGCGACCAGCGCAACGGCCGCGGATAGGGCGAAAATAAGATGTTTCATCGTCATGATCTCCTGTCTCTCTTTTTGTCGTTAGGCAATTGGCTTGATCAGCTGGACATAATCGAGCTTCGAAGCGGCGAGCGCCAGGCGAAGGTCGTACTTGCCGCGAGCGAATGGCGCAAGCATCGCGTCGGCTTCGGCGTTGCCGGAAACCTCCGTCTTTGCATTCCAAGCGAGCGTCGCGCCCTCTTTCTTGCCGCGACCGAGTTCCATGCACATGCGGCCGAGCGAGCAGAACGCCGTCGACTTGTGCGCCCCCTCGGCATCGCAGACCGTGTGCTGCGGATCCTCGCGGGCAATCGCCTCGAGCCAGTTCTCGAAGTGATGGTCGGTCGTGAGGAATTTCTCGTGACCATGGGCCAGCGCGTCATCAACGACCTCGCCCGGAGCCAGATCTGCGAGGAGCGAGGCCTTCGACGCGGCGATCGGACCAAGCTGCCCGGGCGCAACCGCCGGCTCGGGGTCGCTCGGCGTCACCTTGACGGCGCCGCGCGTGCACCAGAGCCAGTCGCCATTCTCGCCGACGAACTTGACGCCCATCTGGAACTTGTCGTTGACATGGACGTCAGTTCCGCCGCAGTCGTAGTGAAGGTCGTATTTCGTGTGAACGTTCCAAAGCTTTGTGCCCGAAAGATCCATCCATTCGCAGGTTCCGCGCACGGACGAGGGATCGCAGCCGAGCCCCCATGCCGTGATGTCAAGATGATGTGCGCCCCAATTCGTGATCATTCCCCAGCCGTATGGGGCGAGCTGAATCCAGCCCGGGCGGTCGCCGATGCGCGCGAGGTTTGTGTCGTGACAACGAGTCCAGTTATAGGGTACCGTCGCGTCCGTCGGACCGAGCCACGCGTCGTAATCAAAGCGCGCGGGGACGGGCTGCGGCGTGCGGTCGCCGCCGGCCTTGTCGCAGCCGATGCCGACTTCGACACGGGCGATCTTGCCGAGACGCCCGTTGCGGACGAGCTGGACGACCTTGCGGAACTGCGGACGGGAACGCTGCCACGCGCCGACCTGGACGACAAGTCCCTTCATCGTCGCGATGTTGGCGACAACGCGACCTTCTTGAATCGTCTGGGCGAACGGCTTCTGCAGGTAAATGTGCTTGCCCGCGAGGAGGCAGTCCGTCGCAACGATCGCATGCTGGTGGTCGGGTATGCAGATGAGGACGGCGTCAATGGACGGATCGAGGAGCAGCTCCTTGTAATCCTGGTACGTCTTGACCGACTGGACGATGCCCTTCTTGGAATACTTCTCCTCGATCACCTTCTTGCCGTATTCGGCGCGGACGAGGTCGTAGTCGGCGACGGCGGTGACGACGCACCTCTCCGTGAACTGCTGCACGCCCGGCACGTCCATCGTGTGCGCAATGCGCCCGTAGCCAATGACACCGATGTTGATCTTGCGGTTCACGACGAATTTCGTCGCACAGCCGTTTATGAGGGGAAAGGAGCCGGCGGCCAACGCCGACAACATAAAGGAACGCCGCGAAATATCAATTTTCATTTTTGTATTATAGCATCTGAGAGAAAATACTCAAGTATGAATTTTTCCACTGGACAAAATCTTAATACACGGGTATCATCTCGGCATGGAAAATTTCGCCTACGGACAGAGACCCTCAGACCTGACGGACCGACATCTCGGCCTTGGCTGGCTGGCTGGCATTCGCCACCTCAAATCCACCACGGCAACGAGCTCGTATTGGCACACGCATGGCCAAATCCAGTTCTTGTACTGCATCCGCGGCGAATTCAGCTACGAATTCAAAAACCGTCCGCCCGTCGTTCTGACCGCAGGACATTACATCGTCATTCCAACAGACACGGAGCATCGTCTGCGCGAGGCGATCGAACCTGCCGGACACCGAATCGAGTTTTTGATTTTGGCGGGAAGCGGAAAGGCAAAGCGATCGCCGTTCTCGTCTGCCGTCGTCCGTACGCTTGTCGAAGGCCTCTCGCGCGACATCTGCACCCCTGTTCCCTGCACGCGCGAGCTTGCGGCCAACTTCCGCGAGCTCGACAACCTCGCTTCGCGCGCGACGGAACTCGACGCCGTCGATCTCGCGCTCGCTCGGACGCTCGCCTGTCTCATCCTGCATCGGTGCGCGACACGCCAACACACGTCACCGCCACCGCACGCAGACGCACGACTGATGGACGAAGCCGTCACCTGGCTCAGAAATCATGCCGACGAAGACATCCGGATGGGGCGACTGGTCTCCTATATGGGGTATTCGCGATCCCGGCTGTTCGAGCTCTTCAAGAAGGAGACTGGGCTTTCGCCTGCCGACTGGCTGGCGCGCTATCGCATCAAGACGGCATGCCGTATGCTCAGGACCTCCGATGCGCCGGTTTCTGAAATCGCGCGAGCTTGCGGCTTTTCCTCGTCTCAGTACTTCAACGCCGCGTTCCGAAAGGCGACAGGACAGACCCCGTCGCACTGGCGCGGATAGGTCACTTCTTTCATTTGCCCTGACGCTTTTTTTCCGGACTGTTCGACCTTCCAGCTCGCGCGCACCCCGTCCGGTCCGGCCAGCCGGTCGTCCGGGACGGGCTTCGCCTTCGCGGCCGAAGCGCGCACGTTACCGCGTCCCGTGAAGGTCAGCGGCTTCGCGTTCTCGGACACCGTGTCCGTGATGTTGACGAGCGGACCGAACGGTCCGATGAATTTGTTCCCCGTGAGGAGCACCGAACCAGGCTCGGCGTCCGTCGGCTGCGTCCTGGCGTCGAACACCGTGACGGCGCTCGCCCCCTCCGTCGAAGTCTCGAATACGCAGTTTTCGACGCGGATGTCGCGGATCGCGTAGGTCGGCGTCCGAAACGCGGACCGTCCCTGTCCGTCGACCAGGAAGCGGCACCGCGTGGCGCGGATCACACTGGGCTTCGTCCACCAGCCGATTTCGATCGGCGAGCGGACCAGCGTCGAGTCAACGAGCGTGAGCTGCTTCGAACCTGGCGCGCCGATGCCGATGCGGCTGTCGATCAGCGTGCAGCTAGAGAACGTGCCGGCCTCGTTGCAGTTGTTGAACGAGACATTCGTGCAGACCGTGTTGACGAGTTCGTAGGGCCAGTAGAACCCGATGTTCAGATCGGCGATCGTACAGTCCGCGAACCGCGGTCCGGAAACGGGAACCGTTCCGTCGAACGTGCACCCGCGGAAGCGTCTGCCGGTTCCCGACACGACGGAACGCGGCGAAAGCGGGTTCTTCAGCGAGAACACCGTTTCCGCCATCGTGATGTCCCATCCGTCCTCGTTGCGCTTGCCGTCCATTCCGAAGGAGAACGTGTCCGACAGGGCGTTGTCCGAATAGCGCGCATACATCGTGCGGAGACGCGAATCGCAGTAGGCGATGCCGCGCTTGCCGCGGTTGCGGCGGACGCACGGGCTCCCCGAGCGTCCCCACACGTGGAAGTCCGCGTCGTTGTCCTCGATCACGAAGTCGTGTCCGCCGCAGATCACCATCTGCGCGTTCGGGTTGTCCACGAGGCAAAGCCGCCGGAAGGCGACGTCCTGCATCAGGTCCCAGCCGTCCTCCGCGTCGATCGCGCACTTCGCGAGCGTCTCGCCAGAACGGCTCACGACGCTGTCCTCGAACACGAGGTTGCGCATGGCGGCGGGCGCGAAGCCCACGGCTCGGCAGCGGTCGAAGGTCATCCGTCGGAACGCGCAGTTCCACGGATAGGCGTAGCACTGCACGCAGAGATCGCACGCCGCGGCGGCCTCGGCCGTCGTCTCGCAGATCGTGACGCGCAGATGCTTAGCGCCCTCCGGAATCCGCACGTGGCGGAACTGGAAGGCGTGTTCGGCCGAAAGAAACGTCTTGTCGGCGCCGTAGAACGCGACGATGATGTTCCATGTTTGCGACCGGCGGCCCTGGTAGCCGAGATAGGCGGCAACATCGAGCCAGCCGTTCGTAAAACCCGAGATGTCAGTAAAGCCGCAGGTGTACCTCTCCGGCACGCCCGCAATCAGGTCGCCCGTCTTCATGTCAAGCTCGCCGGCGTGCGTGAACTTGCCTTTGAGAAAGACGATCGGCGAAGAAATCGGACGCGACATCGAAATGCCGCACGCGCCGCCGTAACCCGTGATGTCCCGCACCGTCACGTTCTCGAACGAGCAGTACCGGCTGTCGCCCATGATCGAGACGCCGTTCACCCATTCGGAGGAATTCTTCGAATTTTCGTAGTCATGTCCCTCGCGGTCGCCCACGACCGTACCGTTGACGACGTGCGAATCGACCGCCTCGGCGATCTCGATGATCATCGCATGGTCGCCCGTGAAGGGCTCCATCTTCACCGTCGCGCCCCCGAGGTCGAGCGTGAAGCCCGTCGGGACGCGGAGCGTGCGCTTCGGCGAAACGAGGTAGGTCCCCTTCATCAGCACGGCCTTGCGGAAGCCCTTCGCCGGCCCTTCTGCAATAGCGGTCAAAAGGTCAGATGCTGACCTTGATTTTCCGCG
>CAZYQF010000029.1:0-17214 GCA_964650165.1 uncultured Lentisphaeraceae bacterium
ACACGGGCTGCTACATCATCGGCTCCAAGGGCGCGGTCCTCATGCAGGACGACTACGGCGCCAAGTGCGCGATCGCCCTCAACGACGACAAGGAGTTCTCCGACGTCTTCGCGCATCCGGCCGCGAAGGAAGTCGGCATGTGGATTCCGAAGATCAGCCAGGGCGCGGCCTTCGCGGGCGGCAGCTCCGTGGCGATGACGGGCTTCGCGAACGAGCACTACATCGAGTTCCTCACCGCCATCCGCGGCGAAGGCATCGTGTACGAGCAGACCCACTCGCGCTGCTTCTCCGACGTCGAGTACTGCATTCCGCAGATGGAAGGCATTCTCGTCGGCTGCATCGCGCAGCAGGTCGCGGGCAAGCACACGTGGGATTCCGCGAGCCAGAAGTTCGGCGATGCGGCCGCGAACGCGCTCGTCAAGCCGTACATCCGCAAGGGCTTCGAATTCTAAGCAAGGAAATCCACCGACATGAACCGTCGTGATTTCTTCAAGGGCGCCGCGGCACTGGCCGCGGTCGCCCCTTTTGCTTCCCGCGAAGCGCTCGCGCACGCGGCGAAGCCGAAAGCCGGGAACAATCCGATCTGGCTGATGACGTCCGCCTTCTCGTCCGACCCCGACTTCGAAGCCGTGGTCAAGCGCGCGAAGTCTGTCGGCGCCCAGGGCCTCGAGCTCTGCGTGTTCCGCCGCGACACGGACCGTTCGGACCATATCGCGACCCATCTCGACTACGACAACTTCAACGTCGATCGGGCGAAGCAAGTCATCGAGATCTGCAACCGCGAGAACCTCCGCGTGTCCGTCGGCGCCTATGACAACCTCATCGGCGCGAAGACCGAGGAGATGCAGCTCGCGAACCAGAACCACATCCTCAAGCTGATCCGCATCGCGGCGATGCTCGGCGGCGACGCCAACGACGTCGTCTGCGGCACGTTTGTCGGATACGATCTCGTCCTCGGACGCACGGACGGCGGCTTCGAGAAGAACCTCCTCAAGTTCAAGAAGGTGTTCCAGCCGATTCTGAACTATGCGAAGTCGCTCGGCGTCACCGTCTGCGTCGAGAACTGCCCGATGGAGGGCTGGCAGCCCGTCACCGCCCCCGACGCCTACAACAACCTGCCCGGCTGCCTCGCGGCCCGCAAGCTGATGTACGCCGTGCTCGACGATGCCAGCGCGCTGCAGGAGACGTACGACCCGTCGCACGACATCTGGCAGCACATCGATCCGTCGGACGTCATCAATGCGATGGACTTCAAGAAGCTCCGCCGCGTCCACATCAAGGGCACGCGCAACTTCACGAACGACGCCGAGGCCGTCCACTGGGGCCGCCTTTACCCGCAGCAGTCGGTCAACGCCGAGCTGGCGAAGAAGGCGGGCGTTCCTCTCCCCGGCAGCGAATGGGACCGTCTCAGCTACGAGCCCCGGCTTCCGGGCTTCGGCGGCAGCGATTCCTGCGACTGGACCAAGTTTCTCGAAACGCTCATGGCGAAGGGGTTTGCGAATCCGTTTGTCATCGAGAACGAGGGCTTCAACAGCTCTCACACCGGGAACATGGGCGCCACGCTCCAGGGATTCAAGGCGACGATTCTCAACACCGCTCCGGTGGTCTGGCCGCTCGGCCCCAACGGATACGAGTTCGACACGAGCTCGCTCAAACCCATGAAACAAACCGTCACGACGGACATTCCCGTCAAGACCATGAAGGATATCGCATAAATGAACATTTCGCGTAGAAACTTCCTCGGCGGCGCTGCCGCCGCTTCCGCGCTCGCGGTCGCTCCCGGCTGCGTGACCGGCGTCTGCAAATCGTGCCGTCCCGGCAAGGTCGCCCTCCAGCTCTATTCGCTCAACAAGTGGATTCCCGCGCAGGATCCGGTCGGCAAGGTCGCCCTCGAAAAGGCGCTCCAGAAGATCGCCGCGGTCGGATTCGAAGGCGTCGAGTTCGCCGGCTACTACGGGGCGAGCCCGTCCGAGCTCAAGAAGATGCTCGCTGACGCCGGTCTTGCGGCCTGCGGCACGCACGTGAGCAACGACCGCTACGGCTTCGACATGAAGAACTACAAGTACAGCCCTGAAGTCCTCAAGAAGACGGCCGAGTTCGAGCTCGGGTACGGCAACGATCTCATCATCTGCCCCGGCGGCGGAAATTTCCCGCCCGGCTGCAGCTGGTCGACCGGCCAGGGCGGCGAGGCCTGCAAGCCCTCGCAGGCGATCGACGATTTCACCAAGAAACTCGTCGAGCTCTATAACAAGGCCGCCGCGGACGCGACGAAGATCGGAGTGAAGATCGGTCTCCACAACCACACGTGGGAACATGCGATCCGCATGCAGGACGGAACCTCGTTCTGGGACTACTTCTTCACGAACACCGACAAGGCCGTCTGCATGGAGCAGGACGTCGGCTGGACGACTTGCGCGGGCGACTTCATCAAGGGCCTCAACCCGATGGACCAGTACAAAAAGTATCCCCACCGCGCGCCGACGCTTCATGCGAAGGAGAACGGCATGGGCAAGGACGTGAAGGAGTTCGACGCCATTCTCGGACAGCCCGGCAAGCCCGGCGCGACGCCGGTGGACTGGGACGGACTCTTCCCCGTCACCGACGCGGACGGCGTCCAGTGGTACGTGGTCGAGTGCGAACGTCACTTCGAAGACATCAACGGCGCGGTCATTCCGTCGTTCCAGTTCCTCAAGTCGAAGGGGCGCGTCTAAGCGTCTTTCAGCTTCGAGGAAAGGGCGCCCCGCATGCACGGGGCGCCTTTCCATTTGATATAATATCATCACTATGAGCATGCAGATCGTCACCAACGCCATTGCCGACTCGATGGGTGCGTCGAGCTTCATCCGCAAGATGTTCGAGAAGGGGCTCGAGCTCAAGAAAAAGTACGGCGAAGACGCCGTCTGCGACTTCTCCCTGGGCAATCCGGACGTCCCGCCGCCCGCCAAGACGCGCGAGATCCTGAGGGCCATCGCCAATGACGCGGTCCGTCCGCTCGGCTTCGGCTACTGCCCCAACGCCGGCATTCCCGCCGTCCGCGAGGCGATGGCGAAGTTCCTCTCGAAGCAGCAGGAGACCGCTCTGGCGGGCAAGGACGTCGTCATGACCGTCGGCGCCGCCGGCGGTCTCGTCAGCTTCTTCCGCGCCGTCGTCGAGCCCGGCGACGAGATCATCACGCCCGCGCCTTACTTCGTGGAGTACGCCAGCTATTGCGGACATTTCGGCGGCGTTCTCGTCAAGGTTCCGTCGATTCCGCCGGAATTCCGTCCGGACGTGAAGGGTCTCGCGGCCGCAGTGAGTCCGCGCACCCGTGCGATCATCATCAACTCGCCGAACAACCCGACGGGCTGCATCTATCCGCTGTCCGATCTCCAGGCGATCGCCCTGATCGTCGACGAGGAAAACGCCCGCCGCGAAAAGTCGGGGGAGCGTCCGATGTTTCTGATCTCCGACGAACCCTATCGGATTTTCGCGTTCGACGGCGCCACCGTTCCGCCGGTCCTTCCGCTCACCCCGTGGGCCTGCGTCTTCGGCAGCTTCTCCAAGTCGCTCTCGCTCCCGGGCGAACGCGTCGGCTACTTCGCCGCCAATCCCGCGATGCCGGAACACGAGACGCTCGTCGCCGCCGTCACGCTGACGGTCCGCACGCTCGGCTCGGTCAATGCGCCCGTCATCGGACAGCGCCTCGCCGCCGCGCTCCTCGACGAGACCGTCGACCTCGAGATCTACGACCGCCGGCGCAAGCTGATGGGAAAGGTCCTTTCGGACGCCGGCGTCGAATTTGCGATGCCGAAGGGCGCCTTCTACTTCTTCGCCAAGAGCCCTGTCGCGGACGACGCCGTCTTCGTCGACGCGCTGCTCAAGGAGAACATCCTCGTCGTGCCGGGGAAGGGCTTCGGCTTCCCGGGCTATGTCCGCCTCTGCTGCAGCGTCGACGAGAAGATCATCGCGCGCAGCGCCGACGGCTTCAAACGCGCCATGGAGACCTTCCGCAAATGACACTCGCAATCCTCGCCGCCGCCGCGCTGGCCGCCGCCCCCGTGACCGCGGACAAGGCCAGCCGTTCCGTGACCCTGACCGCGGTCTCGACGGACTGCGGCAAGGACGCGCCGATCGAGTTCCTTCTGGCCGGTCCGGAGTCGGACCACGACTACGAGGCGATGTTCCTCACCGAGGCCAGCGTGAAGGACATCGCACAGGCGTTTGCCGATGCGGGAATCCCGCTCGGCCAGCCGGTTTCGACGTCCGCCTGCCGCTTCTGGCCGACGGGCGGAAAGCTCGAGATCACGCCCGACATCTGGACGCTGATGCGCGATGTCCGCGACGAGCGCAAGGCTCAGGTCACCTACACGGGCGGGACGCGCGAGGCGGACGGTTCGCCGGTCGCGCACACCAACATGCCGCAGGCCGTATTCGCGCTCTACAACTGTCCGCCGTCGCTCCTGCAGTTCGATGACGCGCTCGACCAATCGGCGACCTACGGACGCTTCCTGCCGGCCGTGAAGATTCCGAAAGGGGAGAAGCGGACGCTGACCTTCACCTGGAAGGACAACGCCGACCTTCCGCTGGAAGTCGAGTTCGCGCCCGGAAAGCTTGCCGAGACTCTCCTTGCGATCAAGGAGAAGTCAGCGGGACGCGAGATCGACCTCATGCCCTCTTTTTCCCCGGAGCTGACCGTCCACGAGGCGATCGAAGTCGCCAAGGCGTTGTCGGTCCTCGACTCCTGCACGGTCAAGGTCAACGGCTTCAAGCCCGGCCAGTTCTTCTTCCGCGCCTTCCTGCCGCGCGAGAGCTGGCGCGACCGCAAGGAGCGCCTCACGCAGCCATACGAGGTCCGTCTCGGCGGAGAGAAGCCCTCGCTAGCCATCATCAAGGAAGACTGGAGCGACACCTCCAGCTCCGATCCCAAGCTGACCGTGCGCGAGAACGTCCCGTTCGAGATGATTCCGAAGACGGACAACGTCGACACGTGCTTCGTCTACGCGAAGAAGGGGACCCGGCTGGCGGACGTCTTTGCGGTCCGCACGCTCCTTCCGGCGCGCGTCGTCAATTGGTATGTCTACGAGGACTGACTGAAGTGGCGGATACCGAGCCATTGGCCGCGCGCATGCGCCCGACGACGATCGACGAGGTCGTCGGACAGGAGCACATCCTCGGAGAAGGAAAGCTCCTCCGTCGCGTGATCGAGGCCGACCGGCTCACGAACATCATTCTCTACGGCCCGCCCGGCTGCGGCAAGACCACGCTTGCGGAATGCGTCGCGAAATCGACCCGTCGGAACTTCGTCCGCCTCTCGGGCGTCCTTTCGGGCGTCGCAGACATCCGCCGCATCTGCGAAAGGGCGCGCGACGAGCTGGGCGGGCAGGGCACGATCCTCTTCATCGACGAGATCCACCGCTTCAACAAGTCCCAGCAGGACGTCCTGTTGCCGTATGTCGAAAACGGCACCGTCGTCCTCATCGGCGCGACGACCCACAATCCGAGCTTCTTCATCAACACACCGCTCACGTCCCGCTCGCTCGTGTTCGAACTGCGCGCGCTCTCACCCGAGGCAGTCGCCGCGTTGCTCGACCGCGCCCTCGCCGATGCGGAGAAGGGGTACGGCAGGATTCCGACGCGCTTCGACTCGGACGCACGGCAGTTTCTCGCGACAATCAGCGAAGGGGACGCCCGACATGCGCTGACGGCACTCGAAATCGCCATGCGCTCGACGCCGGCGGACGCGATCGGCGTCGTCCATCTGACGGCGGAAGTCATCCAGGAATGCGTCCAGCGGCGTCAGGTCCGCTACGATAAGAACGAAGACGGACACTACGACACGATTTCGGCCTTCATCAAGTCCATCCGCGGATCGGATCCGGATGCCGCCGTCTACTGGCTCGGCAAGATGCTGGTCGCCGGCGAAGACCCGCGGTTCATCGCACGCCGGCTTGTGATCAGCGCCAGCGAGGACATCGGCAATGCCGATCCGCGCGGAATCTCCGTCGCCGTGGCGGCCATGCAGGCGTGCGAATTCGTCGGCATGCCCGAATGCGCCATCAACCTCGCCCAGGCGACGACGTACCTCGCGACGGCGCCCAAGTCGAACGCGAGCTACCTGGCGGTCAACGAGGCCATGGAGGACATCCAAGCGGGAACCGTCCAGCCCGTCCCCGTACATCTCAAGAACAAACATGTCAAGGCCATTGGCAGCGAGAAGGCGGCCGAGTACAAGTATCCGCACGCGTTCGCCAACCATTTTGTCGAGCAGGCGTATATGGAAATCCCTAAAAAATACTATCGTCCGACCGAGCAGGGATATGAAGCGACGATTTCGAAGAGACTTTCCAGTCAGAATACCTAGTTGACATAATCTATATTATACGCACTTGATTATAATTACCACAATCTGTATAATTGAGCAATGAATATGAAAGAAGATCCGAACAATGCCGTCAGTGTCTATAACGAGCAGGATGCCATGGACAACTTTCCGGTCCTCAAGGCGTTCCAGCAGTACATTGACGCCGAGCAGACCAAGGCGCGCAAGCGCCTGATTTTTCTGTGCGTGTTCTTCGGACTGCTCATGGCCGGCGTGATTTCAGTTTTTGTCTCGCTTCTTATGGCGGCCGGAGAAAAGAATCAGCAACTCAACGACAAGCTCTTCGAATACGTCATGCAGGACCGCGGCCGTCCTGTTGTCCAGCAGCCCCAAAGCGATGCGGCGCTCAAAGTCATCACCGACACGTTGGGCAACCTTCAGAAGCAGTTGGCCGACCAGCAGGCGAAGAACGCGGAGCTCTCGGAAAAGATGACGAAAAAACCGGAAGGTCCCACGCCCGATCAGGTCGCCCTTCAACGCCGCATGGACGCCGAAAGCGACAAGCTCAAGAAGGCAACGGCCCTTCTCCTGTCCGAACGGAACAAGCTGTCCGAGCAAAAGGAAGAGCTCCGTCGCCTGGAAGTCGAGCTCCAGCGTCGCCGCCTCTATCCGGAGTATTACAGCCATACGGGCGAGTCGACTGAAAACAAGACGGAAACCGCCACGCCGAAACCCGCTGCAAAGCAGTCCGTGAAAGCAGCCGTGAAATCGACGAATCAGCCAGTGGCCAAGCCGGCGACGAAGAAACAGGCATTCACCCTTCCCCAGCCGAAGAACGGTGCGATTAACTATTTCGATTCGTATGAAGAGAATCCGGAACCGGCGGAGTCAGACGTAATGGACGCCCTTGACGAAGATCCCGAGCTCAAGGAGATGGTCAGCGCCCTTCCCAAGCGCTCGTCCGTGAACGTTCCCGTCAAGATCGACGGCGCCGATCTCGACTGGATTTTACCGGTCGAGTAAGTCGCGCTTGAGGAACGCGCCGCGCGCCAGCAGGATCACGAGCGCGCCCACGAGGTAGAACACCGCGAGCGACGACATGCTGAAGGACATGTTGCCCTTCAGAAGCGCCGCCAGCCACGGCAGGACGGTGGACGACAGCGAACCGAACAGGAACGCAATGCACATCATGATTCCGACGCCCGACGCATGGTAGCGCGGATTCACGACGTCAAAGAACGAGGCCATGAAGTTCGAGTCGTAGACGCCGCGGAAAAAGCCGAATCCGAGCATGGCGACGCAGCAGAGGATGAACGACGGGGTCATCGCCATCCAGACGATGAACGGAATCGAAAGACCGAGTCCCAGGACGCCCAGTTCCAGGCGAATCCCCGGCCGCCCCTTCACCAGCCTGTCTCCGATGCGGCTGCCGATCAAGATTCCGACGAATGCCCCGAGATAATGCCACGCCACGGCATGAAGTCCGTACCAGCGCGAGAGCGACGCGCACTGGTCCATGAACGTATCCTTCAGATAGGCGGGCATCCAGTTCTTGAATCCGATGTCCACGTAGATCATCATGGCGAGCCCGAGCGTGATGCACAGCGCCGTCGGCTTCGAAATGACGGCTTTGACGGCCTCGGAGACCTTCGGCTTGTCAACGACCGCCCCCGTCGCATCGGACCGGACGACGGGCTTCGTGTTCCGGAGGAAGATCGCAAGGACGAGCGCCCAGGCGAGGCCGACGCCGCCGAAAACCCAGAACGGCGTCCGCCAGCTCTCGCCGCCCTTTCCGGCGACGAAGCCCGCGAGCGTGCCGCAGCCGACGATGCCGAAGTAGAGTCCGAGCTGCAGGATCGAGATCGCCGTTGCGCGCGACTCCTTGTGGAGCTGGGAAACGAGAGACGTTGCAGACGGATAGTAGAACGTCTGCCCGATTCCGTTGAGAATGCCGTAGGTCAGGATCAGCAGCCCGACCGTCGAGACATACCCGGAGAGGAAGATGCCGAGGCAGAACAGGCTCACGCCGATCGTTACCATCCACTTGCGGTTGAAGATGTCCGCCGTGATTCCCGCAAACGGCACGCAGATGCCATAGGTCATGGCGAAACAGGTCCCCACGAAGCCGAGGGCGACCTTATCGACCCCGAGTGTCGTTCCGATTGCCGGGACGGAAGGTCCGAAAAGCTGTCGCGTGCCCTGCTGAAGGAAGAAGGCGACCCAAAGGAGAAGGAGCGCCGTCCACTTGTAATCAAGCTTCTTCACCGGTCATTCCTGGGGAATGTTGTCGAAGTTGATGTCGGGGAAGATGGCCTTGGCGTGGTTCAGGTAGTCCGGAAACTCCTTGACCGCGTCCTTGGCAATCTGTTCGCCGCGGACGGCCGCAGCGGGATCGTCATCGCAGATGACGCGCATCGTCAGCGCGGCACCCATCATCGCCTCGGTCCAGCGCTGGAGGTTGAGCCGTCCGGTGGAGATCTTGGAGACGTTCTTCCCCTTCTCGATGTACTTGATCAGCAGTTCGTTGAGGTTTCCATGATACGTCTGATAGAACTTCACCCAGCTCATCTTGAAGGGAGTCTTGCCGTCCGGCTTGATGAGCTGGATTTCCTTTTCGTTCAAGTCATTGATCGTATAGCCGGCCAACTTCGAGCGCATGAAGCGATAGCCTTTCGCATTGACGATGATGCACTCCTGGACGAGCTGCATCATCTTGACGCGCAGGATCAGTCCGTCGGCGACTTGCTGGCTTTCGGAATACTTGAAGTCGCCCCGCAGCGTCTCGAGCTGGCGGATGGCCATCGCCCAGTCGAGCTGCTTGAACACGCGCGTGGTGACGAGCGAGTTGTACTTGTCCTTGATGCGGACGTTGTCCGCAGCGATCGTCTCTTCCTTCTCCTTCGCGAGCTTTGCGAGGCGCTCCTCCTCGAGTTTCTTCAGGCGAATACGCTCGAGCTCGCGTTCGCGCTCCCGAACAATGACGTAGATGCGGTTGGAAACCTGCTTGACGGACTTCTCGCCCTTGGCCTTGATGTAGCCGATGCCCTTCTGGACCTTGGTCACTTCCTCCGAGGCCTTGATCTGGTCGAATTCGTCCACGACGAGGCGGGAGAACTCCGCCGCCCGGTCCAGAGCCGCCTTGTCCGAACCTTCGCACTTGAATTCGTCGATCTTGGCGACGAGTTTCGTAATCCTGGATCGAATGATGATGGCAGCCGCCTGGCAGCCGTAGGCGCGTCCCCAGAGGTCGTTGAGGTCGCGGACGACGCTGTCGATGACCTGGTTCATCTCCGCGTCAAGCGCCTCGACCGAACCCGTTTCGGCTCCGACCTTCGGCGTGACGGCTTCGGCGGGCTTCGGCGTGACCGGCGTTGCCGCGTCCTGTTCGGCCTTGGCGGCCTGCTCCTGTTCCCACTTGGCTTTCTCCTTGAGATAGTCTTCGTGCTCCGGAGACATCGGATCCGCCTCGTCGCCCGTCGGATCGCGGAATCGCGGAAGGTTGGCCGCGCGCCGGGCGACAGGCTGGGCAACAGCAGCGGGCGCGGCCGTCTCGGCCGTCGCGGTCGCATTGGTTGCGGCGGACGCCTCGACCTTCTCGACGATGTTTGTGGAGGCGATGGCGTCCAGAAGCTCTTGTGTCGGCCCGGGCTTCAGCGACCGCAGCACATCGGCGCTGACATGCTCCTTGAGCGCCTTGCGAAGCTGTTCCGTCGGATTCTCGCAGGCGAAAACGGCTTTCTGCGCAAAACTGTCGAACTCGTCTGTGAACTTGAGCGCACGCTCGCGCGCCCCCGAAATCGCCTCCCGCGACTGTCTGAATCCGCGGTCGATCTGCTCCTGCTGCTCGCGGGCGCGCGACTGGCGGTCGGACGCGGTATACCAGACGAGCAAGCCGGCGACGAGTCCGATGAGTCCGATCGTGCCGCCGATGACCATCGCCACCTTGGCGCCGACACCTCCGCCTTCCTCTTCTTGCGCCGCATCGGACATCCTGCCCGTGACCATCTTCCCGGTCACCATCTTCCCCGTGACCTCTTTTCCCGTCGAACCGAGGTCCGGCTGGGTGTCGTGCGCCTTGATCTTGAATCGCGTTCCGAGACGGCGTCCGCCGCCCGAATCCTGGTCCGCGTCGGCTCCGGCCACGAGGCCGGTCGCCAGGACCTTCCTGTACTGGGTCAGCAGCGCCTCGAAGCTGGGGAATCGGTCGGAGGCCTTCATCGCCAGCATCTTCATGATCAGCGCGTCGATCTGCGACGAAATCTCGGGGCGGATCTCGCTCGGCTTCTTCGGGGCGCCCTCGAAGCGCTTCCGGACGACCGCCGCGGCGTCGTCGCCCTCGAACGGGGCGACGCCGGTCAGCGCGTGATAGAGCGTGCCGCCGAGGGAATACATGTCGGCTCGGTAGTCGACGGGTTCTTTCTTCACCTTCTCCGGCGCAATGTAGTACGGCGTGCCCCAGACCTCGTCCGTATCCTTCTGCATCGCCGCGAGACCGAAGTCCACCAGCTTGGCGTTCCCGTTCGGATCCAGAAGAACGTTCTCGGGCTTGACGTCGCCGTGGACGAGCCCCTGGTCGGCGGCGCAGCGGAGCGCCTGGGCGACCTGTTCGCCGATCTTCATGATGCGGGGAATGTCGGTCTTGCCGGGCGCGTTCTTCATCAGCTGGTCAAGGGAGGCTCCGGCCACCAGCTCCATCGCGATGTAAGGCATGCCGTCGGCGATGCCGTAGGAATAAACCTGCGAGATGTTCGGATGAATCAGCCGGGCGACCGCCTGGGCCTCCTTCTTGAACTTTTCGACGAACTCGGGGTCGGCACCGTATTCCTTCAGCATGACCTTGACGGCGACCGGGCGGTCGAGCATCTTGTCGCGTCCCATGTAAACGCCGCCCATGCCTCCGCGCCCGAGCTCGCGTTCCAGCAGGAAATTGCCAGTTTCTCCGAACACTCCGGGAGTGTGTATCAACTGTTCGTCGCTCATCGTATCGTCCTCCATCCGCTGAATGGCCAGAAAACCACGCACCCGACGCCGCGCAGATTGCGTCCCGGAACGGGACCCCAGTAACGGCTGTCGAAACTGTTGTTGAAATTGTCACCGCAGGCGAAATATTCGTCCGCGCCCATCGTCACCCGGGTCGGAAGTTCGGGATGGTCGGCGACCGGATGCTCGAGCTCATAAGTCTGACCGGGCGTTGCCTTCATGCGCTTGATGTAATGGGTTCCCTGGGGCAGCTTGTCGATGCCGGTCGTCGAGAAGACCATCACGTCGTTCGTACGCGGCTTCAGGAAGTTCCACCTGATGCGGTTGATGAAGATGAAATCGCCCGTGACGACGGAGCCCTTCCAGAGCGTTTCTCCGCGGTTGAAGTGGCGGTTGGCGAGCGACGGAACGGTGTCCGTCGGCAGCTTGAATACCGTCGGATCCATCCCGACGCGGACGTTGACATAGCCGTCGTTGCGCGCCTGGAACCGCGCCGCGCCCGAAGCCGGCGCCTTGTAGTCGACGACGCGCGAGCCGGTCCACGCCCACTTGAGGAGGCTGAGCGGAAAGGCGTCCCAGGTGCCCTTCTCGACGCCGGCGATCGTGTGGTTGCCCCACAGCGTCTCCTGCATGGATCCCGTCGGAATGTTGAATGGCTCGAAGAAGTAGGCGCGGAAGCACATGGCGACGGAAATGGCGACCACAAGCGTGTCGAGCCATTCCCGTCCGTAGTCCTGCCAGGTCTTCTTCACGCGTCAGGTCCTGTAGTTCGGGGCTTCCTTGGTGATCGTGATGTCGTGCGGACGCGCCTCGCGCTGGCCGGCCGCGGTCACGCGGAAGAACTTGCCCTTCTCCTGCAGTTCCTTGACCGAGCGGGTGCCGCAGTAGCCGAGCGAGGCCTTGAGCCCGCCGCAGAACTGCGTCATGATGCTTTTCACGTTGCCCGAGTACGGAACCATGCCCTCGATGCCCTGCGGCACGAGATCGTCCTCGGACTCGTTGTCCTGGAAGTAGCGGGCGCGGGATCCCTTGCCGTTCTTGAGCGCCGCCATCGAACCCATGCCGCGGTAGAGGACGTACTTGCGCCCGTTCGCGAGAATCTTCTCGCCCGGCGACTCTTCGGTGCCCGCCAGTATCGAGCCGAGCATGACGGAGTCCGCACCGGCCGCGATCGCCTTCGGAACGTCGCCCGAGAGCTTGATGCCGCCGTCCGCGATGACCGCGACGCCCGTGCCGCGGAGCGCCTTCGCCGCATTGTAGACCGCCGTGAGCTGCGGAATGCCGACGCCGCAGACGACGCGCGTCGTGCAGATCGATCCCGGGCCGATGCCGACCTTGACCGCATGCGCGCCGCTCTTCGCAAGCGCCAGCGCCGCCTCGCCGGTCGCGATGTTGCCCGCGATGACGTCGACTTTCGGGAAGTGCTTGACGATGTACTTCGTCATGTCCATGATGCCCTTGGTGTGCCCATGGGCCGAGTCGACGACCACGACGTCCACGCCCGCTTCGGCGAGCTTCTCCATGCGGGAGAGGTCGCCCTTGCCGCCCGAAACCGACGCCGAGACGCGCAGGCGGAACTGAGCGTCGCAATTGTAGCCGGCAGCCGAATTCTCGACGATGCGGGAGACGTCGGTGAAGCTGTAGAGGCCGATCACGCGACCGGCCTTGTCGACGAGCGGAAGCTTGCCGACCTTCGCCGCGCGCATCAGCTCGAACGCCTTCTTGAGGGTCATGCCCTTCGAACCCGTGATCGGGCACTTCTGCATGACGTCCTTGAGCTTCTTCGCCTCCATCGGCGCAAAGCGCATGTCGGACGAGGTGATCATGCCGACGAGCTTGTCGTCCTTGTCGAGGACGGGGAAGCCGTTGAACTTGAGGCCCATGCGGCGCTTCTCGCTGCGCAGGAAGCCGATGTCGTCATCGGCATGGAAGCAGATCGGGTTCGCGATGAGTCCGTTCAGGTAGTTCTTAACCTTCGCGACCTCGCGCGCCTGGACGTCCTCCTCGAGATTCTTGTGAATCACGCCGATGCCGCCCGCCAGCGCCATCGAAATCGCCATCGGGGCCTCGGTGACGGTGTCCATCGCCGCCGAGATGAACGGAACTTTCATCTTCGTCCGGCTCGTCAGATTCGTTTCGAGCGACGTGTCTTCGGGAAGGAAATCGGCGTACTGGGTGACGAGCGTAACGTCATCGTACGTCAGTCCCTCGTACGGAAACGTCTTCATGAAAGCATCAAGGTATTTGTTCATATAAAACTCCAACGGACTTCTTACGCCCTTTTCGGAGCATTATACTCTTTTTCGAGGCCAAAATCAACGGTCGGTGCGGATCCGCACGCTGAAAAACCTCACTCGAAACGCATCGTCCACAGCTGGAGACGAAGGCGTTCGGAAAGGAATTCGTCTTTGAATTCGGACGTGTGCAGCCACTTTCCGGCAATGGAAAGATTTTCAACCGTCGGAATCTCCTTGAACGACCCGAGCTGCGGACGCGGAACGAGCTCGACCGTCTCGGAGCCCGTCTCGAGAACTTCGAGCGCGGCGAAAAGAAAATCCGCGGGTCCGATCCTGACTCCTCCGCCGAGGTCGAGTTCGGACGGCAAGAAAGATTCGAGATCGATCTTCGCGGCCGCCGCACGGACCGCCGCGGCGGAGACGCGGACCGGACGCGAAACCCCCTTCGGACGCGCGAGAAAGCCGCGAACCTTCCCGGGCCGCACCGGCGCTTCGTCCCGCAGCAGACGGACCGCCGCCTGAAAGACGTCCGCCACGCACCACGACGCGGGCTCGCGGACCGGACCGAACTCGCGCCGGAGCGCCGCCCGGACAAAAGGGATGTCGGCGCGGGAAATCGTCCGGCGCGGCTTAAGCGCCGCCGTCATCTCGTCGAGGTCGGTGATTTGAAAGCGCGGATCGGCCTTCAAGGTCCGAAGCAGGCCCCTGAGGCGCTCGTAGAACTCCGCCGTGTCCTTGGGATCGCGGTCCGGAACCTGCTTCCACTTTCCCCATTCGCAGTTGTTTCCGCCGGCATAGTTGGGTCCGTCCCAGTGCTGACGCTTGACCGCCATGTGCGGATGCATGTAAAGTCCGATGAAATCGAATTTCGCCATCTTGTCGAGCTCCGCCTTCATGTCGACGGACGGAGAGCCGGGCAGCAGGCTTTCAAGCCCGAAAGCCTCGTAATAGGGAACCTGATACTGGTTGAAGTACCAGAGTCCGTCGACCTCGGTTCCGGACCTCACCAGCATGCCCGCGCCGTAAACGCCGTCCTTCGTCGGCAGGCCGCAGATGCCGGTCGCGGCGTTCACGCGAATGCCGAGGTCGGAATAGACGTCCATCGCCACCGCCGAGACGCTGTTGCCCGGCGGACAGGCGAAGACGATCCGCCCCTTGCCGAAGGCCGCCTCCAGCAATTCGACGCCCCGCGCCTCCTCGGCCCTCGTCCTGTCGTAGGCGCGAGTGTAGTCGGGGTCGTCCCCGATCTCGGCGATGTCGGGATGGCGCGAATGGTAGAGGGTCTGCGTCCCCAGGACGTGCGGACGCAGCGCGTCGATCACGTCCGTGCGGCGAAGCTCCACCAGGCGCTGCCCCAGATAGCCGACGACGTTGAAGTTGCCGCGGACGCCCTCCTCGGTCAACAGCTTCGCCAGGTCGCGGATGGCGTCGTTCGAACGGTCGCACGTGTAGTCCTCGGTATCGAAGAAAAACGCGACTCGGGTGGGCGGGCGGACCTCGGCGCCCGTCGCCGGCGCGAGAGCCATGAGGGCCAGCGCGCATAGGCCGGCGGATTTCAATGTTCTCATGGGCGCCATCACTTCTGTCTCAGTTCCCGAACTGGAACGACAGCGAATCCTTGAGTCCGCCGCGGCGGTTGCGCTTGAGCCAGAGACGGCGGTACTCCGCCTCGTACATCGAACGGATGTTCTTCTTGCCGGGCTCGGCGATGCGCGTTTCGACAGCCCGATAAAGGAGGTCCAGCGTCGCGAAGTCGTCCTTCACCCACTCCGGCGCGGCCGAGAGGTCCAGCAGCGACTGGGCGCGCGTCCGTTCCTTCAGCGCGGCCGCGAGCGTCTCGTCCGTCACGCCGGCAGCGCGCCGGTAGCCTGATCCGCCCTGAAGGAGAAGGAAAAGCTCGGCCGTGTTGCCGGTGCGTCCGCCGCAGGCGAGGTAGATGTCGCCGTAGGCGAGAAGCGACTCGCCGCACGTGCAGCCGAGAAGCCGGTCGATTTCCGCGGCGATTTCGCCGCGGGTCGGCCGTTCGCCCTTCACGCGGTGCGACAGGTACACGAGCGCAGGAAGCGAGACGATCCAGGGCTGCGGATTGCCGCGGTCGCCCCAGTCCGCCAGCATGTAGCCCATCGTTCCGTGCCGCTCGCCCGCCGCGACGGCGTTGTCGATGTTGCCGAGCATGTTCGTCACGCGTCCCGACAGCGAACCCCACGCGCTCGTGCCCGGACAGAGAATGTACTTGCGCTTCGCCCGCTCAAAGGCCGCCGCCTGCGTCTCGAAGGGATGGTTCGCCTCGTAGCCCCAGGCGAGGCAGATCGCGTCCTCGGGGAGCTCGGGGACGAGCTCGGGCTTGTCGAGAATGATGTCGCCCCAGAACATCATCGTGCGGTTCCGGGACTTGACAAGCTCGTGGATCTTGAGCAGGTACTCGAGATAGACGCGCTCCGCGCCCTTCGCGGCGATTTCGTCGCGGCTTCTACCGCGCTTCAGCGCGTCGAAAAGCTCGATCGGCTCGTCACAGCCGACGTTGAAGTACCGCGACTTGAAGTTCGGAAGAAGCTCGTCGTAGAGTCCGGCCACCAGTTCAAGGCTGCGGGGATCGGTCGGACACAGCGAGGTGGTCTGCCCGCAGACATAGTTGCCCCATTTCGGGAACACCGCGCCGCCGCCCGGGAGCTCCGCGAGGTCGGCGTATTCCGGATGGCGCAGCCACTGCTCGAAATGTCCGAGCGAGTTCTGGTTCGGGACGAGTTCGACGCCCTTCGCCGCGCAATAGGCGTCGAGCTGGCGGATTTCCCACGGCGTCATCGGGCTCGCCTCGCACCAGACCGTGTAGTGGTTGGTGTACGCGAACGTGTGCTCCGTGTAGAGCTGGAACTGGTTGTAGCCGAGCGTGGCAAGGATGTCGACAATCCCGTTCATCGACTCGCGGGTCGGAACCTTGCACCGCGAGATGTCGAGCTGGTATCCGAGGATTTGGTCCGCGGCGCCCGCCGACAATGCCGCGGACGCGACAAGCGAAATGACGACAGCCCGAATGCGGCTGAAAAGAGCATTGTTCATTTTTCAGACCCGATAGTAGTCTTCCCAGCCTTTGCGGGGAGCGGGTCCCCGAAGGAGCAGATTCGCCTCGTCGTCGCCGACCGCCCGTCCGGACGCGGGATCGAACTTGAAACCGCGGTTGAGACGTTGCGCGACAACGCCGAGGCAGAAGATTTGCGAAAGCGGCGCGGCGACGCGGAACGGACTCTTCGCCTCCTCCTCGCCCTTGACTGCGAGGAGAAAATTCCGCCAATGGTCGTTGTGCGACTTTTCGAACGCCGGGAGCTCGTCCGATCCGACGCGCTTCATCGCGGCGGAATGCGACAGCCCCTGCCAGATCGTGCCGTCCGCCTGATAGATCTCCTTGCCGGGCTTGAGCTTCGGATCGACGAGTCCGTCGTTCGCCGTCGACGCCGGAAAAAGTCCCGCGTTCGAGTCGAAGCGGAAGCCTTCCGGCGGCTTGGGTTGGTTCTGGAGCCCTTCCCACCACTCGACCGTGATGTCGCCGTGCCGGCCCTTCTTCGGAAACTTCATCGTGACCGTGTCCTGAATCGGGAACACGTACGGATTGTGCCCGGTCACGTTCGAGATTGCGATCTCCGTCGGCATGTCGCCCTCGAGCGTGAAGCGGTGGACCGTGTCGAGGATGTGCGCGCCCCAGTC
>CAZYQF010000030.1:0-16433 GCA_964650165.1 uncultured Lentisphaeraceae bacterium
CGAGGTCCGCGAAACCGACGACGTTCGCGACCTCCCCTTCGATACGGACGAGGTTATGGCCCTGGGGACCCAGGTGGAAGAACGTCCACCGCGGGGAATCGTTGCGTGCGTTGTCCCAGAAGTCCATGCCGTACTTTTTCTCGCCGATGCCGTAGCTGGCGCTGCCCGGATCTTCGGCCCAGCGCTCGCCGAGCGCATCGAGGACGAACGATCCCTGATCGGCATGCGCGTGGCTGGCGTTCGCGGTGCCGCCCTTCATCGCGACCCAGATCGTGTCGGGGTCGGCGCGGTTTGCGGTCTGCACCGTGATCGGCGCCGTGCCGCGCCCTTCCCAGTTGTTCGGAACCTTGCTGGCCTCGGCGGTCGGGATGTCCACCATCCAGATCAGCGGCAGGAAGCAGTAATCGCAGGTGTGACCCTTGTTGGGCAGCATGATCTCGCCCGGCTCCTTCGCGTAGAGCTCGAGCGCGATCTTGCGCTGCGCGGCGACGACGTCCGGACGGTTCAGCCGGCGCGCGAGCCACCAGAGCGCGGTGCAATCGCCGCGGATCGGTCCGCCGTCGGAGTGACAGAACAGCTGGCCCGAGGGCCCCTGCAGGATGTCCTGGAGGTCGGCGGACGCGGCGAAGCCGGGAATGTCCATGAGGCCGAACTCGGTTCCGAACGCAGACTGGAACGCATCGATCGCCAGGACGTGATAGAGCGTGCCGAAGCACCAGTAGCCCGGGCCTTCGGTGTAGTTGCCGTGCGGACCGTAGAACTCGGCGGGCTCGTGGAGATAGCAGACCGCGTCGCGGACGATCCGCTCGGCGAGCTCGGGCACCTTCTCCGCAAAGGCGATTGCGGCGAAGGCCATGCAGCCGAGGTTGACCTGGCTCCAGTTGTTTCCGTTGTGGATCCAGAACGCGTCCGGCTCCATCTGCTTCAGGCCCTTCTCGATCGCCGTCGTCGCGATCAGCTCGCGCATCTCGTCCGACCAGTCGTCGAAGAGCCAGTCGTAGGCGATCGCGAAATCATAGGTGAAGAGCGCCGTGTCGAGGAAGTGCTCCGGATTCCAGTTCGGATAGGCGGCGACGGCGCGGATCTCCTTCTCGAGCCGGTCGAGATAGCGTCGGTCGCCGGTCATCTTCCAGGTCTGGGCGAGCGCATGGACGCGTGCCGTGAAGCCCTGGGTCCACATGCGGCGTCCGTCCATCGGATTCGGCGCGGTCGGAAGCGTCAGCAGGCGGTCGGCATAGCCGTACATGTGCTTGACCGCCGCGGCGAGGACGTCGTTCGTCGACGTGGCGGCCGCGATGCGCGCGAAGACGTCGGCCCGTCCGTCGATGAGAAGACGCGGATGCGCCGACTTGGCGACGCGGGCGATCGCCGCGGCGTCGGGCGGCGGCGGATTCGCCGCGTGGCGCGCGACGAAACGGACGGTCCGGCCGACGTCGGCCTTGCGCGCACGGAAGGCGACGTGCGCCCAGCCGTCCTTGTCGGACGCCTCGACGAGCTCGAAGTATCCGCCGGGCAGCAGACGCTCCGTGTAGATCGACCAGCGGTCCGTTCCGTTGCGCACGTAGGCGCCGAACCAATGGACGTCCGCGGACTGCGGCACGCGGAAGCGGATTTCAGGCACGCCGTCCTTTCCCGCCTCGAGGCGTCCGACGAACGTCGAATCGTCCTTGCGGTCGAGCACGAAGCGGTCGACGACCGGCTTCATCGACGAAACGCCGTTGGTCTCGTTGAGCTCGAAGAGCTTCATCCGCTCGTGGGGCGAACCGTTCGGCTTGTGAAGCGTGAAGAGCAGCTGTCCCTCGAACGTGCGGAACGCCATGCCGTGTCCGCCGTCGTTCGGATAGAGGATGCGCGACAGCGTCCACGGACCCCTCACGCTTCCGGTCGTCGACTCGGTCTCGAGCACGCAGTAGTCGTCGCCCTTGCCGTCCGCCCCGCGGAAAAAGTTCGACCAGGTCATGACGAGCTTGCCCAGGTCGTTGCGGCGCAGGAAAGGTCCGTCGGTGATGGCCCCGCAGCCCGGGACCGACGCCGCCCTGAAGAGCTCGACCGGCTCCGCGGCCAGAGCCGAAAGGTCGTCCGTCAGCGGCGCGGCCATCATCCGCCCGTTGCCGACCTGGCACCATTCGTGGCAGAAGACCATCCACGGCTTGCCGTTCTCGATCCAGAGCGTGCCGTCGAGGCACATCCAGTCCGCCGGCGTCACCGACCCGATCTTGACCGGGACGAACGGGCCACGCGGACTTTCGGACCGGAACACCCACACGCCGCGCGGCTGATACGTGCCGCCGCTGAAGCCCTTCTCGACCATCGGCGGAATCGGATGCGCCGGATCGGGCTTGAAGGTCAGCGTCGTCAGGAGATAGAACGCGCCGTCGAATTCATGGACTTCCGGCGCCCAGATCGCGATCGGGTCGACGTCGTCGGGGAGCACCATCGCCGGCACCTTCGGCGTCCAGGTTTCGAGATCCCTCGACGTCGAGACGTTGACGCCGCGGCCGCCGCTCCAAGGCCTCGACTCGTAGAGGTAATAGAGGCCGTCCTTCGGCATCACGAACGGATCGCGAATGCGGAAGTCCCCGCGGGGAATCAGGTTCTCCGCCGCCGACGCGACGGCACCGGCCGACATCACGAGACCCCAGATCAACGACATCTTCAGCTTCAGCATGTGTTCTGTTCCAATCCTTGTCACGACAACAGTCGCGAATGCACGGCAGCCCATTCGCCTGTTCCGATCTTTTCGCCATTATAACAAAAACGAATTGGAATAGAAATCCCTTAGAATAGTTAAAAACCATCCCAAATTATAATACCGCCGTGCGCTTGGCTGCAGCTTTCGATCTCAACTCATTTCGGCTGCCGCCCGCGCCAACGCGTCGATGTTGTCTGGGGCTAGTCCGTGATAGTTGATTTCCGCGGCACCGTTGCCGGCGATCCACTGCGCAAGTCGATTCATCGCCGTGGCGTCAAATCGCGTCATCGGCTTTTCGCCAGGGACATACGGCCACGCGGCCGGAGCCAGCATCAGCAAGTTGCCCGCGCAACAGGCGTCGAAATGCCGTCCGCTTGGTTTCTGAAGCCTTGAAAAGCCCTTGTTCTGAAGCGTCACCAGCGGCAACCCCGCCATCAGTGCGCAGCGGGCGATCGCACGTTCGCCATCGCTGATACAGGGAGAAATCAAGACGCTGCCGTGCCGAGCGGCCGCAAGAAGGTCATCGCGATTCTCGACGAACGCCGACGTTTCAACGTCAACACACGGACTGCCATCGGCATCTCTCTCGATCTTCAAACCTCCGCCCGGCTTGTCGACGCGGCGGTAGGTGAAGTCGCGACGCGACACTTGCACTTGCAGCAGCTGCCGGTCAAGAAGAAAGCGATTTCCGATGGCCATGAACCGTCCTACCCCCTGGTTCTTCATCGCCATTCGAAACGCCCCGACGACCTTAAACAGGTCGGGGAACGCCCGCTTGACGGCCAGTCGACGCGGGTTGTCGCGAAGGTAATCGATTTCGCCCTGGAGCTGCCCTTCGCGAAAAACGATCGTGTCGACAAAACCATCTGTCCAGAAGTTCAGGGCCGAATCACCCAGCCTCGACCGAATGAGCGAAGTTGTTCGCGACTTGAAACTGCCAATGATGTTGCCAAGTGTCTTCTTCTGTGGCGTCTCAATGAAAATGACGCCGTGAAAATGATCGGGCATGACCTGCTCGTCCAGAATCTTGATTCCAGGCCATTGCCGAGCGAGCTCGCGCCAGCAGGCGACGACCACGTCGCCGATTTCGGTCAATAAGATGCCGCGCATGCCGGGAACACGCGGCGCACGCGCCGCGTCGCCGGACGCAAGTTCCGCTCCGTGCCGCGTGCGGCACGGTCTCCCCACAAGCTTCAGCCAAATTTCGCGGTCCAGCCCCTCGGGAGCTTTCACGAGCTTAATCACGGAATCGTCGAGCTCGCCCAGAAGCGGCCGCCCTCGCTCTTCCTGGACAAGGGTAATGTGGTAAATCGCCCGGCAGCGATAGTCCCAGTCGCGGCAACGCCGCCCCATATGGTGAATCGTCTCGCGTTTTTCCAACACGTTTGCCCTCTCCCTCTCTCGCAAGAGAGTATAGCAAAACGCAACGCGATGAAGCTACGCTTACTCGGCGAGGGCGAGGTCGAGAACGCCGCCGGGGGTGATTTCCGAGGAGAGAATCCACGGACGGTCGAGGACCTTGCCGTTGAGCTTCGCCGAGGCGATGCGCCAATGGCTCTTGTCCGCTTTGGGGGCGCGGATCGTGAAGGTGCCGCCTGTGTAGTACTTGGGGTCGAGCCGGATCGTCGTTTCGGTGAAGAGCGGCGCCGTGAGGATCCAGCGTCCGTCGCCGGGGCAGATCGGATGAATGCCGATCGCGGCGAGGACATACCAGGCGCTCATCTGTCCGACGTCGTCGTTGCCGCAGAGTCCGTAGGGCCCCACGTCATACGCCTTCTCGCAGATCTTGCGCGTCCACTTCGACGTCAGCTCCGGCTTCGTCGAGTGGGCGAAGAGAAACGGGAGGGTGTGGCACGGCTCGTTCGGATGGTTGTAGGAGTCGCACCAGCCGAAGCCGTCGGGCGTCGCGTCGAAGAATTTCTCGAGCTCCGCCGTGAATCTCTCGCGTCCGCCCATCAGCTTCACGAGCCCTTCGACGTCGTGCGGGACGAACCAGCCCTGCTGCCACGGATTGGACTCGATGCAGCCCTGTCCGTGGACCTCGCGGCCCTTCCAGTCGTACCATGACTTGTTCGCGTTGCGGGACCGCATCCAGCCGACTTCCTCGCTCCAGCAGTTCGTATAGGACATCGCGTGGACGTAGCCGCGCTGTGCTTCCTCCGGGTGCCCGGAAAGCTCGGCGAGGCGTCCGTAGCACCACTCGTCGTAGGCATATTCGAGCGTCTCGGAAAGTCCGCGCGGATGGACGCCGTGGCGGCGGACCTGCGACTCGCGAGCGAGCACCTCGTCCGCCAGCTTCAGCGCGAGACCGACGTTGAAGTCGCGGATGCCCTTTTCGTAGGCGTCGGCCATCACCGGAATGATCGGTTCGCCGATCATGCAGCCCGATTGACATCCGAAGATGTCCCACCGCGGCAGCGTCTTCCGCTTTCCGGAGGTCACGGTCTCCATCATCGAGGAAATCGTGTCCGAGACGACCTCAGGACGCACCAGCGTCAGGAGCGGCATCTCGCTGCGGAAGACGTCCCAACCCGAGAAGACCGTCCGCCGCGTGAAGCCGTCGCCCTGTCCGATTTCGCGCGGATCGAGCATCGCATGGTAGAGCGCCGTCGCGAAGATCGTCCGCTCGCGTTCGGTTCCTCCGGTCACGCGGATTACGTCCATCGCCTGTTCCCAGTTCCGACGCGCCGCCAGTCGCGCCGAATCGAATCCGACGTTCTTCGCCTCGCGCTCGAAATTCGACCGGGCATCCTCGGAGGACGTAAAGGAAATGCCGACCTTCATCGTCAGCGGACGCGTCAGCCGTCCGAATTCCGCGACGAAGACCAGATTGGTGCCGAGAGCCGAGTGTCCGCCCGGCCGAAGGTCGTTCTTCTCGTAGAAGGCGGTGGACGAAATCGGCTCGGAAAACTGTCCGTGAAAATACACGGTGTAGTTGACCTTGCCCGCGCCACGCCCCCAGCCGCCGTCCGAATCCGGACATTTCATGAAACCTTCGATTGTGCCGGCAGTCCCTCGCACGTCAATCTTCTGCTCGGAATGTTCAAGCCAGCGGCTCTTCTGTCCGATGCGGCGGCCGAGGTCGATCTTGACCTTGGCGGTCTCGTTCGTCGGATAGGCGAAGCGGAGAAAGCCGCACGTGCGCGAGGCGGTCAGTTCCGCGTCGATTCCGTGACGATCGAGCCGGACGCGGTAGTAGCCTGCTTTCGCGGTCTCGTCGGAATGGGAGAACGGGGAGGCGGCCTTCTCGCGGTCGGCGACAGTCTCGCCGGCCATCGGCATGACCTGGAAGTTTCCGAACTCGCCGTACCAGCCGATACCGCTCATGTGGAGCATGCTGAAGCCCTCGATCGTCTTCATCGGATACGAGTAGCCCGAGCCGTGGTCGCCGCCGGTGACGGTGTCCGGCGAGAGCTGGACCTGTCCGAACGGCGTCGTTGCGCCGGGAAAGGTCTTGCCGCAGCCGTGGATCGCGCCGTCGCCGGCGTTCCGGCCCTGCTGATCCTTGTCGGGATAGGTGACCGCGCCGATCATCGGATCGACCGAATCGACCAGCGCCGCGCGGCATCCGAGCGGGAGCAGCGCCAGCAGCAACGACAGCGGACGGATGTTCAGCGCCGTCATTTCTGCGGCACTCCGTTGACAAACGCCACGCCGAGTCCCCTTTTCTCCGTCGCCTCATTATAGTAGCCGGCCGCCTCCGCCTGGTGGGCCGACAGGTTGGCGACGCGCTTGGCGTCGCTGGGATGCGTCGAGGCGAAGTCGAAGCCATTGCCGGTTCCGAAGCGCGACCAGAAGTCGACGGCCGCACGGGGCTCATAGCCGGCCTTGGCCATGAGATAGAGCCCGATCAGATCGGCCTCGTTCTCATGGGTCCGGCTGAACGGCAGCATGACGCCGTATTGAGAACCGACTCCGAAGACATCCGCGGCGGTCTCGCCGAAGAACTCGGAAACGCCCAACGTGCAGGCCGTGTTGACATAGCCCCACGAGAGACGCTCGCCGCCGTGTCGCGCGAGGGCGTGTCCGATCTCGTGCGCGACGACGCACGCCATCTCCGCCTCGTTCTTGAACTTCGGCATCATGCCGGTGTAGACGGCCACTTTCCCGCCCGGCAGGCAGAAGGCGTTGACCTCCTTCGACTGGAGCACCTTGAACTCCCACTGGAAGTCGTTTTCGGGAGCGACCTTCGCGATGGCCTTGCCGATGCGGTCCAGCACCTCCTGCTGCTTCGAATTGGTCGTCTGGGGATTCGCCTGCGTGGACTCCTGATACGAGGTCAGTCCAAGTTCGTTTTCGTATCCGCTCGTGGTCAGCAGGAGCTGATTGCGCCCCGTGATCGGCACCGAACGGCACCCCCAAAAGGCCACAGACAGGCCCGCGCAGGCCCACACACCCCAACGTGCCGAAAGGATCTTGCCGAACATCGTATCTCCTGGTTTGATTATCGGAATTATAGCAAAAATGGCGGAGAGTCTTCTTCGTTACCTATTTATGATATAATAATGCCTAATTTTCAGGAGAAAATCAATGCATCCGTATCGTACCCATACCTGTAACGAACTCCGCGCCTCTGACGCGGGCAAGACCGTCAAGCTTTCCGGCTGGATGTTCCGCCTCCGCGACCACGGCGGAATCCTCTTCGTCGACCTTCGCGACCACCACGGGCTGACGCAGATCGTCGTACATCCTTCGCGCGAATTCTTCGCTCTGGTCGAAAAGGCCCATCTCGAGAGCGTGATCACCGTCACCGGCGAGGTCAAGCTCCGCACGGCGGACACGATCAACCCCGGCCTTCCGACCGGCGAGATCGAGGTCGAGGCGAACGAACTCGTGATGGAGTCCCCCTCCGAAGTCACCCCGATCTACATCCCCGACGAAAAGGCCGAGGAGAGCGAGGACGTCCGCCTCAAGTACCGCTTCCTGGACCTCCGCCGCGAAAAGCTCCACAACAACCTGATCCTGCGCTCGAAGGTGATCCGCTTCCTCCGCGAGCAGATGTGGGCCAAGGGCTTCAACGAGTTCCAGACGCCGATCCTCACGGCCTCCTCGCCCGAGGGCGCGCGCGACTACCTCGTGCCGAGCCGCATTCACCGCGGCATGTTCTACGCCCTTCCGCAGGCGCCGCAGATGTTCAAGCAGCTCCTCATGGTCTCGGGCTTCGACAAGTACTTCCAGATCGCGCCGTGCTTCCGCGACGAAGCCGCGCGCGCCGACCGCTCCCCGGGCGAGTTCTACCAGATGGACATCGAGATGAGCTATGTCACCCAGGACGAGATCTTCGCCGTGGTCGAGGACGTCGTCTCCGCGACGTTCAGGAAGTTCTCCTCCTGGAGCTGCAATCCGACCCCGTGGCCGCGCATCAAGTACCGCGACGCGATGATGGCCTACGGTTCGGACAAGCCGGACCTCCGCAATCCGCTCACGTGGTTCGACATGTCGGACTTCTTCGCGAAAGCCGACTTCAAGGCGTTCGCCGCGTGTGTCGCGAACGGCGGACTCGTCAAGGGCCTGCTCGTCAAGGGCATCGTCGGCGTCGAGACCCGCACGTGGTTCGACAAGCGCGAGGCGTTCGTCAAGGAGAACGGCGGCAAGGGCCTCGGCTACATCTCCTGGACCAAGGAAGGCGAGCTCAAGGGACCTATCGCGAAGTTCCTCTCGGCCGGCCAGCTCGAGGAGATGAAGAAGCTCGCCGGCATGGAGCCGGGCGACGCGCTCTTCTTCATGGCCGCCGAAACCGACGAGTGCAACCGCCTCTCGGGCTTCGTCCGCAACGACATCGCGGACCACATGACCAACGACATCCGCGAGCGCAACTGCTACAAGTTCTGCTGGATCGTCGACTTCCCGTTCTTCGAAAAGGATCCCGAGACCGGCAAGACCGTCTTCTCGCACAACCCCTTCTCGATGCCACAGGGCGGACTCGAGGCGCTCATGACCCAGGATCCGCTCAAGATCGAGGCCTTCCAGTACGACGTGGTCTGCAACGGCATCGAGCTCTCCTCGGGCGCGATCCGCAACCACCGCATCGACATCATGGAGAAGGCCTTCGAGATCGCGGGCTATTCGAAGGACGTCGTGCAGCAGAAGTTCGGCTGCCTCTACAACGCCTTCCAGTTCGGCGCTCCGCCCCACGGCGGCATCGCCCCCGGCGTCGACCGCATGGTCATGCTCCTCACCGACACGCCCAACATCCGCGAGGTCATCGCCTTCCCGATGAACCAGAAGGCCCAGGACCTCATGATGAACGCGCCGAACTACGTGACCGAGCAGCAGCTCCGCGAGCTCCATCTCAAGATCCGCGGCACCGGCGGCGACGCTTCGGCCGAGGCCTGAGACAGGGAGTTGTCCGCATGACCCCGCCGCCTCCGCAGACACTGGCGTACATGCTCGTCATGAACGCCCTGATCTTCGGGGCGGCGGTTCTCTTTTGCTGGGGCGTCGAGGCGCTCTGGAAGAGAATCAAATCCGAAAGCGCGGCACGGCGTCCGTTCCCGCCCGAGGGTGCCATGCGTTTCGGCGCGGCCCTCCGGTTCGCGCTCCGGCACTTTGTCTGGATGCTGCCGGCGACGCTGTTGCTCTCCTTCGGATTCAACGAACTCGCTCAGCTTTGCGGATTCGAACTCCCGCAGCAGGAGGTCGTCGTCTGGATGACGAGCCCCGACTGCGTCCTTGCCTCCAAGGTCATCATCGCCATTCTTGCGGTCGTCGAAGCGCCGATCCTTGAGGAATTGCTGTTCCGCCGGTTCGTCTTCCGCGCGTTCCTGACGCGCTGTCCGCTCGCCGTCGCCCTTCTGGCTTCGGGCGCGCTCTTCGCCGCCGTGCACGGCTACATCGCCACTTTCCTGCCGCTCACGCTTCTCGGAGCCTTCTTCGGCTGGATCTACTACCGGACCGGACGGCTGACCGCCGCCATCTTCTTCCACTTTCTCTTCAACCTGTCGAACCTGGTGCTCATGATTCTCTTCCCGGAATTGGCAACGGCATGAAAAAAGTCTGCTTCGAGACCTTTGGCTGCCGGCTGAACCGCGCAGAAGCGCTCCAGCAGGAAGCGGACTATCTCGCGGACGGATGGACCCGGACCGAAAGCCATTCCGACGCCGACCTCATCATCGTCCGCGGCTGCTCCGTCACCGCCCGCGCCCAGCGCGACTGCGAGAAGCTGATCGAGCACATCAAGGCCAAATATCCCCTGAAACGCGTGTTGGTCACAGGATGTCTGGACAAGGGTTCAACCGGTTCAAAGGGTTCAAGTGGTTCAACCCGAGAAAACCCAAAAACCCAAACGCCCAAACACGCAAACACCGCTTCTCCCGTTCCCGTCCGCACGGCCCGCGCCTATCTCAAGGTCCAGGACGGCTGCAACGGAAGCTGCACGTTCTGCATCGTCCCGAAGTTCCGCGGCAAATCCGCCTCGGTCGACTTCGACGCCGTGCTCGACAAGGCCCGCGCCTTCATAGCGTCAGGCTACCAGGAGCTTGTCGTCACCGGATGCAACCTCTCGCTCTACCACTCCCAAGGACACGATCTCGCCGACCTGGTTGCAGCTCTCGCCGAGCTTCAAGTATCCAGCGGCCAGCAGCCAGCAGACAGTGAATTCAGAATACGCTTGGGTTCGCTCGAGCCGTCGCCGGTCGCGTTGAAGGTCCTTGACGTCATGGCGGCGCATGAAAACGTCTGCCGTTTCCTTCACATCCCGATTCAGAGCGGATCCTCTCCGCTGCTCGCCGCCATGAAGCGCCCGTATGACATCCGAAAGGTCGACGCGCTGGTCCGCCGGGCGGACGAGCTGATGCCCGGCATCGCCATCAGCTGCGACCTCATGGCCGGCTTCCCGGGAGAGACGGAGCTCGACCAGACGGCCACCGTCGGACTTCTCTCGCGCCTGCCGGTCTGCAAGGTCCACGTCTTCCCGTATTCCGAGCGTCCCGGCACGGTCGCGGCCGCCCTTCCCGGGGCGGTTCCAAAGGAAATCAGGCACGCTCGCGCCTGTTCGCTCGTCGAAATCTCCAACCGGCTGCGGACACGCTACGCCAAGCGCTTTCTCGGCAAAGTCGTGGAGATGGTGGTCGAGGACGAAGAGAACGGATGCGGATGGACTTCGGAGTATCTGTGGTGCGTCTGCGGGGGCGGACCCTTCCGCCGCAAATCGAAAGTCAAAGTGCACGTGTCCGCGGTCCGGGATCACATGCTGATCGGAGAACCGGCCTGATGGCTGGCGAAACCGCGAGAGCCGAGGCGATCTGCCTCGCCATTCACCCGTGGTCGCGGACCAGCCACGTCGTCCGCTGGCTCACGCCCGAAGGCCTCGTCACGACGCTCGTCAAGGGCGCAGTGCGTCCGAAGAGCGCCTTCCTCGGGCAGTACGACCTCAACTACACGTGCGACATCATCTTCTACGCCCGCGCCAAGGGCGACCTTCACGCGCTCCGGGAATGCACCCCCGTCGACTCCCGTGACGCCTTGCGCGGAGACTACCGCGCCCTGGTCCTGGCCGACTACTTCCGCCGTCAGGTGGCGGACACCGCGCCGAACGGACCCGAGGCGTCCGACTGGCACGAGCTGTTGTCCTCCGCGCTCGACCGGCTTCCCGAAAGGCGCAACCGGCTCGTCGACCTCCTTGAATTCGAGCTGGGCGCCCTGGAGCTCGCCGGTCTCTCCCCCGCCCTCGAGGCCGAACGCGGCGCCGTTACCCTGCGTGGCGAGCGCCAGCTCCCCGTTTCGAAGGCGACGGCCGCGTGCCTGAGGGCCCCGTCGGAGACCCATGACCCGCAGATTCTACTGGACGCGAGCAGGGCAATTGGTGTATTCTATTCATTCCATATGGATGGCGAGCCAGAAACGCGGCGGACCGTCCTGAAGTTGATTTCTACAAACGAAAAAGGAACGGACAAATAAGATGACTAAGATTCATTTCATCGGTTCGGCGCTCGTCGCCGCGGCGATTGTCGCCGGATGCAACAAAAACGAAGAAAATCCGGCGGATCCCGCAAACGAGGCGATGCTGGTCGTCAACGGCGAAAAGCTGACCCGTGGCCAGATCGACGCCGACGTCGCCACGATCTTCGCGGCGCAGGGAGACAAGATTCCCGCCGAACAGGCCGAGTATGCCAAGCGTTCGATCGCCAACCGCATCGCCCAGTCGTTCCTTTACGAGAACGTTCTCTGCGACAAGGCCAAGAAGCTCGGCTACACGCTCACGGACGCGGACGTCAAGGCCCGCGAGGAGGAATTCCTCAAGTCTGTCGCCGGCATGCCCGATGCTCCCAAGTCGCTTGACGAAGCCATCGCGAAGTCTCCGCTCGGCAAGGAGCGTACGCTCGCCGAATTCCGCAATTCCATTCTCATCGACAAGATGATCAAGGCCGAAGTGGTCGACAAGAACACCAAGGACTACACTGCCGAAGCCCAGCAGATGATCGACGGCATCGTCTCCAACAACGCCGCCAACGCCTCCAGCGAGGCCGATGCGCTCAAGAAGGTTCAGGGCCTCAAGGCCCAGCTCGACGCCACCGCGGCCGACAAAATCGCCGAGAAGTTCGCCGAGCTCGCCGCGGCCAACTCCGACTGCCCGTCGAGCGCCAAGGGCGGCGACCTGGACTTCTTCGCCCAGGGCGCAATGGTTCCTGAATTCGAAAAGGCCGCTTTCGGACTCGAGGTCGGCAAGGTTTCGGCCCCCGTCAAGACCCCGTTCGGGTATCATCTGATCATGGTCACCGCCAAGAAGGATGCCGTTGAAGCGAAAAACGAGCAGCCTGCCGAGCCGGCCAAGGTCCGCGCCAGCCACATTCTCTGCAAGATCAATGCCAACCGTGAGGTTCCCGCCCTGGCTGATGTCGTTAAATACATGAAAAGCCGCGATGAACGCGAAAATGTTAACGCTTTCGTGATTTCAGCCCTTCGTGAAGTCAAGGTCGAAGCCTCTGAAGATTACAAGAATCTGCTTCCTCCGCCGGAAGAAACTGCCGCACCTGCGGAAGTTCCGGTTGAAACGCCTGTTGAAAAATGATATACTCCCTCTCCGTTGAAAGGAAGAAATAGAAATGAGCCAGCATGCATCTCTTAAGGGTTCCGGCAAGATCACGACCAAGCGTAACGTCCTGAAGCGTTTTGAGCGTGTCGACCTCCTCCAGAAGCGCGGGGAATGGAAGGATGGAAGCCGTGGCCTCGGTCTCAAGAAGACCAAGCCCGAAGCCTAAGACATTTTTCTTAGTCAGAACTGAAACGCCTGGATTTCGCGATCCAGGCGTTTCTTTATCTTATTAAAGGGAACATCGACAAGCGTCGACAAGCTTTGACAGAATCGACAACCCCTGTCTATTCTATTGTCGATATGACGATATCGGCGCCTGTCGATGCCTGTCGACGCCTTGATTACCCGCGGTAAACGCCCTGATTGTCGAGCTCATTCGCGAGATCGCTATAGGCGAGCTGACGGGGCGTAATGCCCTTCTTCGCCGAAAGAGCGGCGGCGATGCCGGCGGCCTGGCCAGACATGAAGCAAGGGGCGATCAGGCGGAACGTATCAATCGAGTCTCCGGTGCCGAGGCAGCGCCCGGCACAGAGAAGATTTTCAACCTTCGTCGGAAGAATCTGGCGATAGGAGACGCGGAACGCCGGGTGCGGGCCGTCGTGTCCGCACCAGCCGATGGTGTCCGAAATCGCGTCGTTGCGTTCGACGATCTCCTTTCGGGACATCACGTATTCCGCACCGACGAGACGCGACTGGCGAACGCCGATCTGCGAGGCCGAATTCGTCGTGTAGACCTTGTTCCAGCCCGGCGTCGCCCGCATGGCGAGGACGTTCTTCCAGTTGTGACGGCGCTGCTCGATCTCAATGCGCGAGAGATCGCGAACGGAGAGACCGTTGCCCTTCGACATCGTTCCGCCGCCCCAGTTGGCATCGGCGTTTCCCTCGTTTCCGCGGCGGGGGTAGCCGGCCGTCGCGTCCTTGGGCGGATTGATGGTATCCATGTTGCCCCAGCGGAAGACCGTCGTGATCGCCGTCGTGACCTGAATGTAGTCTCCGCCGGCCTTGAAGAGCATGTCCGCGTCGCCAGAGCAATCGACCACCTGGTTCGCGAGAATCGCCTGGCGGCCCTCCTTGGACTCGAAAACGACACCCAGAACCCGGTTGCCGTCCTGAATCGTGTCGACGCCCCAGCTGTGGAAGAACATCTCGACCCCGGATTCGGCGATCATCTCGTCCATGACGACTTTTGCGCACTCGGGATCGACTGTCGGATGCCAGCGCCCCTTCGGACAGCTGGAGGTCGGAGGGTTGCTGAAATCGCTTCCGTATTTTCCCGCGCGGACCATGAACTCTTCGCAGACGCCGCGCGTGACGAGGCTCCACGTTCCGTCCTGGACGCGGCTCGTCGCGAGGACGATCAGGACCATGCCGTTGGTGAAGAGTCCGCCCAGCGACCCGTAGCGCTCGACCAGGGCGACCTTCGCGCCCGTGCGCGCGGCCGCAAGAGCCGCGGCGAATCCCGCAGGGCCGCCGCCGACCACGACAACGTCCGTCTTGTGAAAGACAGGGATCTCATGCGCGGGCTCGAGGACCTTGCCATCCCGGAGGACGCAGCTCGGCCCGTCCGTCATCGTATCGCGGACGGGAAAGATGTGCTTTCCGAACCAGGCATTCGCGGGATCGCCGCAGCTGCCTTCGGGAAGCTTGCTCAGGTCCGGCACGTACTCGTCGCCGAACGCCGCGCCCGTCGCAAGGGCGGCTCCGCCAAGTCCGAGGCTTTTGAGGAACTCGCGCTTCGAGATCTGCATGATTTTATTCCTTAATGGTACCCTTGAGAACGGAAATGAAGGCGGACTGCGGGACGTTGACGCGGCCGAACTCCTTCATCCGGGCCTTGCCGCGCTTCTGCTTCTCGAGAACCTTCATCTTGCGCGTGACGTCGCCGCCGTAGAGCTTGGCCAGGACGTCCTTGCGGAACGGGCGGATGTCCTCGCGGGCGATGATCTCGCGTCCGATCGCGGCCTGCACCGGAATCTTGAACTGGTGCGGCGGAATCGTATCGGCGAGCGCCTTGCACATCTGGGCGCCGCGCGTGCGCGACTTGTCGCGATGGACCATCGTCGAAAACGCGTCGACGGGCTCGGAGTTGAGGAGAATGTCCATGCGGACGATGTCGCTCTCCTGATAGCCCGCGGGCTCGTAGTCCATCGAGGCATAGCCGTGGCTGACGGACTTCAGCGTGTCGTGGAAGTCGATCAGGATCTCGTTCAGCGGCAGCATGCAGTGGAGCATGACGCGCTTGGCGTCGATGGTCTCGGTGCCCTCGACCAGTCCGCGGCGGTCCATGACGATGCGCATCACGTCGCCGATCGACTCGGACGGCGTGATGATGCGCGCCTTGAGGACCGGCTCGGAGATTGACTCGAGCGCCGAGGGGTCGGGCATCTGCAGCGGATTGTCGAGATCGCGTTCCTCGCCGGACTTGAGCTTCAGCTTGTAGACGACGCCCGGGGAGGTTGTGATGATGTCGAGCCCGAACTCGCGGCGGAGGCGCTCTTGGACGATCTCCATGTGAAGGAGACCGAGGAAGCCGCAGCGGAACCCGAAGCCGAGCGCGAGCGACGACTCGTGGTGGAACGTAAACGCGCTGTCGTTCAGATGAAGTTTCTCAAGTCCCTGCTCGACCTTCTGGAATTCGTCAGTCGACATCGGGTAGATGCCGCAGAAGACCGTCGGATGGATGTCGTGGAAGCCGGGAAGAGCCTCGGTCGCGCCGAGCCGCGTCGTCGTCACGGTATCGCCGATCTTGATCTCGCTCGGGTCCTTCACCGTGCCCACGATGTAGCCGACCTCGCCGGCCTCGAGATGGTCGACGGGCTTCTTGAGGGGCGAGAAGATGCCGACCTCGTGGACGGTCGTGCTGACGCCGCTCGCCATGAACGTGATGCCTTGTCCGTTCCGAAGCGAGCCGTCCATCACGCGCACGTAGGTGATCACGCCGCGGAACTCGTCGAAGACGGAGTCGAACACGAGCGCGCGAAGCGGAGCGTCGACGCCCTTCGTCGTCGGAGGCGGGATGCGCTTCACGATGGCCTCGAGGACGTCGGGGCAGCCGACGCCGGTCTTGGCCGAGACGAGCAGCGGATCGTCCATCGAAATCGACAGCAGGTCCTCGACTTCGCGGGAGACCTCCTTGACGTCCGCGCCGGGCAGGTCGACCTTGTTGAGAACCGGGACGATCTCGAGCTTCGCGTCCTGGGCGAAGTAGGCGTTCGCGACGGTCTGCGCCTCGACGCCCTGCGCTGCGTCCACGACGAGCAGCGCGCCTTCGCAGGCGCCCATCGAACGGGAGACCTCGTAGGCGAAGTCGACGTGTCCCGGCGTGTCCAGCAAGTTAAAGAGATAGGTCTTGCCGTCCTTGGCCGTGTAACGCATCGAGACAGGGTGGGACTTGATCGTGATGCCGCGTTCGCGTTCGAGGTCCATCGCGTCAAGCGTCTGTTCCTTCAGTTCGCGGGCCGAGATCGCATGCGTCAGTTCGAGGATGCGGTCAGAGAGAGTGGTCTTGCCATGATCGACATGGGCGATGATGCAAAAGTTGCGGATGTTATCAAGAGTCATTTCAAAGCATATTATATCAAAAAGCGCCTCATTTCGCGGAGCATCTCGAGAACGCGTCGGCTACGGTTCTGACCAACAGGTTGAAGTTGATTGGCTTCGAGACATGGGCGTTCATTCCCGCATCCTTCGCCTTCTGCACGTCGTCGG
>CAZYQF010000031.1:0-15968 GCA_964650165.1 uncultured Lentisphaeraceae bacterium
ATTCACAACGCTGCGCAAGGGGGTTTTTGTACTTATTTTAAAAAAGATTTCGGACCCCTATAGGTGGGGTCCGAACGTCGCTTGAGAGGGGTCTAATGGTGTTTTTCAGTTCTCTGAATAGACCTCGCAGACGGCATTTTCATACGGAATGTCTTGCCAGACCAGCAACTTTTCGTGAATCGGAAGCGATTCGAGGTCCGCTTTGTCGAAGCCGTCGTCATTCGCCAGGAGATCGATGACCTGGCCCACCGTCTCGCCTGTTGCCGCTCCGCCCGTCAATTCCAGATTGGTCCACATGAAGGCAATCGTGAGACACGCCGCCGCAAGCAGCGGCATCCAGAGGAAAAAGCGCAGCCGGCGCCGCAGGGCGGCTTCTCGCGCCAAACGCGCCGCCGCCGATTGGAGCTCTCCCAGACAAGAGGGAATTTCGGAAATGTCCTCCTCGAGCTTGCCCCTGAGAAATTCATTCATTCCACGGTCTTCGTTCATCGTGCACCTCCTAGACTCTTCTTCAGCGTCACCGTTGCAACATGCATCCACGTCAGCGCGGTGCCGAGTGGAATTCCCATCGTCGCCGCGATTTCCTTGAACGACATCTCCGCCTCGATGCGCATCAGCACCACCTGCCGCGGACCTTCCGGCAGCGCGGCAATCGCGGCACGCACGTCCGCAGCCGTCGCGGACGACTCGAACCGCTCGCCCGGACCGGGCGCCCCGTCGGACAGCTTCTCCGCGGCGCTTTCGCCGCGCTCGTCCTCAAAAGCGTCCAGGCTCACGAGCCTCCCGCCCCTGCGCATCCGGTCGATCGCCGCCGACCGCGCCACAGTTGCGAGATAGGACTTCATCCGGCCGCCGCGATAGGAGCCGGCCGACTTCATCACGCGCAGCCAGGCCTCCTGGAACGCGTCTTCCGCATCCGCCGCGGACGGACACAGGCCCCTTAAAAAGGCCTGCATCCACGTCGTATGACGCAACACGAGCGCCGTGAGAGACATGATATCCCCCCGACGCGCGTAAGCGTAAAGCAGATCGGAATCGTCCGATATCATTCCGCGGGCTTGGGCGCGGGCTTGTCGCCCTCGGCCTTCTTGCCAGGCTTATCGCCCTTGCCATCCTTGCGCGGGGCCTGGTCGCCGCGGCGATTGAGACGCTTGGCGAAGCGGGCCTTCATCTCTTCCTTCGCCTTGCTGATCTGCTCAGGCGTCAGGATGGACTTCATCGCAATCACCTGCTTGGTCTGCTCCTTCGCCATCGCCTTGCGGAGCTCGAAGACCTCGTCGATCGCCGCCATGACGGCGGACTCGTCGATCTTGTCGGCTTGCATGAGCTGGGTCTGCTTCTGCACCGCCTCGCGCATCTTCTTGCCCGACTCGCGGCTGGCCTTCTGCGCCTCGCTCAGCGCCTTGATCTTCGTGATCTGCGCCTCGGACAGGCCGATCTTCTCGGCCGTCGCGGGATCCGTCGCAAGTTGCAGGATCGGACCCGCCGCCAACGCGCCTTCCATCATCGCGCCGGCCATCGGTCCGCCCAGCGGACCCCTGCCGCGACGCGGACCGCCCTCGGCCTGAGCCGCACCTTCATCCGCGGCAAACGCCGCACACGCCAACATCGCCGCAACCGCCAACATCAGACTCTTCATTTCCGTTTTCCTTCTTAGGATTTTCAGCTTTCGGAACGCCGCCATGACGCCCACAGTAAAGGAGACGCGTGAAAGGGAGAAAATATTTTGAAGCGAAAAATTACCGGATCTGGAATTCGGACTCCACGAAATCGCGGAGGGCGTCCTGCCACTTCGGCGTGCGGTAGCCGAGGACGTTGAGGACGGATTTCTTGAGGGCCGAATTCTTCGGACGCGGCGCGGGGCGCGGAAACTCCTCCGTCGTGCAGGGCACGACCTCGCGAGGGAAGGGACGAGGGACGAGAGAAGAGGGAAGAGTATTCAGCAGACGCTTCAATTCGCATGCAAACTCGTACCACGTGCACTGCTCCTCGCAGGTGCCGTGGACGATGCCGCTGACGTCGGGCTTGGACAGAAGGAACCTGATGACGTCCGCGACGACCTTCGCCGAGGTCGGATTGCCGCGCTGGTCGTTCACGACCTTGAGCGCGGGCCCCTCCTGGGCGCCGAGTTTCGCCATCGTATGGACGAAGCTCGGTCCGCCGGAGCCGTAGAGCCAGGCGATGCGCAGGATCACGGAGTTGTCGGGGTGGATCATCTGGATCATCTGCTCGCCGGCGAACTTCGAGGCGCCGTAGACGGTCCTCGGACGCGGAATGTCCATCTCGCCCCACGCCCAGGGCTCCCGCGGGGGCTCCCCGGAGAAGACGTAGTCGGTGGAGATCGCGATCAGCCGCGCGCCGCAGATCTTGCACGCCATCGCGACGTTGCGCGTCCCGTCCTCGTTGAGCTTGAACGCCAGCTCGCGATTCGTCTCGCAGTCGTCGACTTTGGTCATCGCCGCGCAGTGGATCACAAGGTCGGGGCGTTCGGCGAGCGTCTTCGCGGCGAAGGCCTCGTCGTCGGCGATGTCCCATTCGGGGAGGTCGGCGACGACGAGCGTGTGCTCTGAAAACTCCTTCTGCAGCGTCCGGCCGAGCATGCCCTTGCCTCCGGTGATCAGGATCTTCATTTCGCGTCCTCGAATGCCTTGACCATGCAGGCGCCGAGCAGCACGATCTGCCAGGACATGTAGAGCCAGGCGAGCATGATCGGGACGAACGCAAAGGAACCGTAGAGGGCGGAGGACTTGGCGATGCCGACCTGGGCGACGGCGCAGACCTTGAGCCAGCCCGCGAACATCGCCGCCGTGACCAGCCCGCCCCACCAGGCGAACTTGAAGCGGACGCGGCAGTTCGGCATCACCCAGAACTGGAACGCATACGAGAGCGAGAGGAAGAGGAGCGTCACCGCGAAGCGGAAGAGCGTCGAGTCGAGGATCCAGACGAGTCCGTCCGAGAGCCACTTCGTGATCCAGGTCGCCCCGGCCGTCGCGACGATGATGTCCTTCGCGATCTTGAGGATCGGAACAGACGCCGCGAGCGCGCTGAGGACCGGAATGACGATCGCCACGAGAAGGTAGAGCCACGCGCGGTGCCAGATCGGACGCGGCTTCGGCACGTTCCAGATCTCGTTGAAGCTGACCTCGACCATTCCCATCGAGCTGATCACCGTCCACATGAGAAGGAGAAGTCCGATCCAGCCGAGGGTGCCGACGTCGAAGCTGTCGATGCGCTCGAAGAGCTTGTCGCGGAGCTCGCGGGCCTGGCGTCCGATCTCCTGAGCCGCCAGCTTCTTCTCCTCGCGCTTCGTCTCGTCCGCCGTCGCCACGGCCGCGATTCCGTCGTCCTGGCCCTTCTCGATGTTCTCGATCATCAGGTCGATCTCGGCGTTGACGCGGTCCTTGATGAGGTCGCCCGCTCCGAAGGTCTTCGCTCCGAGAAGGAGGAGACAGAGGACCGGCACGAGAGCCAGCAGCGAGAAGTAGGTGAGTCCCGCGGCGTGCATCGAGCAGTGGTTGTCCAGGAACGCCTTGACGGACGCCTTGCACCACGCGAATGTCTTCTTCATCATATCAGGGTTCCCGCCAGCCCTCCGAGAAACGCCCCGAGGACGTAGACGGACAGGAGGATCAGGAGATTGAGCTTGAGGTTGCGGTTGGTCCGGAAGAGGACGAGGAGTCCGACGCCGCAACCGGAGAAGGAGCTCGCCATCAGCGCGCCGGAGCTGATGACGTCGGGATGGGAGAGGTAGAGGTCACCCGCGGCGGCGGAGACCGCACAGTTCGGAATCAGCCCGAGAGCGGCCCCGAGGCATTCGCCGAGGACCGGGCGGTTCAGGGCCATCTTCTGGAAGGCGTCCACGCCGAGATAGTGGATCGCCAGTTCCACTGCGCTGGCGACGATGAAGACGAAAACGAAGATTTCGGCGGTGTGGATCAGCGCCGGCACGACGATGCCCTTGTGCTTGTGGCAGCCGCAGTGGCTGTGTTCGCAGAGCTCGTTGATATGCGGAAGAGGGACATCCTTGCCCCTGAAGAAAACGAGAATTCCGTTGATGGCGAAGCCGACGACCATCGCAAACACCACCTTGAGTCCGACGATCTTGGCGACCAGCTCCGTCGGCGCCTTCTGGCTCAGCATGACCGGGATCAGTTCGTCGGACGTGGAGAGGAAGACCGCGATCAGGGTGCCGACGGTGATGATTCCGCCGGAATAGAGAGAAGCCGCGGCGGCGGAGAATCCGCACTGGGGAAACGCGCCTGCGGCGGACCCGACGAGGGGCCCGATAGAGCGAGCGCGCTCGAGAAATCTCCCAAGCGCGCCGCCTGCATGCGCTTCAATCCCCTCCAGGATCAGGTAAGTGACGAACAGGAAGGGAAGAAGCTGCAGCTGCTCGACGATGAATTCAATCACGCCGGGGAAATCGCTTCGCTGGGGCAGGCCGCCGCGCACGCGCCGCAGTCAACGCACTTGTCGGCGTCGATCGTGTAGGGCGTACCCTCGGCAATCGCGTCCGCCGGGCAGGCGTCCTTGCAGCATCCGCATGCGACGCACTTGTCAGCAGCAATCTTGTGAGCCATGTTTTTTTCTCCTTATTTGTGGTTAAAGCCGTGAAAATTATAGCACAATTACTTGAATATGACAAAAGCGGGAAGCCCGCGGATTTCGCCGAATCCGGGAAGCGCGCGGAGCTCGCCCATCTTTTCCGCCTGCAGCTTGATCACCGCCCAGCCGTCCAGCTCGGCAAGGACCTTCCGATCCTGGAACGTCGTTTCCTCCATCGCCGCGCAGTTCTTGCACCAGGACGCCCAGCAGTCGACGAGAACCGGCTCCCCCTCCTTGCGCAGATTTTCAAAAACAGTCATGAACGTTTCCGGCGTAGCCTCAACCAGCCTTTTCCGATAATCAACAGCGTGCGCGCTCTTCCGTTCGGTCCGGAAGCCCCTGTACGCCAGCATCCCGTAATACGCCGCGAATCCGAAGACAACGGCGGCGAACAGGCGATTGACCCATTTCATCCAAGCCCCCGGCTTCGGCAGAACTTGAAGCCCGGCCGCGAGAAACGGCCAAGGCAACGCCATGCCAAGGCCGAGCACGAACGGAAGCCCCAGATAGATCGGATTCCCCGCGGCGAATTCCCGTGCCGTCAACAGAAGAACCGAGATGAGAATCGGAGCGACGCAGGCTCCCGCCAGCACCGCCGACAGCGCGCCCATCACAAAAGCGCCCGACTTGAACCGGAAGCGCGTGAAATCGATGAAAAACGCGCCGAGGAGCGAAAGGCCGAGCGCGACAAAGACGAGCGCGACAAAGGCATTGAACCACGGATTTCCCTGAATCGTGCCGAACGCGATTCCGCCGATCGCGGCAAGAAGTCCGAGCGTTCCGTACGCAAGCGCGATGCCGAGTCCGTACGCCGCCCCCCTCTTCCACGACTTCCCGATGATCATCAGATTGATCGGTATCATCGGCAACACGCACGGCGTGAGATTCAGCGCGAGTCCTCCGACGAGCACAACGAAAATCAGTCCCAGAACCGTCCAGAATCCGTCGACGTTCGTCGCCAGCCACATCGATGTCGGTTCGTCGCCCCGAAGAAACGCAAGAAACGCATCTGCGTCCATGTACCCTTGCGCGGTCTGCGCCGGCGACCGACTCCCGCTCACCAGCCTGTCCGCCTCAGCCGTGACGGCGGCGGATCCTCCATCACCCGACTTCTGTTCCGGGACGGCGTCCGCGGGAAGGAAGAAGCACTGAGTGTCCGTGCAGAGCGTGCGCTGGCCGTCGATCTCATGAACCTCGCCCTCGACGCGCTGGCCGTCGATGATGTAAACGTCCGCCAGCGCCGCAAACGCAACGCACGACAGCAGAAAAAGAATGGCTTTCTTCATCACAGTCCTTTCAGCCGTTCCACGGCCTGAGTGAAAAACGACTCCGGCGTCGAGGCGCCCGAGGTGACACCGAGAGTTCCGATTCCGGAGAAATCGATCGCCGCAAGCTCTTCCATCGTGCCCGCGCGGAAGGTCCGGCTGTTCGCCACCTCGCAGAGGCGCTTCGTGTTGGACGAGTTGGAGCTCCCGAGCACGAGGAGCGCGTCGCCGCGGAACGCCTTGACCGCATTCTGCCGGTCGCGCGTCGCATGGCAGACCTCCGCCATCGTCTCGACTGCATAATCCCTTTTCAGGTCCGCGACGATTCGCGCGACCTCGTCGGCGTTCATCGTGGTCTGCGAGACGACGCCGAGCGGCGTGTTGGGGTGTTTGAGTGTATGGGTGTTGGGGTCGGAGATGACCGTACAGTCGCCCTTCACCTCGCCAACGATGCCCTTGACCTCGACGTGGGACGGATTGCCGATCACCACGACGGAGAGTCCGCGTTCCGCAAACGCGCGCGCCGCGCGGTGGACGCGGTCGACGAACGGACATGTCGCGTCCACGACCTTGAGTCCGCGCCGTTCCGCCGACGCGCGGACCGCCGGGGAAACGCCGTGCGCTGAAAACAGCACGGTTGACCCTTCGGGCACTTCCTCGACGGACTCCACGAAGACGAATCCGCGCTTCTTCAGATCGCCCACCACAAGTTCATTGTGGACGAGCTCGTGAAGGCAATAGATTTTACCTTCAAGCGACTGCGCTTTCTTGAGCGCTGCCGTCACGCCGGCGCAAAAACCATGGGGCTCGAGGACTTCGATCTTCACGCGGACATTGTACCAAATTCCGGTTACTCGGCTTTTCCGAGACACGCCTTGAGCAGATCGTCGGAGAGGAACCGGCGCGTGTCGTCGTCGACAAGCGAAAACCGGTTGCCGTCGTTCGGCGTCGAGAGATAGTTCCACACGCAGTAGGGAATTCCGTACTCGCGGCAAAGCGCGACGACATCGCGCATATAGGCGGCGCGCGAGGGAGAAGGCGCATGGCGAATCGTCCCGAACTCTCCGTTCCAGAGGATCTTGTCCGGATGCGCCGCGGCGAAGGCGAACGCGCCCTTCATGAGCCGTGCAAGATACGCCTTGTCGATCCGTGTCACGCCCGCATAGGCGTCCTTGCTCCCGGGCCAGAGGAGCCGGGCGAATCCGCGGTAGCGGTCCACGTCGTCCGTCGGATACTCGAGCGTGCGGTTGTAGTAGAGCGTGCTCGCCTGCAGAACGCCGCGCTGGTGCGTGAACTCGAACGGCGCGTACATGTGGAACGTGTAGACGACGTGCGGGTCGTCCCAGACGCGCAGGTCCTTGAGCCGGTCCGCCGAATTCCAGCTCGTCGAACCGATCACGATCCAGCGGTCCGGATTCTTCTCACGGAGCTCCGCGAGACAACGGTCCGCGAGCCGGTTCCACTTCTCGGGATCGACGTCGCGGACTTCGTTCAGAAGCTCGAAGGCGAGTCCGGGAAAATCGTGGTAGCGGCGCTCGAGTTCGAGCCAGAGATCGATGAAGCGCCGCTGGAGGCTCTCATCGTCGAGCAGGCTCGTCTTCTCCGGAATGTCGCAGTAGTTGCCGACGGCCTTGTGGAGGTTGAGGACGACGTTCAGCTTGTGCTTCCCGCACCAGCCGACGAACTCGTCGATTTTCCGGAACGTCCGCTCGCGGTACTTCCCGGGCGCTTCCTCGAGAACGATCTGATCGAATCCGAGGCGGACGTGGTCGAATCCGAGCGACCGGATGTACGCGACGTCCTTCTCGAAGATGTACGAATCGAAATGCTCGAGGTCGCCGATCGTGATCGGAAGCCGGTGCTTCTGCGGAAGAACGTTGAACCGCTTGTAGTTCGTGAGCCATCCGCCGATTCCCATGCCGCAGGAGAACCCCGGCCACTCCGCCGCACCCGCCCCCAACGTCAGTCCGACGAGCAGCGTCCGGATCGCTTTCTTAATCATTCGCCCTTTCTCTGCTCCGCCTCGAACCGGCGGAAGCGGGCGGCGAAGGCCGCAGTCGCCTTCTCGAGGGCGGACTCGGAATCGACGCCCCGGTCCGCGATGGACTTGACGACGCGCAGGAGGAACTCGCCGGGATCGCCTTCGATCGCGACCGGCTTCAGGGGTTCCTCGTAGCCGATGCGCTTCGCCTTCTCCATCGTGCGGCGGGCCTTGAGGAGCGCGGGGAGCGCCGGAGGGACGCCGTCGAGCGCGGAACGGCGCGCCTCCTTCTTGTGCTCCATCTGCTTGAGGCGCTCCCAGTTCCGAAGCACGGTCGCGGCGTCTTTCGCGACGACGTCGCCGAAGACATGGGGATGCCGGTGGACGAGCTTGTCGGCGATCGCGTTCGCGACGTCGTCGAAGGTGAACGATCCCTCCTGCTCGGCCATCACGGACTGGAACATCACCTGCAGGAGAACGTCGCCGAGCTCCTCGATGTGGTTGTCCCGGTCGTCTGACTTGTCCATCGCCGCGAGAAGCTCGTAGGTCTCCTCCAGGACGCACGGCTTCAGCGTCTCCAGCGTCTGGACCCGATCCCAAGGACAACCCGTCTGCGGATCGCGCAGACGGGTCATGATTTCATGCAAACGTTCGATTCCGGTCATATCATTCGACTCTCAGGACCTCGAGAACCGTCTTCGCGGTCGTACCGCTCAGTTCCTTGATCGTCTCGTCCGCGCCGCCGAAGTCCTGCCAGGCGACGCGCGGCCTCACGACCGCGACCGAGCCCATGCCGGCGACGAGCGCCGACTTGACGCCGAAGCCCGATCCCGTGAGCGCGAGGGTGGTGAAGTTGCGCAGGTGGTTCAACGCGCAGGCCCGGCGCCAGGCGTCCCACTTGACGCTGCCGTAGGTGGCTGACGTCTCCTGGTAGAGCGCGACGTTGTCGCCGAGAAGCGGTGCGAAGGCGCCCCTGACCGTCGCAAGATCCGCCCGGGTCGAGATGACGACCTTGACATTCTTGTCGGCGAGCGCCTTGACGAAGTTCGTGAATGCGGGGGTGACGGCCTTCGGCACCGCCTCGTTCAGCGCGGAGACGAATGCATCGGCGAGGTCCTTGGCGGCCTTCGCCGCGGTCTTCTTCGTCTTGACGACGTCGAAGTACTCGGCAAGGCCGCCCTGGTAGTTTCCGCCGGCGAGGTACTGGGCCTCGATGCGCTCGTCAAAGGGGATGCGGCCGATCTCGTCAAGAAAGCGCCGCGTCGTCTCGTAGAGCAGCTCCGCGCCGTCCAAGGCGGCGAAATCAAACTCCAGGATCACACCCTTCTTGACGCTGTCGGCCATATAGACCCCCTTCCTTCTGCTTATTTCGCGGTGCGCTTCTTGCGCGGCCAGGGCTGTCCGATTTCCTCGAGCATGTCGCGGAAGGAGCCCTTGCGGACGTTGAACGGCTTGCCGCCCCTGATGCGCGAGAACTCGCAGGCGCGGATCTTGGCGGACGCGTCCTCGTCGGGTCCGACGACGCCGGACTCGCCGTTGAGCGCGCTCTTCACGGCGCAGCGGGCGCACTTTTCGATGAGGCGGAGATCCTTCTTGTTCGGGGCCGCCGCACGGGCGAAGTAACCGGACTTGAAAACCTGAACCTTCTCGGCCTTGAGGAGCTCGCCGAAGCGCTTGCCGACGTACTGTCCGACGTTGACCTTGTCGAGCCTCGGGTGACCGAACGCGTCGACCGGGACTTCCTCGCCGCGGGACCTCATCTCCTTGATGATGTCCGCGACGCCGGCGCCTTCGCTCACGAAGATGTTGACGGAGTCCCACTTGTCCATGATCTTCATGAGGCGCTCGGCCTCGGCCTTGAAGTCAATCTTGGATTCCGGCACGTAAACCGCGTGGACGTCCTGACGCTCGCGGGAGAGCATGAACTCGGGCAGGAACTTCGTGCGGGCGAGCTTCTTGCGGTAGCACTGCGCGGTCTTGTAGGTCAGCCAGCCGCAGTTGCGGCCCATGACCTCGTGGACGGTCAGCGCGCGCGGATTGGCGGAGTTTTCCTTCACGACGTTCAGGAAGAACCTGGCGCCCTCCTCGGCCGCGGTCCACGCGCCGAGCGACTGCTTGATCGGATAGACGTCGTTGTCGATCGTCTTGGGAAGGCCTACGACGATGAGCGGATAGTTGTTGGTCGCGAGATAGGCCGCGAGATCCGCCGCGGTGGTGTTGGTGTCGTCGCCGCCGATGGTGTGGAGGACGTCGACGCCGTCCTTGACGAGCTGGTCGGCGGCGACCTTGAGGGGATCCTCGCCGTCCTTGACGAGGCCGCGCTTGATGCAGTCCTTGACATTCGTGAGCTTCACGCGGCTGTTGCCGATCGGGGAGCCGCCGTGGCGGGTGAGAGTCAGGGCGTCCTTGCGGACCGCGTCGGTGACGGGAATGGAGTCGCCCTTGAGAAGGCCCATGTATCCGTTGACGTATCCGATCATCTGCACGTTCGGCGCCTTCTTGTTGTACTCGTCGATCAAGAATCCGATCGAGGAGCTCAGGCACGGGGCGAGTCCGCCAGCCGTAAGGAACGCGACTTTCTTCACTTCTTTCATTTTCTCTCTGTTCTTTCTCGTTACAGGTTCAAACTAAAAATCACCGCAGCCGGTCAGATCTTCTTCATCACGCCCGCGATCTCAATCGCGGCCTGCATGGCGGAAAAGCCCTTGTTTCCCTGCTTGGTGCCGCAGCGTTCGACGGCCTGCTCGAGCGTCTCGGCGCTGACGACGCCGTCGAGGACGGGGACGCCGGTCTTGAGGGAAATCCTGGAGAATGCCATCGCGGTGGTCTCGTTGATGAGCGCCGCGTGGGAGGTCGCGCCCTGAACGACGGCCCCGAGGCACACGACGGCGTCGACGCCGCTCGCGGCGAGCTTGTTGGCGACGAGCGGGAGCTCATAAGCGCCCGGGACGCGAACGAGGGTGAGGTCCTTTTCGTTTCCGCCCATGCGGACAAACGCATCCTCGGCGCCCTTCACGAGCTGCTCGGTGAGAAAGCTGTTGAAACGGCTCACGACAATTCCGACCTTAAGGCCCTTGGCGATGAGATCTCCGCTGATTTCTTTCATCTTATCTTTTCCTTTTTGCGCAAACTTGAGTTGAATTCTATCAAATAGCGGAATTCTTGTCAAAGCGCCCGCGCGCCAGTTCGCAGCTCTCGCAGTCCGGATGGACCCGCAGACAATACTCTCGGTGTATTTGCAGAAGTCCTTGGATATAAAGGCCATTACCCGCATATATCGCGCGCGGATTGTGATCTCGCCCGAAGAGACGCCACGCCGTGAGCCTCACGGGCTCCGACAGATCTTCGGCCGGCAGCCACGCCGGAACTTCAAGAATCCTCCCTTCCGCAATCGAAAACGGCAAGATAACATTGCATAGAACGGCCGCCGCGCGCCCTCGGCCCATGAGGTGTCGGTCGGACATTCGCTTCACCAGGTCTCGGCAATTCCGCGGCGAAAAGTCCGATACAGTCGCAAGCTTCATGATATCCGTCGTGGTGAAGATCTCCGCGGCGGACCGCAGCCGCACGGCCGGAGAGTTTCTCGGCCGATTGCCGCCGCGCGCGAGATCGGCGAACGCGGACGCGGTGAGAAGCATCGCCGCCGCGTTTTCGGGCTCGGACACGAGAGTGGCAAGTGGCACCGTCGCCGCAATCTCGCGAAATGCCGCGGAATTCCGCCGATAGCCGAGCGCCGTCATCACCTCGGCATAGAACAGCTGCTCGGGCGGACACGTCCCGAGCAGGCGTTCGAGGCGACGCGCCTTGAGCCAGAGACGCCGAACGCCCGCCGCGCGGAGAATCGCTTGCGCAAGGTCGGGGTCGGACTGAAGGCGCGCGTGACATGGACGTTCCGTGTTCGGCAGCCGCGCGAACGGATAGGCCGTGAGGTCGATCTGGTCCGGCGAGAACCCGATGTCCGCCGTGACAAAGCGTCCGACCCAAATCGACACAGTGCCCGCCGGCAGAGAGGCCGGCGGCGGACCGCACCCCCAGGTGACGTGGGCGATCACATTGCGGTAGGCCGGGTCGTTTCCGTGTCCGTGCGCGTCCCAGTCCCCCGGATGAAGGTGGATCTCGACGTCGCCCGCCACGCGGCGGCCTTCCGGACCGAGCTCCAGGACCGCGTCCTTGAAGTCCGGTCCGGCGCCGAGATTCCACCGGCCGGGATCGACGACTCGGACGGACGTCCCGCGCCGCGTCACGAGGTGCGGCGGACGCATCGTCCGGTCGTACCAGATCGCCTGCACGTGCCGCTCGGTCAACGGCTCGGAGGAGAAGGCGAAATACGGACAGTTTCCGCTCATGCCGCCTTCTTCATCGCCTTCGCCCGCTCGGGATCGACCGGCGTCGTCTTCACGAGCGCGACGATCTTCTCGAGCGTCTCCGGATGCTCCTTGAGGTAGCCGGTCGCGGCGAGCGAACCCTGGGCGAGCTGCTCGGATCCGAACGCGAGCCAGCTGCCGCGCTTCTCGACGATTCCCCGCACGAGCGCTGCGTCGAGGACCGATCCCTCGTAGGAGATTCCGCAGGCGTAGAGGATGTCGAACTCGGCCTCGGCAAACGGCGCCGCGACCTTGTTCTTCACCACCTTGACCCGCGTCCGGTTTCCGACGACCTCGCCGGCCGCGGACTTGATCGCGCCGATGCGCTGGATCTGCAGGCGGCAGCTCGCGTAGAACTTGAGCGCCTTGCCGCCGGGCGTCGTCTCGGGGCTCCCGAACATCACGCCGATCTTCTCGCGGACCTGATTGGTGAAGACGAGGAGCGTCCCCGTCTTCGCAACCGCCGAGGTGAGCTTCCGCATCGCCTGCGACATGAGCCGCGCCTGGAGTCCGACGTGGCTGTCGCCCATCGCGCCGTCGATCTCGGCCTGCGGCGTCAGGGCCGCGACCGAGTCCACGACGACCACGTCCACCGCGCCGGACTTGACGAGCTCCTCGCAGATCGTCAGCGCCTCCTCGCCGCTCGCCGGCTGCGAGACGACGAGACTCGGAATGTCCACGCCGATCTTCTTCGCGTAGGTCGGGTCGAGCGCATGCTCCGCGTCGATGAACGCGGCCGTTCCGCCCGATTTCTGCACGTTCGCGACCGTGTGGAGCGCGAGCGTGGTCTTTCCGGAAGACTCGTGTCCGTACAGCTCCACGATCCGCCCCTTCGGGAGGCCCCCGACCCCGAGCGCGAGGTCCAGCGACAGCGCGCCGGTCGGAATCGCCTCGACATCCTTCCGCGCCTCGTCCCCGAGCCGCAGGATCGACATCTCGCCGAATTCCTTGCGGATGGCCTTCATCACGTCTTCAAGAACTGAATTCATAGTGTCTCCTCCTGTCTGTTGGATTGTGAATTCGAGTCTTTCCAGTCGACGAACCGGCCGGGCCGCTCGAACAGCCGGACGTTCGGGAGGTGGTCGATCTCCGCGCGGGTCCGCGAATACGGCTCGCCGAAAACCTCGATCACGTCGAAGCGGTACGACGACCGCCAGCGCTGCTTCAGGAGCCAGCACTTGCAGGCGCGGCGAAGCAGCTGCTTCTTGTGTCGGTCGACGCTCTGGAGGCGCCGGGCGAAGAGGCTGCGCCGCGCATGCTGCTTCACCTCGACGAACACCGCCGTGTCGTAGAGCCGGTCATAGGCGACGATGTCGATCTCCAGGCGCTGGTCCGACGCGCAGGGGCGGACGTTCCGTTCCAGAATCTCGTATCCGTGAATGCGGAGAAACTGGACCGCAACGTCCTCGCCCCAGACGCCGTGAACGACGCCGACGTTGTCCGTCTTACGCCACGGCATGAATGACTTCCTCCTTCTTCGCGGCGGGACGCGCGGACGCGGCGGGCACCCCGAAGCAGATGTAGCCGAACGAGCTCTCGAGCGAACAGGCGAGTCCGAGCGCCTCGTTCGGATAGAGCAGGATGTGGGCGCGGTTCTCGTCCTTGCCGTCGCGCGCGTTTCGGTAAACCTCGAGCGAATAGCCCTGAACCGGATCGATCAGGTGCCGGAGCACGATCTTGGTCGAGAATCCAGACGTCATGTGGTAGAGACCCTTTCCGTTCTCAAGCTCCTCGCATTCGCCGCGAAAGACCTGTAGCATCTTCGTGAGGTCGCCGAAGCCGAGCTTCACGACGATCTTGTTGTCCCAGTCGAAGCGCGGATAGACCGGCGTCGCGCCGCGGCGGTCGCCGAGCGTGAGCTGGTTCGCGAGCTGCATCATGACGCAGCCGTCCTCGTCGCCCCGCGCCGGAAGAAGCTCGAACTGCACCGCGCAGCCGGTCCCCTTCGGAGAGGCATGGTAGAACGAGAGCTTCGGACGGTAGCAGCCGTTCGTCGCCCCCGCAGTCGTTCTGGTTTCCTGGTTTTCGCTCATGGTCGTGGTCCTTTCCTTGTTTGTTTCCTTTCGCTTCGCCCACTCAGGCGAAGAACGAGTCAGATCCCGTCTCAAGCTGACGGAAGATCGACGCCTGCATCACGGCCGCGCCGTCCACGTCGGCTTCGCCGCGCAGGTCGGCGCACGTCCGCGCGACGCGCAGGAGCCGGTCGTAGGCGCGCGCCGAAAGCTTGTATTTCTCCATCGTCCGCCAGAGGTCGTCGGCGGCCGACGCCGTCAGCCGGCAGATGTCCGCAAGGTCCCGGCTGCGCGCGTCCGCGTTCGTCAGCACGCCCGGCATCCCGCGGTAGCGTTCGGACTGGATCGCGCGCGCCCGCAGCACGCGTTCGCGGATCGCCGCGCTCGGCTCGCCCGGCGACAGGTCCCGGAGCTCCTTCACGGGGACCGCGCTCACGCCGACCTGAATGTCGATGCGGTCGAGCAGCGGACCCGACACGCGGCGCTGGTACTTGAGGATGCTCGCCTGCGAGCAGCGGCAGTCGTGCGTCGGATCGTTGTAGTAGCCGCACGGGCACGGGTTCATCGCCGCCACGAGCATGAACCGCGACGGGAAGTCGTAGGCCGCCGCCGCGCGCGACACGCCGACGTGTCCGTCCTCGAGCGGCTGGCGCAGCACCTCGAGGGCGTTCCGCGGAAACTCGGCGAACTCGTCGAGGAAGAGAACGCCGCGGTGGGCGAGCGAAACCTCGCCCGGCACCGGATGAGTCCCGCCGCCGAGAAGGCCGATCGAGCTCACCGTGTGGTGCGGCGCGCGGAACGGACGCGAGGTGACGAACCTGCCGCAGCCCTTCTCCCGCCCGGCCACCGAGTGGACCTTGGAGACTTCGAGCGCCTCCTCGACGGACATCGGCGGCAAAATCGAGGGGGTGCGCCGCGCGAGCATCGTCTTGCCCGAGCCCGGCGAGCCGATCATGAGCACGTTGTGTCCGCCCGCGACCGCGACCTCAATTGCCTTCTTCGCGAGGTCCTGTCCGCGGACGTCCCCGAAGTCGTCGCCGGATCCGCAGCCGTCGCGCATGAGCCCCGCGATGTCGGTGAACCGCGGATTGATGTAGATCTCGCCCTCGAGGAACTGCTGCGCCTCGCGAAGCGTCCGGACCGGAATGACGTCGATCCCCGACACGACGCTCGCCTCCTCGATGTTCTCCTCCGGAACGAGGATCGCCCGCTTGCCGATGCGCTTCATCTCCATCACGACCGGGAGGATCCCGCGCACGCGCCGCACCTCGCCCGAAAGCGAGAGCTCGCCGACAAGCGCATAGTCCGAGAGCGACCCGTTCTTGATCCACTTCGTCGCCGCGAGCAGCGCGATCGCGATCGGGAGGTCGTAGATCGGACCTTCCTTGCGGACGTCCGCGGGGGCCAGGTTGACCGTAATCGCAAACTCGTCCTTCGGACGGAAGCCCGAGTTCTTGAGCGCCGTCGAGACGCGGTCTTTCGCCTCCTTCACCGCCGCATCGGGAAGCCCGACGATCGCAAACGAGTCCGTCCCCGTCGCCGCGTTGACCTCGATCTCGACCGCCGAGGCGTCGACGCCGTTGATCGCACCGCTGTAGCATCTTGAAACCATTCTGAAGTTCTCCTTTCCCTTCCGACGCCACCATTTTCACAGATCCTGCAAAATCCTGCCTTACGCGAAAATGTCAGAACCTTACATGAAAATTACACTCTCGCCGTCCTTCGAGTCATGGTATAATGT
>CAZYQF010000032.1:0-13465 GCA_964650165.1 uncultured Lentisphaeraceae bacterium
TGTTGGAATTCGCCGTTTTTGTGGTATAATTACCGAATAAATGGCGAAAGGAATCACAGAGTCCGTCATCGAGGAGATCAAGTCCCGCGTGGACATCGCGGACCTGATCTCGTCCTACGGGGTTCAGGTCAAGCACGCCGGCTCGTCGATGAAGGCGTGCTGTCCGTTTCACCACGAGAAGACCCCCTCGTTCAACATCAACGTCTCCAAGGGCTTTTACCACTGCTTCGGCTGCGGCGAGTCGGGTGACGCGATCAAGTTCGTCGAGAAGATGGAGGGGCTGACCTTCGTCGAGGCGGTCAAGAAGCTCGCCGAGCAATGCGGGATCAAGGTCGAGGAGAAGGAGGATCCCGAGGCCGGCGCGCGCAAGCGGCTTCACACTCTGATGGCGGAGCTCGCGGCGTTCTACCACCGCTGCCTCCTGCAGGCGAAGGAGGCCGAGCCCGCGCGCGAATACCTCAAGAGCCGTGCGCTCGACGGCGCGGTCGCCGAGGACTGGACGATCGGCTACGCGCCGAACGGCATCGCCAACATCCTCACGTGGGCGGAGAAGTACAAGTACACGCCCGCGGAACTCGAGGCGGCGGGCGTCATCAAGGGCCCGAGCCGCCCGGGGGACAGGGGCTACCACCGCTTCGGCGGACGGCTCATGTTCGCGATCCGCGACAAGCAGGGACGCGTCGTCGCGTTTTCAGGACGCCAGCTCGTCGCGAGCAAGAACTCGGGCAAGTACGTGAACTCGCCCGAGACGGTGATCTTCAAGAAGTCGAACGTCCTCTTTGGATTCGACAAGGCGGCCGCGAACATCGCCAAGGCCCCGCATCGCGAGGCGATCGTGTGCGAAGGCCAGATCGACACCATCCGCCTGCACGTCAGCGGCTTTCCGGTGGCCGTCGCCTCGCAGGGCACGGCCTTCACCGAGGAGCACGTCAAGATGGTGAAGAAGGTGGCGGACGCGGTGTTCCTCGTCTTCGACGACGATGCCGCCGGGCACAAGGCGACGGTCCGCACCGCGGCGCTCTTCCTCGCCGAGGAGATGCCGGTCCGGGTCGTGCGGCTTCCGGGCGGCGACGATCCCGACTCGTTCCTGCGGACGAAGGGGGCGGACGAGTTCCGCAAGCTGCTCGACGCGGCCGAATCGGTCGTCAGCTTCCAGTGCCGCGCCGAGAAGGCGAAGGAGGCGAATCCGGCCTCCATCGACGCCGTCGCCCGCATTTCCAAGGCCGTTCTCCACACGATCGCCCAGTGCCCCAGTCCGGTTCTCAAGGCGAGCATGGTCGGCGAGGCGGCGAAGCTTCTCGATCTTCCCGCCGCCGCGCTTTCCGAGGAGCTCTCCAAGGTCAAGGCCGATAAGTCCAAGAAGCCGGCGGATTTCGAAACTCCGGTTGATTACGAGGAGGATGGAGAGGTCGCCGATTTCGAACCGTCCAATTCCCAGCTTTCCAACGTCCCAACCGCTCCGATGGAGCACATCGCCCCGCCTCCGCCGAAGGAGTCTGCGCTGATGGAGTTTTTGATGGCGAACGAGCGGGACAAGGTCCTGGACGGGATGATCGGCGAGTTTCTGCCGCGCGAGGTTTTCGCGCATCCGTTCACCGGGCGCTTCGTGGAGACGTGGCGGCTCGAGGCGGCGAACGGGGACGACGCGTTCGCGACGTTCGGCGCGAGCCTCGGACCGGTCGAGCGCGGCTGGTTCGACGAGGTTCTGGTGGCGGCGGGGAAGACGCATTCGAGCGGACTCTCCCCCGCGGACATCCTGCAGGACTTCGTCCGCTCGCTCTGGGCCGAGCGCCTGAAGCGCGTCCGCGGCGGACTCGCCGCGTCGGGCGACGCCGCGGCGGACGAGCTGCGGCTCAGGATCTCGATGGATTTGAAGCAGCTCCAGCAGTCGCGCTGGAACTCGGTCAAGGACAAGGTCAGGGATTTGATCAAAGGAGAGTACTGATGGACCTCAAGGAAGCAACGAACCGCATTGCGGCGCAGAAGGAGCTCGTGGCGAAGATTCGCGACGAGGTGGGCAAGGTGATCGTCGGACAGGAGAAGCTGATCGACCGGCTGATCCTGGCTCTCGTGACGGACGGGCACATTCTCCTCGAGGGCGTGCCGGGTCTCGCGAAGACCCTGTCGTGCAACACCCTGGCGAAGGCGCTCGGACTCGACTTCAAGCGCATCTCGTTCACGCCGGACCTGCTGCCGGCCGACGTCGTCGGCACGCTGATCTACTCGCCGAAGACGGGGGAATTCAGTCCGAAGAAGGGCCCGGTCTTCACCAACCTGCTGCTCGCGGACGAGATCAACCGCGCGCCGGCCAAGGTGCAGTCCGCGCTGCTCGAGTCGATGCAGGAGCGTCAGGTGACGATCGGCGACGAGACCTACCGGCTGCCGCAGCCGTTCCTCGTCCTCGCGACGCAGAATCCGATCGAGCAGGAAGGCACCTATCCGCTGCCCGAGGCCCAGGTCGACCGCTTCATGTTCAAGTGCCTCGTCGAGACGCCCTCGAAGGCGGACGAGCGGCGCATCATGCAGCGCTTCGCGGAGAATTCCGAGAAGCCCGAGGTCCGGACGGTCTGCACGCCCGAGGACATCGCGACGCTGCGCGCGACCCTGAACGACGTCTACTGCGACGAGAAGGTCGGCGACTACATCCTCGAGATCGTCTTCAAGACCCGCGAGCGGAACGAGCACATCCAGAACGGGGCGAGCCCGCGCGCGACGCTGTCCTTGAACCTCGCGGCCCGCGGCAACGCGCTCCTGCACGGCCGCGCCTACGCGACCCCGCAGGACGTCAAGGAGGTCGTGTACGACGTCCTCCGCCACCGCATCCTCCTCACGTACGAGGCGGAGGCGGAAAACATCACCTCCGACAGGGTGATCGACAAGATCCTCTCGGCCGTTCCGGTTCCGTGATGGCGACGGACGTCAAAGAGCTGATGGCGCGGGTGGGGAAGATCCGGATCCTCACCAACCGGCTGATCGACGATCAGCTGAGCGGCGACTACCACTCGACGTTCAAGGGGCAGGGCGTCGAGTTCGACGAGGTGCGTCCGTACATCGCCGGCGACGACGTCCGGACGATCGACTGGAACGTGACCGCGCGGACGGGCGTCCCGTACATCAAGCGCTTCTCGGAGGAGCGCGAGCTCACGATTCTCTTCCTGGTGGACGTCTCGGGCTCGCAGGGCTACGGCTCGGTGCGGCGCTCGAAGATGGAGCTCGCGGCGGAGGTGACGGCGCTTCTCGCGCTCACGGCGATCCGCAACCAGGACAAGATCGGACTCGTCCTCTTTTCGGACCGCATCGTCAAGTACATTCCGCCGCGGAAGGGCCGCGACTCGGTGATGCGCCTCGTCCGCGAGGTGCTCGCCGCCGAGGAAGAGGCGAAGGGCGGAACGGACATCGGCGGCGCGCTCAAGTTCCTGAACGGCGTCCAGAAGCGCAAGGCGGTCGTCTTCCTTGTTTCCGACTTTCTCGAACCACGAATCACGAGCCACGAACCACGAGCCACGAACTTCGACCGGATGCTCCGCGCGACGGCGCGGCACCACGACATGATCTGCGTGCCGGTGAGCGATCCGGCGGAGGCGGAGCTGCCGGACGTGGGGCTGGTCGAGCTCGAGGACCCGGAGACGGGCGAACTCGTCCTCGTCGACACCTCGTCCGCCAAGGTCCGCCGCGCGTTCGCCGCGCGGGCGGCGTCCGACCGCGAGGATCTCCGGCGCTTCTTCCTTAAGACCGGAATCGACACGCTGGATATCGCGACCGACCGGCCGTACGTCGACGGGGTCCGCGGCCTGTTCAAGCGCCGGGCGAGGAAGAGGTGATGCGTGGTTCGTGACTCGTGGTTCGTGATTGGAAATTGTTATGTTCAGTCTTCTATTGGCAATCAGTCTGTTGAGCGCGGGGCGGGACGGGATTTCGCTCGCGATTGACGGCGACCGGACGGAAATCGATCCGGGGCGCAGCGTCTTCCTTTCGGTGACGCTGAAGTATCCGAAGGACGTCACCGCGTCGATTCCGGATCTCAGGGGCCGCGTCCGCGGCTTTTCGCTCGCCGAGGACTTCGCGGAGCCGGTGAAGCGGACGGCGGACGGCTCGACGGTCGAGACCGTCAACTGGAAGCTCGTGCCGGAGCCGTGCGCGGAGGTCTACAAGATCGCGCCGTTCGCCGTCACGGCTTCGCCGCGGCTTCTCTCCTCGCGCGGCGACGACGGCAAGTTCTCGTTCGTGGCGGGTCCGGTTTACTTTACTCCTCCGCCCGCGCGCGACCCGGTGACGGGCGAGATGGAGGCCGATCCGAAGAAGGACCTGCCGCCGCTCTCCTGGAAGCTTGTCGGAAAGCTGAGCCTTTGGGTTCTCGGCGCCGGGCTGCTGGCCGCGGGCTGTTGGTCGCTGGTCCGTTACGCCGCACGGCGAATCAAGGAGCATCGGATGAGTCCGATCGAGCGCGCGCTGGCGGAGCTCGACCGTCTGCTGAAGAAGGGCCTTCCCGGCCGCGGCCGGTACAAGGACTTCTACGTCGAGCTCACGATGGTCGTCCGCCGCTACGTCCAGCGCAAGTACGGCATCAAGGCGCCGAACATGACGACGGAAGAATTCCTTGCGGAATTCGGCCGGGGGGCCGCCTTCGGCGGCAGCGGCTCGGCGGACGGCAGCCTGCGGCCAACGGCCAGCGTCGAGCAACTGAAGGCGTTTCTCGAATCCGCCGACATGGTCAAGTTCGCGGGCGTCGAGGCGACGCCGGAGATGGCGGACGCGGCGACGGACAGCGCCCGCGGCTATCTCAAGGGCGATGACCGGGAGGAGGCGAAATGAGTTTCGCGAACCCCTGGATGCTGCTTCTTTTCCTTCCGCTGGCGGTCGCCGCGTGGCGGCTTCTGAGGCGCGGCCGAAACGCGGGAATCCGGTTCTCCGCGATTGCCCGCCTGCCGCCGGGGAACGCGGGCTGGCGGGCGAAGGTGGCGGCGCTGACGCCGTTCGTCCTCCTGGCGGGACTTGCGGCGCTGGTTCTCGCGTCCGCGCGTCCGCGCACGCCCCTCGCGCACGAGACCAAGTCCGTCGACGCCATCGCCATCGCGATGACGGTGGACGTGTCGGGGTCGATGGACGGACTCGATCTCGCGCCCGAGGGGACCGATTTCAGCCGTCCGACGGCGAAGTTCCTGGACTATACCCGCCTTTCGGTGGTGAAGCGCCTCTTCGCGGAATTCGTGGAGAAGCGTCCGGACGACCTGATCGGACTCGTCTCCTTCGGCACCTACGCCGCGACCGTCGCGCCGCTGACGATGGACCACGACATGCTGCTCCACGCGCTGAAGGGTGTCCAGATTCCGGGAAACTCCTATGACGCGAACGGCAACCTGATCGGAGATCAGTACGAGGCCAACACCGCGGTCGGCGACGGACTCGCCACCGCGCTGGCGCGCCTCAAGGACGCCAAGCCCACCTCCAAGATCGCGATCCTCCTGTCCGACGGCGTCAGCAACACCGGCGCGGTGGATCCGAAGGATGCCGCCGCGGCGGCCGCGAAAATGGGGGTCAAGGTGTACTGCATCGGCATCGGCACCGGCCGGCGGGTGACCCCGCGTCTCGTCCGCGACAACTTCGGACGCTACGGCGTCACCGGCGACCGCTCGGCGTTCGACGAGCGTCAGCTTCGCGAAATCGCCACGACGACCGGAGGCATGTACTTCCCGGTCGACGACCGCGATTCGCTGGAAAAGGCGCTGAAGGAGATCGACCAGCTCGAGACGACCCGGCTGGACGCCGACGCCTACGACCGCTGGGACGAGCATTTCAACCTGTTTTTGCTCGTCGGAGCCGGCCTGGTCCTGGCGTCCGTGTCACTGTCCATGTCCGCCGCCCGCCGCATGGCCTGATTCCGGAGGCGATAACTGCTTGATTTTCCAACAAGCCGAATGATATAATTAAAAATATGAAACTCAAGAAGATGTCCATCAAAGCGCCTGCGGCCGGGGGCGACGCACCGGTGGCGGGTGGTCCTGCGATCGCCGATCGCTTTAGGCTCGATCCTGTTGACAACGGGTCTCAGAAGAGCGCGGGCACCACTGACAGGAAACAGGCGATGGCCGCGCTGATTGTCGGCTGCATCGCCCTTGTGATTTCAATTGTCCTGGCGGTTACGATTTTCAAGCACTGGGACTACCTGATGAAGGCCTGAGGAGGGCCCTCTCCCATGAAAGACGTTATGCTCTCAACCCGGGCCAAGGCCGCGGTGCGTCTTGCCCTTGACGAAGACCTGGCGGACGTCGCGGACGCGCGCAAGTCGAAATGGTGCGATGCCACGAGCGAAGCGCTCGTGGATCCCGAGGCCATCGCGACGGGCGAAATCTACGCGAAGGGCGCGGGCTGCGTCGTTGCCGGCGCCACGGTCGCGAAGGCCGTGATGAAGACGGTGGACCCGAAGATCAAGGTCACGATCCTGAAGCCGGACGGTTCCGTCGTAAAGCCCCAGGAGCCGATTCTGGTCTTCCGCGGGAAGGCCCGTTCGATTCTCGCCGCGGAACGCACGGCGCTCAATTTCATGCAGCGCATGTGCGCGACGGCGACCTTGGCGAAGAAGTTCGTCGACGCCACGAAGCCGTACGGCACGCTCATCCTCGACACCCGCAAGACCACGCCCGGACTGCGCGTGTTCGAGAAGTACGCCGTGACATGCGGCGGCGGCACCAACCACCGCATGGGCATGTACGACCGCGTCCTCATGAAGGACAACCACCGCCGGCTCTGGAAGGGCGGCGATCCCGACGAGCTGGACCAGGCCGTGGTCGCGGCGCGGAAGAAGTTTCCGAAGCTCGCGGTCGAGGTGGAGGTTGAGAGCCTGCGCGAGTGCGCGAGCGCACTCAAGGCGAAGCCCGAGTGGATCATGCTCGACAACATGTCTGTCGCGGACATGAAGAAGTGCGTCAGGATGTGCAAGGGGATTTCGAAAACCGAGGCTTCGGGCGGCATCACGCTCGACCGCGCGAAGGAGGTCGCCGCGTGCGGCGTCACCGCGATTTCGCTCGGCTGCCTCACGCATTCCGCCGGATCGGTCGACCTCTCGCTGGAGTGGAGGGCGGTTTGAAACTCGCCGTCGTAGACGTCGGCAACACCTCGACCGCCGTCGGGCTCTGGACGGACGGACGCGTCACGCGCGTCTCCCACTGCGACGGCGGATACCGCGAGGCCGCGGCGCTTCCGATCTGGAAGACGCCGAACCTCGACGGACTCGCCTATGTCTCGGTCGTCCCGAAGGCCGACCGCGGATGGAAGTCGTTCGCGAAAGGCCGCAACCTCCGGATTCACCAGATTTCGCATCTGGATTTCCCCCTGAAGTTCGACTATCCGAAGCCGGAGACCGTCGGCGCGGACCGGCTCGCGGACGCCGCGGGCGCGGTTGTGCGCCATGGCGCTCCGGTGATCGTGATGGACTTCGGCACCGCGCTGACCGCGTCGGCGGTGACGGCCGACCGCGTCTGGCGGGGAGGCGTCATCGCGCCCGGCTTTCCCCTGATGCGGGACTATCTCTTCGAGCGGACGGCGAAGCTGCCGCGGATGAAGATCGGCTCCGGCAAGGCGCCGAAGATCGGCCGCTCCACCGAGGAGGCGATGCGCTTCGGGGCGCTCGTCGGGTACCGGGGGATGGTCCGCGAGATCGTCACCGAGCTCCGGCGCAACTTCGCCGCCGACTTCCGTCTGGTCGCGACCGGCGGCTTCGCGAAGTGGGTCCTCCAGGATCTCGACCTTCCGTTTGCCGTCGACCCGACGCTGACTCTCTACGGCGCGGGACTCGTCGCGAGTGAAAAGTTCAAAGTTAAAAGTGAGAAATGACGGAGGTTTAAATCTTGAAGAAGTTCATTCAGTTTTCCTCTTTCTGCTTTTCGCTTCTCATTCTGCCGGGCTGCGGTCCGTTCTGGCAGAATCCCTATTTTGCCGTCAAGGAGAGCAATCTCAACTGGGTGGACATCCACTACTACAACACGAACCGCACGCCGACGCGCCGTGTCGCGGTCTATCTGTCCGGCACCGGGCACGTGGAGGTGAAGAAGGGGGCGAGCAAGCTCGTGTCGGACGACTTCGCGAAGGGCTTTCGCGAAGACGACTGGTCCGACATCAAGACGCTCCGCGTCGACATCGACCCGAAGCACGTCAACGAGATCTTCCAGAACCTCGTCAACCACGGCGTCCTCGACCGCGAAAAGGTCGGCAAGAAGTCCAAGAAGGACAAGTTCGACCGCTTCATCGCGGTCAAGGCCAACATTTCCAACAACATGTATTCCGAGCAGGTGAACATCTTCGAGGCCGATCCCGATCTCGCCGAGCAGCTCCTGGACGTGATCCGCGAATTCGACAACCCCGCGCTATGACAACAGCCGAAATCATTCATGACATGGCCGTCAGGGCCCGTGCCGCCGCGGCGGAGCTCGTGAAGCTCACGTCCGCCGACAAGAACGCCGCGCTTGCGCGCATGGCGTCCGCCCTCGAGGCCGATTCCGCGGCGATCCGCGCCGCCAACGCCGTCGACGTCGCGCGCGCGGCGGAGGCCGGGATCAAGGACGCGATGCTCGACCGCCTCACGCTCACGGAGGCCCGGTTCAAAGCGATGGTCGCGGGCGTCCGCCACGTCGCGACGCTGCCCGACCCGGTCGGCGAGGAGCTGTGGACGCGGGAGCGTCCGAGCGGCATCGTCATCCGGAAGGTCCGCGTTCCGTTCGGCGTCGTCGCCGTCGTCTTCGAGAGCCGCCCCAACGTCTTCATCGACACCGCGGCGCTGTGCCTCAAGACCGGCAACGCGGTGATCCTGCGCGGCGGCAAGGAGGCGATCGAGACCAACCGGGCGCTCGCGGCCGCAGTCGCGAAGGCGGACATTGGCGATGCCGTTCAGCTCGTCTCGATCCTCGACCATGCCGCCGTCACGGAGCTCGTCCGCAGCGTCGGCCTCGTCGACGTCGCGATTCCCCGCGGCGGCGAGCGGCTCATCCGCGCGATGTGCGAGGCGGCGCTCGTTCCGGTCCTCAAGCACTACAAGGGCGTCTGCCACGTCTACGTCGACGACAAGGCCGACCTCGGCATGGCGCTGTCCATTCTCGACAACGCGAAGACCCAGCGCCCCGGCGTCTGCAACGCCGCGGAATGCCTGCTCGTCCACGAGAAGCTCGCGCCGCTCTTCCTCCCGATGGTCAGGGCCTGGGCGAAGAACAAGGGCGTCGCGCTCCACACGACGGACAACGACTGGGAGCGGGAGTTCCTCGCCTTGGAGATGAACGTGGGGACCGTCGCGGACTACCGCGCGGCGATCGCGCACGTCAACACGTTCGGATCTCATCATTCGGACTGCATCGTGACCAACGACGCCGCGCGCGCGAAGGAGTTCCTGCGCGACGTCGATTCCGCCTGCGTCTACCATAACGTCTCCACGCGCTTCACCGACGGCGCGGAGTTCGGCATGGGCGCGGAGATCGGCATCTCCACCGACAAGCTGCATGCGCGGGGGCCCATGGGGCTCGAGGAGCTGACGACCTACAAGTACACGGTGACGGGAGACGGGATCGTCCGGAGCTAGTCGTTCGGATGTTTGCGTTTTGGGCGCTTGAATGGAAGTCAAGGACATACCGGCCGTCGACAGGGCGCTGAAGAAGGAGTTCAAGGCGCATGACGCCCCGATCGTCGAGCTGATCGAGGCGCAGACGCACGATCCGTTCTGCGTGCTGGTGGGGACGATCCTGAGCGCGCGGACGAAGGACGCGTGCACGGCGGGCGCGGTCAGGAGACTGTTCGCGTATGCGGCCGGTCGCGCGGGGACGCGCAACCCGACCGGAAAGGAAGTGGAGCGTGCGCTTGAGAAAGCATCCGTCGAAGAGCTCGAGAAGCTCATCTATCCCGTCGGATTCTTCCGCGACAAGGCGCGGCACCTGAAGGAGCTTCCGAAGGTGCTGAAGGAGAAGTTCGGCGGCGTCCTTCCGGACACGGTCGAGGCGCTCTGCGAGCTGCCGGGCGTCGGACGCAAGACGGCGAATCTCACGGTGGCGGTCGGATTCGGACTGCCGGCGATCTGCGTCGACGTGCACGTGCACCGCATCTGCAACCGGCTCGGGCTCGTCCGGACGAAGACGCCGTTCGAGACGGAGATGGCGCTGAGGAAGATCCTGCCGGTCAAGTACTGGAAAACCTGGAACAGCCACATCGTGAGCTTCGGACAGACCCGCTGCGGACCGGTCCGTCCGAAGTGCGAAGGATGTCCGATCGCAAAGTTCTGCACCGTATGCAAGTGAAACCCAAAGTCACGGTCGACGGCAGCCTGCCGAAGGCGTTCGCCTCCGTCAAGTCCGCCGTCAAGTCCGCCGCGGAGTTCTTTGCGGCCAAGTCGTCCGCGCGCATCGGCGTGCCGTTCCGCGCGGTGACGGTCGTCCTGCAGGACGACGCGTTCTCCGCCGAGGTGCATCTCGCGGTCAACGGCGCGGAGGGCCCGACGGACGCCGTCACCCAGCGCTACGACGCGATTCCCGGCGAGGACGAGGGCGTCTACGGCGAGGTCTACGTCAACTGCGACCAGGCGCTGAGGGCGGCCTCGAAGCGCCGCGGCTGGTCTCCGCTCAAGGAGCTGCTTCTTTACGTCGCGCACGGCATGGACCATCTTTCGGGCGCGGACGACCTGCAGCGCGCGGACTATGACCGCATGCGCCGACGCGAGCTGGCGTGGCTGCGGGAACTGGAGACTTTATGAAGCTGAAGAAAATCGTCAGTTGGCTGGACAAGGTCCTGAAGCCGGAGGCTTTCAAGGACGCTTCCCTGAACGGGCTCCAGATTCCGGGTGCGGACGAGATCGCCAAGGTCGCGTTCGCGGTCGACGGATCCGTCCGCAGCGTCCTCGCCGCGGCCGAGTCCGGCGCGCAGCTTCTCGTCGTCCACCACGGCATCCTCTGGCGCGGACACGTCCGTCCGCTGCCCGAAAGCATGCGCAACGTCCGTGACGCCGCCGCGGCCGCCGGGGTCGCCCTCTATGCCTCGCATCTGCCGCTCGACGCCAACCGTGAGGTCGGCAACAACTGGGAGCTCGCGCGGCATTTCGGGCTCGCGGACGTGAAGCCGGCCTTCAGCTACCACGGCAACGTCATCGGCGTCACCGGGCTCAACCGCCACGGCAAGAAGATCGGCATCTGCTCGGGCGGCGCGGGCTCTTCCGCCGCGGACGCCCAGGCGCTCGGCTGCGACCTCTACGTGACCGGCGAGGCCAGCTGGGAGGAGAAAATCGCCGCGGAGAACCTCGGCCAGCCGATGGTCTGCGGCGGACACTACGAGACCGAGACCTTCGGCGTGAAGGCGCTGATGGGACTCATGAAGCGCGAGCTCAAGGTCGCGGTCGCGTTCGTGACGCTGATGCTCGCGCTGGCGCTCCCGGCCGAGGGCTTCTACGCCGGTGCCTCGGGGCAGCTCGTCCTTCCGCAGGGCGGCGGCGACCTGCGCCGGCTCGGCGGCGGCGCGGTCAATGCCGGCTATTACTTCTCCGACACCTTCGCGCTCGAGGGCGAGGCGGCGGCACTCGAGAACAAGGTCGCTCTCGCCGCCCGCGCGCTCGGGCATTTCCGCGCCTGGAACGAGTTCGACATGCTCTTCGGGTGCGAGAGGTTCGATCCGTTCGCGACCGTCGGCGCGCGCGGCTGGCTCGGCCGCGGAGACGTCGGTCCGTCGGTCGGGCTGGGCGCGTTCTACTACCTGACCGAGGCCTGGGCGCTGCGCTTCGACGCGGACGCGACGTTCGGCGTCGAGCGGAAAAACGAAATGGCCTATACGTTGACAGGAGGAATTCACTATGCGTTCTAAGCTGCTGTTCGCCGCGCTCGCGATCGCCGCGTGTGCGGGTTTTGCCGACGACATCTCCAAATGGGATCCGCGCATGGCGGTCGACAACGCCGTCGTCTCGAACGACGTGAAGTGGATCGACGGCAAGTTCCTTCCGATCGAAGGGCGGATGTACGACGACGTCACGGACCACTACGACCGTCTTCCGCAGCTGACCGCGAACGTCAACGGCGGCGTCCATGCGATGCGGCATCACACGAGCGGCATGATGTTCCGGTTCAAGACCAATTCGCGGAAGCTCGTGTTCAAGTGGATTCCGTACAACGACAGTCTCGCCATGGACCACATGCCGGCGACGGGCGTGAGCGGGATCGACGTCTACGGCTTCGACAAGAAGAAAGGCAAGTGGCTTTACAAGGCGACGGGGCGGATCAGAGACGCCAAGGCCGGCGGCAACCTCCAGGTCTGGTGGCAGGCCGGCGACGAATGCCTGGTGAACCTTCCGCTCTACAACGGTCTCAAGGCCTTCTCGCTCGGCATCGACACGAACGCGACGATCGAGGCGCTCGGTCCGCGGAAGAGCGGCGTCGACAGGCCGGTCGTCTTCTACGGGACCTCCATCACGCACGGCGGCTGCGCGAGCCGTCCGGGTCTCGCCTTCGTCAACCGCATCGGACGCGATCTCGACGTGCCGGTCGTCGGACTCGGTTTTTCCGGGAGCGGATTGATGGAGTATGAGCTTTCGGACGTCATCGGGCGCATCGATGCGAGTTGTTACGTCCTCGACTGCCTGTGGAACATGAACGACATCCAGTGGAAGAACAATTACGAGCCGTTCATCCGCAATCTCCGGAAGAAGCGTCCGACGACTCCGATCATCATGGCCGGACGATGTGATTTCAAAGGGCTCGGCTGGGGGTATGAGCGCACGGAGGTGTCCACGAAGAAGCTGTACGAGAAGCTGATCGCCGAGGGCTGGAAGGATCTTCATTTCCTTCCGAAGGACGACATGCTCGGTGACGATTTCGAAGGCACGGTCGACGGCGTCCATCCGAACGATCTCGGCATGGAGCGCCTGGCGAAGACGTACGGCAAGGCCGTGAAGGAGGCATTGAAGCTCAAATGAAGAACGTGCGCGAAGAATGGTATGACAAGGACGCGAAGGTCGCGGTGACGATCGTCGACGTCACGGATGCGGCGCAGGCGCTCGCGCGCGGCCATCTCTGCGGACCGACTTCTGCCCACTTCCTCACGAAGGCCCTGGCCGCCGCGGCGCTTCTCGGGTCCGAGACGGAGTCGGCGGACGAGACGGTCATTCTGCAGATGAAGTGCAAGGGTCCGCTCGGCGGCTTCACCGTCGAGTGCACCCCCGCGGGAACGCTCCGCGGCTACACCGAAAAGAAGGTCCTGGACGAGTTCGACGGCGCGGGAACGCCCGATCCGAAGAAGGTCGTGGGCGAGCGCCACATCCAGATCACCCGGTCGGTTCCCGGACGCATCCTCTCGCAGGGCATCTCCAATTCGCTCGACGGCTATCTCACGGGCTCGCTGCAGCGCAAGGCGAGCATCCATCTCGAGGCCGCGGTGAACGACGAGGTCGAGATCCTCGAGGCCCGCGGCGTGATGATCGAGGCCATGCCGGACGCTCCGGCCGAATCGAGCCACT
>CAZYQF010000032.1:13565-15026 GCA_964650165.1 uncultured Lentisphaeraceae bacterium
CGGCCTCGTCCCGCAACATTCTCGAGAAGATCGGCCTTCCGCACGCCGAGCTCCGCAAGACGGCGCCGCTTTCGTTTGCGTGCCGCTGCTCGCCCGACCGGGCGATCGCGACCTTGGCGGCGCTGTCCGACGAGGAGAAGTCCGCTCTGCCGCCGACGGTCGACGTCACCTGCCACATGTGCGGAAAGACGTTCTCCGTGCGGACGCATGGTTCGTGATTCGTGGCGCGTGGCTCGTGATTCGTGGTTTGTGGTTCGATGTTCGTGATTTGAAAAGATCTGAAATCTGAAATTTGAAATCTGAGGTTGACGAGATGAAAAGAAGAGTCGTAGTCGAGATCGACCTGAAGGCGCTGGTGGGGAACTACCGCAAGATCGTCGCGCACGTGAAGCCGATGAAGGTCCTGTGCGTCCTCAAGGCGAACGCGTACGGACTCGGGGTTGCCGCCTATGCCCGTGCGCTCGCGGAAGCCGGATGCCGGGAATTCGGCGTCGCGGAGCCCTTCGAGGCGATGGAGCTCATCAAGCTGTTCGGCGAGAAGGACCGCCCCGACATCCAGATCCTCTCGTCAGTGATGCCGGACGAGATTCCGGAGATGGTCAGGGCGGGGGTGATCCTGCCGGTCACCGACCTCGCGACGGCGAAGCTCGTCAGCGAGGCCGCGGTGAAGGCGCATGCCCTCGCCCGCGTCCATTTCAAGCTCGACACCGGCATGGGCCGCCTCGGGATCCTCGCGAAGGACGCGCTCGAGACCGTCCGCGCGGCGAAGGAGCTGCCGAACCTCGACTGCGAGGGAATCTTCTCGCACTGTCCGATGGCGTACGATCCGAAGGACCCGTTCACCGCGAAGCAAGTCCGTCTCTTCGTCTCGATCGTCGACGCCTGCGCGAAGGAGGGGATCCGCTTCCGCAAGGTACACATGGCGGCTTCGGACGCGATCAACAACTTCCCGCAGTGCGCCCGCGCGCCGTTCACGATGGTCCGCGCCGGCATCAACCTGCACGGCAGCTTTGATCCGAACGGCCGGAAGGCGCTCAAGGTCGAGCCGGTGCTGACGCTCAAGACACGCGTCGCGCAGGTCCGCGAGCTTCCTGCGGGGACGACGCTCGGCTACGGGCGGACATGGTGTCTCAAGGAGCCGACGAAGGTCGCGACCGTTTCCGCCGGCTATGCGGACGGACTTCCCCTCGCGCTCACCAACCGCGGCTTCGTCTTCATCGGGGGAAAGCGCTGCAAGATCGTCGGACGCATCTCGATGGACTACACGACGGTCGACGTGTCGGACGTCACGGACGTCAAGCCGGGCGACGAGGTGATCTGCTTCGGAAAGTGCGGACGCGATTCCATCACGCCCGACGACTGGGCGGCCCTGAAGGGCACCCACGCCTACGACATCATCTGCTCGCTCGGCACCCGCGTCCAGCGCGTCGTCAAGGACTAAAGCTCGCCTTCTGCCGCGCG
>CAZYQF010000033.1:0-14774 GCA_964650165.1 uncultured Lentisphaeraceae bacterium
GAACTGGAGCGAAGGGCGCGTTCCGAACGCCACGGACAACATCCTCCTCGACGGCAATTTCTCCACGGCGAACTGCGAGTGGGACACGACCGCAACGCACACCGTCGCGTCTTGGACGCAGACCGCGGACTTCACTGGAACGAATACGTTTCCCATAACCTATGACACGTCGTTCCCCGTCTTCACGGTCACCGGGAACTGCGACATCGGTGGCGGCGCGTTCACGCATCCCACGAACGAGGTGAACGGCACAGAGACCTATCGCCTCAATCTGTCGGTCGGCGGAAACTTCACGCTCGGCACGAACGCCGTCATCGCGTTGATGGGTCGGGGCTTCAAGTATGGCTATTGCAAGACGGGGTCTTTCATCGCCTGTCATGCCGCGGCTTCGGACGGAAACGTTGCTCATGCCTACGGTGCGCTCAAGGCGCCCATCGACGTCGGTTCCGGCGGTGACAGCGCCAACAACGCCAAGTCGTGCGGCGGCGGCGCGTTTGCGCTCGTGGCGACGGGAACGGCGACGATCGACGGCGTGATCGATGTGCGTTCGAGCGAGCAGGTCGGAAATCCCGAGAAGGGCCATGGCGCAGGCGGATCGGTCTTCGTCACCGCATCCGCAATCTCGGGCGCGGGCATGGTCAACGCCAACTGCTTCGAAACCGGCACCGCCTACACCTATGGCGGCTCGGGCGGACGCATTGCGCTCGTCGCGACCTCGGAAAGCGTGACGATCCCGGCGGCCAATCTGAAGGCGAATGGCGGCGTTGGCAGCAAGGCCGCCGGCGCCGGCACCATTTTCATCAAAGGCGCGAACGATGCGAACGGCAGGCTCATCGTCGGCAACAACAAGGGAACCTCCTGGAGCTACCTCGTCCGCTATCCGTCCGTCGGATCCAGCACGCCGGTCATTCCCGGCGAGACGTGGACTCTTGATGCGATTGAGTTGCGTGACAACGGAATCCTGACGGTGCCGGCAAGTGCCACCTTGTCACTTCCGAGCGGATTCGAGTCCGTTACGCGTCCGTCGACCATTTCCACGAGAGGTGCGACCGTCAACGCAGGCGGTATTGTTTACAACGGCGGTACGATTGCCGTGCCTGAGACGACGAAACACATCATCCAGAGCAACTGGGTCTTCCAGGCCGCAACGCCGTACGCGTTCCCGGCGGGCGACGTGGAAGTGAAGAGCGGCGCGGCGATCGGCTGCAACCTGTTGTCGGGTGGGTTTTCGCCAACGAATCATCCGACTTGCACGGTGACTGTCAATGGCAATCTGACCGTGACATCGACTTCCTATCTCTGGGGCAATGGCACAGGTGTGCGCGGCACGTCGATTAAAGTCGGCAGTCATGGCGGACAGGTCGCCAAGACCGCAAGTTCAACGGTCTATGACTCCATTCTCAGGCCGACGCACCCCGGCGACAATGGACAGGACGGAGACGCCGGAAATGCCAATGCGGCCGGCGGAGCAATCGTTCTGACGGTGACAGGCGCGCTTCAGCTCGACGGTAAGGCGGTGGCGCAGGAGCTGTGGGACAAGCCGAACAAGGCATCCGCCGGCTCGATCAACATCACGGCGGCCTCGCTTGTCGGTTTGGGATTGATGTGCGCGGACGGCTATTCGCAGACCGGCGACGCCACTTACGGCCTTGGAACCGGAGGCCGCGTTTCCGTGCGTCTTACGGATGCCAACGCCGTCTTCGGCGATTGGACGAACCGGATTACGGCGGTCGGCGGCAATTCGCAGAATCCCACGATGGCCAATACGTACAGCAACCTGTGCTCCGCCGGCACCGTCTATTTGCAGACGGCTGCCGACGGCGAGGGAAAGGGTACGATCGTCGTCGCAAACTACGACTGGATCAACAATCGGAACTGGGGCAAGAACAACACGCTTTCAGCGACGCCGATTCCGTCGCAGAAGTGGGGCGGCGAAAACGATGACTTGACGGGAGCGAAGCTCGTGGTGAAAGACTACGGACGCGTCAAGTTCTTCGTCGACCAGAGACTGGGCGGACTCACCGTGGCCCAACGCGCGAATGACACGACCACCGCCGTCGATTTGAACGGCAAGAAGGTCGTGGTCAAGGAGCTTCGCGTCAACGGCGTGAGCTATCACGGCACCTTGACCGCGGCAGACGGGTTGAACTGGCTCGTCGATTCGGCGGCGGGTGCCGGCGGTTCGATCTCCGTGAGTGGCGGATTTACCATGATCGTCAGGTGACGGCCGGTTAGGGGTCGTTTTAATCAAAGGGTGAAGTGTTTATGAAAAAAGAGATTGTGTTGGCATTGGTCGCGGCATTGGCCCTCGGGCTGACGGCCGCCGAGGCGAAGGATCCGCGCGAGACCTATTCGACGGACGGTTGGAAGCTCTCCTGGAGCGAGGAGTTCAACGGGAGCGGGACGCCTGACCGCGAGGTCTGGATTCCCGAGATCGGATTGATCCGCAACCATGAGCCGCAATATTACACCGACATGCGTCCGGAGAACTGCGTGCAGAAGGACGGCGCGCTCGTCATCACCGCGCGGCGGGAGACATGGCCGAACGCCGATTTCGGCAAGCAGAAGTCCGGCTGGAAATACGGCATCAAGGAGGCGAAGTACACCTCGGCGGACATCACGACGAAGCGGACGTTCCTCTACGGACGCATCGAGGTCCGCGCGCAGCTTCCGAACACCCAGGGCGCCTGGCCCGCAATCTGGACGCTCGGCGATTCCCTGCGGAAGAAGCCGTCGGATCCCGATTACTGGAACTGGCCGTGCAGCGGTGAGATCGACATCGTCGAGGTCTGGGGCAATTCCCCGCGCCGCGTCGCCGCGTGTCTGCACACGTCCACGGACGGATTCAAACAGAAGGCGAACGAGCACCACACCGTCATCGGCGGCGGCGACATGCAGACGGCCGAGGGGCAGGCGCCGGGCGACGGCTTCCACACGTACACCCTCGACTGGTACGAGGACAAGGTCGTGATGTTCTACGATGGCAAGCGCTACGGCAAGGCGGACCTCTCGAAGGGCGACTGGAAGGACGGTTCGAATCCGTTCCGCAAGCCGCACTTCCTGCTTCTCAATCTCGCGCTCGGCGGCTGGGGCAACAAGCTCGTCGACGAGGACTGGACCGACCCCAAGACCGGCAAGGTCGTTCCCGCGGCCAAGTTCCCGATGGAGATGAAGGTCGACTACGTGCGCTACTACCAGCGCGGCGAGTGACGGAGCTCCGGTTCGAATCAGACAGGAAAAACAAACCTGACTTTGATATACTACGAAAATCATGAAGAACCATCTGACGATGAAGACGTTTCTGCCCGTTGCCGTTGGCACGGCACTCGCGGCGGTCCTGTCCGCTTGCTCCCCCTCCGCCGTCCCGACCCAGGATTCGCGCTCCAATAGCTATGATCTCGTGATCTACGGATCCTCTCCGGCGGCGCTGACGGCCGCCATCGAGGCGCAGCGCCTCGGCAAGTCCGCCGTGATCGTGTGTCCCGAGACGCGCCTCGGCGGACTCACGACGGGCGGTCTCGGCCAGACCGACATCGGCAACAAGTCCGCTTTCGGCGGTCTCGCGCTTCAGTTCTACACGGATGTCGCCGACTACTACAAGGAGTCCGGCAACTGGAAGTACCAGAAGCGCGACGATTATCTGCCGGACGGACAGTGTGAAGGCACCAAAGGATCCGACTCGATGTGGACCTTCGAACCGTCCGCGGCGCTCGCCATTCTGACCCGCTGGGAGAAGGAGAACAAGCTCACGGTCTGTCGCGGCGAGTTTCTCGACCGCGGCGCGGGCGGCGTTCTGAAGGAAGGCGCGAAAATCGTCTCGATCAAGACGCTGTCCGGGAAGGTCTTCAGGGGCCGCATGTTCGTCGACGCGACGTACGAGGGCGATCTCATGGCTGCGGCGGGTGCCAGCTACCTCGTCGGACGCGAGGCCAACTCAGTCTACGGCGAGACGATCAGCGGCATACAGCGCCGGCTTGCGAAGGGACATCAGTTCAATCCCGACGTCTCCGCCTACGTGACGCCGGGAGATCCGACGTCCGGGCTCCTGCCCTACGTCGAGCCGGATACCGCCGAGCCGGACGGAACCGGCGACACGCGCGTGCAGGCCTACTGCTTCCGGGCGTGCCTCACCGACGTCCCCGGGAACCGCATTCCGTTCAAGAAGCCCGCGAACTATGACGAGCGGAACTACGAGCTTCTGCTGCGGAACCTCGAGGCGATTCCGGCGGAGACCTTCGTTACGCATGCGAAGACCTTCTGGGAGTACATGCCCTGGATCAATTCCAACATGCCCAATCGCAAGACGGACACCAACAACCGCACCGGATTCTCGTCCGACTTCATCGGACAGAATTGGGCGTGGCCCGAGGCCACCTACGAGGAGCGCGCGAAGATCCTGAAGGCGCATCTCGACTATCAGGCGGGCCTCTACTGGACGCTGGCCAACCATCCGCGCGTCCCGGCGCCGATCCGCGAGCGCGTCGCGCAGTGGGGCACCTGCAAGGACGAGTTTCTCGACGGACTCGGCGACGGCTGGCAGTCCCAGCTCTACGTTCGCGAAGCTCGCCGCCTCGTCGGCGACTACGTCGTCACCGAGCATGACGTCCTTCGCGAGCGGACGGCCGCGCGGCCGGTCGGAATGGCGGCCTACGGCATGGATTCGCACAACTGCCGCCGGTATGTCGGCAAGGACGGATTCGTCCGCAACGAGGGCAACGTCGAGGACTGGCGCGCCGGCGGCAAGCCGTATCCGATCGACTATGGCGCGCTGATTCCGAAGAAGGGCGAGTGCGACAACCTGTTCGTCCCGGTCTGCGTCTCGGCGTCGCACATGGCGTTCGGTTCGATCCGAATGGAGCCGGTGTTCTTCGCGCTCGGGCAGGTCGCGGGCGCCGCGGCCGCGATCGCGATCGACTCGGGCAAGGCGGTCCAGGACATCGACTACCCGACCTTGCGCCAGCGGCTCGAAAAGGACGGACAGGTCCTGGAGACTTCGGTCCGTTGACGGGCGTGGTATAATCCTTCGGCAAAAGGTCTTAAGGATATGCTGGCAGAGGTTCTTGAATTCGGAATGCTGTTTGCGTTTGGGTTTTCGTGGCCGTTCGCGATTGCGCGCACGTATCGCGCGAAGCGGGTGGACGGAAAGAGCCCGGTGTTCATGATGATCGTGCTCGTCGGCTACCTCCTCGGCATTGCCGCGCACCTGGTCGAGGGGACGAAGCTCTGGCTCTGCTGGGTCTATCTCCTGGACATGGCGCTCGTCTCGACCGACCTCGCGCTCTATTTTCATTATTCTCGCAAGAATCGCACGGGCATTTGATATACTATCGGCATATGGCCGACAGTCAGCACATCGCCTTGCCGCTCAAGTACCGTCCGATGACGTTTGACGACGTCATCGGCCAGGAGCACGTGGTCAAGACCCTCCGAAACGCGATCGGATCCGGGCGGATCGCCAACGCCTATCTCTTCATCGGCCCCCGCGGCATCGGCAAGACGACGCTCTCGCGCATTTTCGCCAAGGCGCTCAACTGCTCGAATCCGAACGGGGTCGAACCGTGCGGCAAATGCGTCAACTGCGAGGAAATCGCCCAGGGGCGCTCGCTGGACGTGACCGAGCTCGATGCGGCTTCGCACAATAAGGTTGAGGACGTCCGCCCGATCATCGAGTCCGTCCAGTTCAAGCCGACGTCGTCGAAGTTCAAGATCTTCATCGTCGACGAATGCCACATGCTGTCGACGGCGGCATGGAACGCGCTTCTCAAGACGCTCGAGGAGCCGCCGCCGCACGTCCGCTTCATCTTCGCGACGACGGAAGGCGACAAGGTCCTTGCGACCATCGTCTCCCGCTGCCAGCGCTTCGACCTGCGGCGCATCCAGACCAACGACATCGTCGCGCGCCTCAAGCACGTCTGTGCGGGCGAGGGGATCCAGGCCGAGGAGGATGCGCTTCTCGCGATCGCCCGCGGCGCCGAGGGCGGCATGCGCGACGCGCTCTCGTCCCTCGACCAGCTCATTTCCTTCAAGGGCGGCCAGGTGACGGAGGAGGACGCGCTCGGCGTGTTCGGACTCGTCAGCCGCAGCGCCCTCGAGAACCTCGCGGGCGCGATTCTGAAGGGCGACACGGCGACGATCCTCAATTCGATCGAGATGTTCGACTCCGCCGGCAAGAACATGCGGCGGCTCTCGGGGGAGCTCTTGCAGCATTTCCGGAATCTCGTGGTGTTGCAGGCGCTCGGGCCGGACTCCAAGTCGATCGAGGCGACGCCGGAGCAGATCAAGGTCCTCGTCGAGCAGGCGAGGGGGCTCGACGCGGGACGCGTGTTCAAGGTCTGCGACCAGATCGCGGAGATGGAGGACAAGCTCCGCTACGTCCTGTCCGTCCGCACCCTGATCGAGATGACGCTGATCCGGGCCTCGCGCCTCGCGACGACGGCGACGGTCGAGGAGGTCCTGAAGGCGGTCCGTGCGCTTCAGTCCGGAGAAGTCGCTCCGCCGCCCCCGCCGAAGGCCGGCGAGCGCGAGGTGAAGCCGGTCGTGTTCACGCGGCAGCAGCTTCTGGACGATCCCAAGCTGAATTCGCTCCTGGCGATCTTTCCGGGGGCGATGGTGGTTGACATTCAGGAAGGAGGCGCGAAATGATGAGTTCGGGGTGGCTGTGGCTGTATTTCGGAGCGTTCTTGGTGCTGGCGGAACTGCTGGCGCCGGGATTCGTGATCTTCTTCTTCGGGCTTTCCGCCGCGACGGTGGGGCTCCTCTGGTTCGCGTTCGGCGAGGCGTTCGACCTCACGTGGCAGCTGATTGCGTTCTCGGCGTTTTCCGTCGTCTACCTCCTCGGGCTCAGGCGGTTCCTGAAGAAGCTCTTCTCCGGCAAGACGACCGAGACCAATGCCGACTTCGACAACGAGTACGTCGGCCGTGTCGGCACGGTGACCTCGGCGATCAAGCCGCCGCTTGCGGGACGCGTGGAGGTCGGTGACGCGGAATGGACCGCGGTTGCCGAGGATCCGATCGCCGCGGGCGCGAACGTCAAGGTGATTTCACAGAACAACCTAACATTCAAAGTGGAGGAAATGAAATGATCCTGGCAGCAATCAACGGCGCGCTCGTGTTCTTCGGAATCGTCGCGTTTATCGTACTCGTCGCGATTTGCAAGACCGCGGTGATCGTGCCGCAGAAGGCGGCGTACATCGTGGAGCGGCTCGGCAAGTACAAGTGCACGCTGGACGCCGGTTTCCACATCCTGGTGCCGTTCTTCGACCGCATCGCCTACAAGCACACGCTGAAGGAGCAGGCGATCGACGTGCCGCCGCAGGAGTGCATCACGAAGGACAACATCTCGGTGTCGGTCGACGGCATCCTCTACATGCAGGTGATGGATCCGGCGAAGGCCTCGTACGGCATCGGCAACTACCTTTTCGCGACGACGCAGCTCGCGCAGACGACGATGCGGTCCGAGATGGGCAAGCTCGACCTCGACCGTTCGTTCGAGGAGCGCACGGCCGTCAACTCGGCGATCGTCACGGCGGTCGACAAGGCGTCCGACCCCTGGGGAATCAAGGTCACGCGCTACGAAATCAAGAACATCACCCCGCCGCGGACGATCCGCGACGCGATGGAGAAGCAGATGCGCGCCGAGCGCGAGAAGCGCGCGATGATCGCGGAGTCCGAGGGCGACCGCCAGGCGAAGATCAACCGCGCCGAGGGCGAGAAGCAGCAGGCGATCAACCTCTCCGAGGGCGAGCGCCAGCGCAAGATCAACGAGGCCGAGGGCCGCGCGCAGGAGATCCTGCTCGTCGCCGAGGCGCAGGCGCAGGGCATCCGCAAGGTCGCGGAGGCGATCGAGAGCAAGGGCGGACTCGAGTCCGTCAACGTGCAGCTCGCCCAGCAGTACATTTCGCAGTTCGGCAACCTCGCGAAGACGAACAACACGATGATCCTTCCGGCCGACCTTGCGAACGTCGCGGGCGTCATCAAGGCCGCAACGTCGGTGATTACGAAGGCCGGCGTCTGATCCGCAGGACATGAACCGTCGGGAATTCCTGCTGTCGGCGGCATCCCTGGCCTTTATCGGCGGATGCCGCCATTTTGTTCCCGAGAACGTCCCGGCGCCTGCCTTGCCGCCGATGCTGCCGCCTGTTCCGCCGCTTGACGCGACGGTCGTGGCGGAGATCCGCCGCCAGATCGCCGCGGGGTACTTCACCTGTGCGTGCGTCGGCGCGGCCGGGGGCGGACGCGGGGCCTTCGGCAACCGGCGTCCGCTCGAAACCGTCCCGGTTCCGGTCGCGGCCGACTCGCTTTTCGAGATCGCGAGCGTCTCGAAGACCCATCTTGCGCTGATCATGGCGCTGATGCGGCACGAGGGCAAGCTCGACATCGACGCGCCGTTCACGAAGTACCTGCCAGACCACGTTCTCGCGAAAGAGGGAACGAAGATCAGGATCCGGGATCTCGCGGCGCATTGTTCCGGATTCACGAACGGCTGGATGGGGAAGGTCGGCATCTACGGAAAGCCGTGGCCGTACAAAAGCGACGCGGAGTACGAGCGGGCGGCGCTGTCGGTGAGACCGGTCAACCGCTGCCGCGAGAAGTACGTCTACGCCTGCCAGAACATGATTCTCATGGGGTTCATCGTCGAGCGCGTGCTCGGCCTGGATCTCGACGCCGCGGCGAAACAGTACGTCTGGGGTCCGCTCGGGATGAAGTCCACCGGCTGGACGAACCGCGTCGGCGACCCGAAGACGGTGCAGATGTTCACCGGCGGACCGCTCGATCTGGGCACCAAAGGCGACCAGAACGCGCACAACGTCGTGAAGCCGATCGGCAACGCGGGCGTCTTTTCGACTCTTGACGACCTGATGCTCTACGCGGAGGACCTCCTGGAGCGCAAGACGTTCCCGAAGGACGTCTACGATCTTCTGTTCACGACGGAATTCGCCGACGGCAAGGGGCATTTCCGGTCGTTCGGCTGGGATATGACGCCGGCGACATGTCCGCCCGGCTGGAGCGCGTCCACGATCAACCATTCGGGCTATACCGGACAATATGTGGCGCTCGACCCCGTCGCGCACCGCGGTTCGGTGGTTCTGACGAACCTTCGGCTGTCCCAGCCGGCCGAGCGCGGCCGCGCCTATGCGGAGCGCCGCGCCCTCGCGGCGATGCTGGGCTGAAATGGGCTTTTTCAGTCCGATCCTTGACGTCGTCTGGCCGCGCCGCTGCGAAATCTGCGGGCGGACGGCGGATCGTTCGGACCGTCATGTCTGCGCGGAGTGCCTGAACAGGATCCCCTTTGTGCGTCCGGAAGACGGCGAGTACGAGATTCCGGACGCCGTGAGCGCCGTCCGGTTCGAGGACGAGACGCGGCAGGCGATCCTCGATTTCAAGTTCAACCGCCATCTCTGGCTCAAGGAAGACTTCGTCGACTGGCTGGAAGCGGCCGTATCGGCCCGCTTCGATGCGGCGGCGGTCGACGCCGTCGTGGCGATGCCGACGACCGTCCGCCACCGCATGGACCGCGGCTACAATCCATGCGCGCTTCTCGCCGCGTCGCTGGCGAAGCGCCAGGACCGCCGCTTTCTCGGAAAGGCGCTCTTCCGGCAGGGTAATTTCCAGCGTCAAGGCGGACTCGACGAGGCGTCCCGGAAGACCAATGTCGCGGGGACAATCGGTGTAAAGTGCGCGGAATTCGTTCGCGGGCGCACAATTCTCGTCGTTGACGACATCATGACAACCGGGTCAACCCTGGCGGAGTGCGCCAAGACTCTGAAAGCCGCCGGGGCCGCGCGGGTCTGGAGCGTCTCCCTCGCCCGTTCCGTTCGTGGCTAAGAGAGGTCGGAGGGCCTGTCCGTTTGCCCGAAAGGCCATTTGCCCTATTCGGCCAAATGCGCTATAATATATAGATAAATTTCGACTAATTCTAATCACCACAGACAAAGGAACAGGCATATGGCTAAGAAGATCATGGTCGACGGCAATACCGCGGCTGCTCAGATCGCCTTCGCGTGCAGCGAAGTTGCGGCGATCTATCCGATTACTCCGTCCTCGCCGATGGCGGAAACGTGCGATGAACTCGCCTCCGCGTGCAAGACGAACATCTGGGGCTCGATTCCCTCGATCGTCGAGATGGAATCCGAAGGCGGCGCCGCCGGCGCGGTCCACGGCGCCCTGACGACCGGCTCGCTCACGACCACCTTCACGGCGTCGCAGGGTCTGCTCCTGATGATCCCGAACATGTACAAGATCGCGGGCGAGCTCTGCCCGACCGTCTTCCACGTGTCCGCGCGTTCGCTCGCCTCCAACTCGCTCTGCATCTTCGGCGATCACGGCGACGTGATGGCGTGCCGTCAGACCGGCTTTGCGATGCTCTGCTCGAACAGCGTCCAGGAATCCCACGACATGGCGATGGTTGCCCACGCGGCGACGCTCGAGTCGAAGGTTCCGTTCCTCCACTTCTTCGACGGCTTCCGCACCTCCCACGAGGTCCAGAAGATCGACGAGATCCCGGCCGACGCGATTCGCGCGATGATTGACGACAAGTTCGTCGAGGACTTCCGCGCCCGTGCGCTCGATCCCGAGCATCCGACCATGCGCGGCACCGCGTCGAATCCCGACGTCACGTTCCAGCTCCGCGAAGCCGCCAACAAGTATTACGAGGCCACTCCGGCGATCGTCCAGAAGTACATGGACCAGCTCGCCAAGCTCACGGGCCGCGCGTACAAGCTCTACGACTACGTCGGCGCCGCCGACGCCGAGTACGTCGTCATCGCGATGGGCTCGGGCTGCGACACCCTCCACGAGACCGTCGACGCCTTCCTCAAGGAAGGCAAGAAGGTCGGCCTCGTCAAGGTGCACCTCTACCGTCCGTTCTCGATGGTCGACTTCGTCAAGGCGCTCCCCGCGACCGTCAAGGTCGTCACGGTCCTCGACCGCGTGAAGGAGCCCGGCTCCATCGGCGAGCCTCTGTACCTCGACTGCGCGGCTGCGATCGGCCAGGCGCTCCAGGACGGCGTCGCCTCCTTCAAGTACCCGAAGATCGTCTCCGGACGCTACGGAATCGGCTCGAAGGACTTCACGCCCCAGATGTGCAAGAAGGTCTTCGACAACATGACCGCCGCCAAGCCGATGGACCACTTCGCCGTGGGCATCGTCGACGACATCACCGGCCGCTACCTCCTTGCCGACGACGGCTTCGTCGTCCCGAAGGGCGACCGCAAGGAGTGCATGTTCTGGGGTCTCGGCGCGGACGGCACGGTCGGCGCGAACAAGAACTCCATCAAGATCATCGGCAACTACACCGAGAACTTCGCGCAGGGCTACTTCGAGTACGACTCCAAGAAGTCCGGCGGCGTGACGGTCTCGCACCTCCGCTTCGGCAGCGACATGATCCGCTCGCCCTACTTCATCAACTCGGCCGACTTCACGGCGTGCCACTGCTTCACGTATCTCGAGAAGTACGACATGCTCAAGGCCGCGAAGAAGGGCTCCACGTTCCTCCTCGCCTCGCCCTACACGGCGGAGGAGATCTGGGACCACATGCCGGCCGAGGTCGAGCAGTCGATCATCGACAAGCAGCTCAAGTTCTACGTGATCGACGCGGCGAAGATCGCCCGCGAGAACGGAATGGGCACGCGCACGAACACCGTCCTCCAGACCGCGTTCTTCAAGCTCTCGGGCATCAAGCTCGAGAAGTCCGACGGCACGGTCCTCGACCCGATCCAAATCCTCAAGGACTACGCGACCAAGGCGTACTCCAAGAAGGGCGAGGAAGTCGTGGCGATGAACCACAAGTGCATCGAGGCCGCCTCGGCGGCGGTCGAACAGGTCAAGTATCCGGCGACGGTCTCGGCGAAGGCCGCGAAGATGCCGGCGGCGGTTCCGGCGGAAGCGCCCGACTTCATCAAGAACGTCTCCGCGAAGATGATCGCGCAGGACGGCAACGCGCTCAAGGTCTCCGAGCTTCCCGTCGACGGAACCTGGCCGACGGCGACGACTCAGTGGGAGAAGCGCAACGTCGCGGACTTCATCCCTCAGTGGGATCCGACCTCGTGCATCCAGTGCGGCAACTGCCTTGCGATCTGCCCGCATGCCTCGATCCGCATGAAGATCTACCCGGCCGCCGAGCTCTCGAACGCCCCTGCGACGTTCAAGTCCGTCGACGCGGGCAAGCTCACGGCGAAGTTCGGCGAGAAGGTCACCATCCAGGTCGCTCCGGAAGACTGCATGGGCTGCGAGCTCTGCGTCGTCCAGTGCCCGATGTCGAAGCCGAAGGCCGAGAAGCAGGCGGACGGATCCGTCAAGACGGTCCCGAACGCCAAGCCGGCCCTCAAGATGGTCGAGCAGATTCCGCTCCGCAAGGCGGAAGCGGCGAACTGGAAGTTCTTCCTCGGACTTCCCGAGGTCGACCCGATGAAGCTCAACACCAAGATGCTGCTCGACAGCCAGCTCAAGCGTCCGCTGTTCGAGTTCTCGGGCGCCTGCTCCGGCTGCGGCGAGACCCCGTACGTCAAGCTCCTCACCCAGATCTGCGGCGACCGCCTCCTCGTCGCCAACGCGACCGGCTGCTCGTCGATCTACGGCGGCAACCTGCCGACCACCCCGTACTGCCAGCGCGCGGACGGACATGGCCCGGCGTGGTCGAACTCGCTGTTCGAGGACAACGCCCAGTTCGGTCTCGGCATGCGCGTCAGCGCCGACAAGCTCTACGGCTACGCCATGGAACTCGTCGACAAGGCTCTCGCGAACGAGAAGACTCCTGCCGCGATGAAGGCCTGCCTCGAGACGATCAAGAAGATCGACCAGTTCGACGAGAAGGGTCAGGGCGTCGAGGAGATGCGTGCCGCGGTCAAGGAGCTCAAGGGCTTCCTCGACGCGGGCTGCGCGGCCGGCTGTTCGACCTGCGCCCAGCTCAAGGCGGTGGCGGACAATCTCGTCCGCAAGTCCGTCTGGATCCTCGGCGGCGACGGCTGGGCCTACGACATCGGCTACGGCGGGCTTGACCACGTTCTCGCCTCGGGCCAGAACGTCAAGATCCTCGTCATGGACACCGAGGTCTACTCCAATACGGGCGGGCAGGCTTCCAAGGCGACCCCGACCGGCGCGATCGCGAAGTTCGCGGCGTCGGGCAAGGCGCAGCAGAAGAAGAACCTCGGCCTCATGCAGATGCAGTACAAGAACGTCTACGTCGCGTACGTCTCGATGGGCACCAACCCCGCGGCGACGGTGAAGGCGTTCAACGAGGCCGAGAACTACAACGGCCCGGCGATCATCATCGCGTACGCGCACTGCATCGAGCAGGGTCTCGCGACGAAGACCGGCCCCGCGCACCAGAAGGCCGCGGTCGAGTCCGTCCACTTCCCGCTGTGGCGCTACGACCCGAAGGTCGGCAAGCTCCAGCTCGATTCCGCCGACAAGTCCGACACGGTCTCGTTCGCCAAGAACGCCGTCTCGAAGGAACTCGGCGAGAACCGCTTCAAGCAGCTGATCGCCAAGGTCGGCGAGGAGAAGGCGATGGCGATGCTCGAGAAGTCCGAGGAAAGCTTCAAGGAGAACTACGCGCTCCTCAAGAAGCTCGCCGAGATGTGAGTCCGGCAGGGTCACGCGTTCCGCGTGACCGTATTCCGAAAGAGGCGGCGCGGCAATTCTGCCGCGCCGCCTCTTTTTTTCAGATGAAAGAACCCCGATGAAATTCAGGCGGAAGAATTGCCATCCCTCTTCATTTCATGTATAATTTCGCCAATGGACATCTCAGATCACTCTCTTTTTTCGGGATTGCCGAAAGAAATCGTTTTGGAAATCGTTAAGAAGACCTCGCCCCTTGAGAGCATCCGTCGCTTCTCCAAGGGCGAAACCGTGGTCTATGAGGGCACCAAAGCCGAGTGGCTGATGCCAGTGCTCTTCGGAAGGATTACCGTGTTTGAGTCCGGCGCCGGAGGCGAACGTCACCTCTCGCACCTCGTCGATGCGAACGAGGTCTTCGGCCATACGCTTGTGACGGCCAACCTCACGCATTATCCCGGGCTTGCCGTGGCGTCGCAGTCGTCCGAGGTGGCGTTCATGGAGATTTCCAAGATTCGCTCGCTCTGGCACAACCCCCGTTATGCCAAGCTCTTCGAGAACCTCTACACCATCGTCTCCAACGAGGCCCTCCGCCACTGGCGCAAGCTGACGATCTTGAGCTGCAAGACGGCCGAGGGCCGGATCATGCTCTATCTCCGCGGATATGCGTCGCAGGTCTGCAAAACAGAACTCGAGCTTCCGTTTGCCAACTCCGAGGCGATGGCGCAGTATCTGGGCATCACGCGCACCGCGCTGTCGCTCGCGGTCACGCGTCTTGTCGAACGCGGGGAAATCGCCCATCCCGGACGCAACCGCTTTATCCTCCTTTCACGAGCGGGCAAGAGAGGAGAGTGACGGCGTGTCAAGGGATTGACCGGCGTCGTGGATCCGCGAATGGCAGTCTATGCCGAGACCCCGGAAGGGGTGGTTCTCAACGTCAAGGCTCAGACGCGCTCGTCCAAGGCCGGCATCGACGGCATCCTCGGCGACGCGGTCAAGGTCCGCATCCGCTGCGCCCCCGTCGACGGCAAGGCGAACAAGGAGCTTGTCGAAACCCTCGCGGACGAATTCAGCCTTCCCAAGTCCCGCGTTGAGTTCAAAAGCGGCGAGACCTCCAAGCAGAAGCGCATCCTCCTCCGCGGCCTTTCCGCCGCGGACGTCCGAAAGGTCATCCCGGAGGTCGGTTGACAGCGGGACGGGACAAATGATAAAGTAATCGC
>CAZYQF010000034.1:0-14668 GCA_964650165.1 uncultured Lentisphaeraceae bacterium
GCTCCGAGCGTGTCTCCGTATTGACTGCGGGGTGGCATTTCGTTATAATTGTATCTAAGTTTCAAACTAACGGGAGAAATATAAATGGCTACGCAGGAACAGAAGGGCACCAATTGGGTCGCCGTCATCACGATGATGTTCATTTACGGCATGATTTCGTTCGTGACGAATCTCGCCGCGCCGATGGGCAAGGTCTGGCTCCTCCAGAAGGGCATCGACGGCTCCAACATGCTCGGCATGATGGGCAACATGATGAACTTCGGCGCGTATCTGTTCATGGGAATTCCCGCCGGAAAGATGCTTCTCAAGTGCGGCTACAAGAAGACGGCGATGATCGGCATCGCGACGGGCTTCGTCGGCGTCGCCATCCAGTTCCTCTCGGGCAAGGTCCCGTTCGCGGCTGACGGCAACGCGATCGTTCCGTTCTGCGTCTACCTCTCCGGCGCGTTCGTCTGCGGCTTCGCGGTCTGCATGCTCAACATGGTCGTCAACCCGATGCTCAACCTCCTCGGAGGCGGCGGAAACCGCGGCAACCAGCTGAACATGATCGGCACGACGTTCAATTCGCTCGCCGGCACGACCACCCCGATTCTCGTCGGCGCGCTGATCGGCCAGATCACCAAGGACACCGTAGTCGCGGACGTCAACCTCATCATGTACATCGCGATGTCCGTCTTCGCGGCGGCGTTCGTGATTCTCTCCTTCATTCCGATCGCCAACCCCGAGGCGTGCAACACGACCGAGAAGATCCCGGCGCTCGCGCCGCTCAAGTTCCGCCACTGCCTTCTCGGCGTCATCGGCATCTTCATGTACGTCGGCATCGAAATCGGCATCCCGGCGACAATGGATCTCTGGCTCTCGTCCGCGAACGGTCCGCTCGTCAAGGCGGGCGTCACCAACGCCGCGGGCATCGCGGGCATGGCGGCGGGCACCTACTGGTTCCTGATGCTCGTCGGCCGCACGATCGGCGCGTTCATCGGCGGAAAGGTCTCCTCGCGCGTCCTCATGACCTTCACCACATTCACGGCGATCTGCCTCATCGTCATCGGCACCCAGACCACGGAGATTTCGGCCAAGATGCTGGTATTCACCGGCTCGGGCTTCCAGATGGTCCAGGTTCCGCTCACGGCTCTCCTGTTCGCGCTTTGCGGACTCATGACTTCGATCATGTGGCCCTCGACCTTCAACCTCGCGACCGAGAAGCTCGGCAAGTACACCGCCGCGGCCTCGGGCCTGTTCATGGTGATGGTCGTCGGCGGCGGCATCCTTCCGCTCGTCCAGAACGGCATCGCCGACAAGTTCGGCCACATGGTCTCCTACGCCGTTCCGGCCCTGGCGCTCGGCTATCTCTTCGTCTACTCCGCGTTCCTCTCCAAGCCGGCGAAGAACATCGACGAGCTCGTCAAGTAAGAGGCGGACGGTTGGAAACTTCGAATTGACCTGAAAGGATTTTGGAAATGCTGAACCAGGATGTGTACGACAGTCTCGTCAAGGCGTTTGAGGCGAAGTTCGGGTCGAAGCCGGAGACGGTTTCCTATGCGCCCGGCCGAATCGAGGTGCTCGGCAACCATACCGACTACAACGAAGGCTACGTCTTCTCGGCCGCGATCGACAAGGGCACGTTCTTCGCCGTCTCTCCGACGGCGGACGACACCGTGACGCTCGTGGCGGTCGACGTCGACGAGACGTACAGCTGCAAGCTCTCGGACGTCAAGAAGGTCGAGGCCGGCGCCACCTGGGCCAACTATCCGCTCGGAACCTTCAACTGGCTTCTCGACGGCAAGCCCGCCGCGGCGAAGCACGGCTTCAAGGCCGCCTTCCTCGGCAACATCCCGCTCGGCGCGGGACTGAGCTCGTCCGCCGCGCTCGAGATGTCGACGGCCCTCGCCCTCCAGAAGATCTACGGCACCTCGTTCGACAAGACCGCGCTCGCCAAGATCGGACAGAAGGCCGAGCACACGTTCGCCGGCTGCCCGTGCGGACTCCTCGACCAGGCGTCCTCGCTGTACGGCAAGGCCGGCGCGCTCGTGAAGAGCGACTTCCGCGCCAACTCCTTCGAAACGGTCTCGATGGGTCCGGCCGTCGCGTTCATGATGGTCAAGTCCAACGCCAAGCATGCGCTTGTCGACGGCGCCTACGCGTCGCGCCGCCAGGCGTGCGAGGACGCGGCGAAGTACTTCGCGGGCGTCCTCCGCAAGCCCGTGACGCACCTCCGGGACGTCACGATGTGCGAGTGGGTCCTCTATCGCGGCGGCCTCAGCGAGACCACCGCCAAGCGCGCCGTTCACCCGATCGGCGAGGACGAGCGCGTCCTTCAGGGCGCGGCGCTCCTCGAGAAAGGCGACCTCAAGGGCTTCGGCGGACTCATGTACGACTCCCAGGAGTCGAGCCGCAGCTGGTTCGAGAACTCCTGCGAAGAGCTTGATGCGATCGTGGACGCCGCGAAGGCGATTCCCGAGGTCTACGGAGCGCGCCTGTCGGGCGGCGGATTCGGCGGCAGCTGCTGTCTGCTCGTCGATCCGGCGGCCGCGGACAAGATCGCCGCGCAGATCGCGAAGGAATACAAGGCGAAGTTCGGTGACGAGCCGGTCTGCAGCCTGATCAAGCCGTCGGAAGGTGCGCATCTCGTCTGAAAGGAAAAACGATGAAGACTCTACTCCGTTTCCTGGCAATGGCCGCAGTGGTCGCCGGATTCCAGCTTTTCGCACAGGACGATGTGTCCGATGTCAAGGACACCGGGCTGGTCGAGGGGAATGCCCCGGCGTCCGAGGGCGAGGAGACGGCCGGAAGCGAGGGGGAGCTCGCGCCCCCCGGCGCGGATCACAAGCATTTCCATACCCTGCCGAGCTGCAGCCGCCTGGAAGGGCTGGGAGACGTTCTCCGGCCCGGAGCCCGAGACTGGGCGCCGATCGAGGAAGGCATGCACTATCCCCTCGGAACCGCATTCCGGACGGTCGGCAAGGATTCGCGCCTCAAGATCGCCTTCGGTCGCGACAGCTTCGTCTACATCGTCGGAGAGGCGTCGTTCGGAACGCGCAGCCAGCCGGTCGGCGAGAAGTCCCGTGCGATCACCCTCCGGTCCGGCGTGATCACGCTTCGCCTTCCCCGCAACATGCCGGAAGGCCTGTTTTCCGTTTCCGCGCCCGGCTTCACGGTCGTCAATCCCGCCGGAGACTCGCGCTATCGCTACAGCAAGACCGGCGACGGCGACGAGGCGACCGTCCGCTGCGTGACCGGCACCCTCGGCATCAAAGGCCGTCACTTCGAGATCCTCTCCATGCGGGCGGCGAACGAGGTCAAGATCCGCACGTCGCAGGACGCGCTCTTCACGGGCATCTACGGCACGCGCGGAACCTATTCCTCGAAGCTCGAGCAGGGACTCGCCCTGATCAAGGACGTGGAAACCGGCGATAGCCACACCGAGGCGAAGTTCCTGGAGTGGAAGATCTCTCCGCTGACCGCGGTCCGCATTCATCGCGCCGTGCCGAACCTCGGCCAGAACATGGCGGTCACCGTCATGACCTTTGACGCCGCCGGCCAGCTCAAGAACCGCTGCGCCTTTACGGAGAACCGCTTCGAGATCAACTCGGGAGAGATTGCGCCGGCAGCGAAGGGCAATAACGACGCGCTGGCCAAGAAAGCGGCTGAAGCCGCCAAAACCGAAGCCGCGGCCGCCGAGACCACAGAAGCAGTCGAGGCGGAGGCATCCGTCGAAGCGCCTGCGGACGATCTCGAACTCGAGTTTTAATCCAAGAAAAGAAGAACAGAAGAAAGCAAATTAGAAAATGGTCATTCTCAAGTTCAACAAGCTGATTCGCAACAGGTGGATCTGGGGCGTGTTCGCAATTATGGTCGGCGGTGCGTTTTCATTCGATTTTCTCGTTGACGACCTGTTGCGCGACGATCGCGGCGAATCGGGTTCTTCGGAAATCGGAAAGCTCGCCGGCAAGGAGGTTTCGGCCCCGCTCTTCAGCGACGTCGCCGACGATCTCCGCGGGTTCGGGCCGAACCGCGACTGGAGCCAGAAGACGAGCGAAGTCAACCGGCAGGCCTGGGAGATTTGCGCGCTTCTCGACTTCGCCGAGAAGAACGGCATTGCCGCGACGGACAAGGAAGTCGCCGACATGATCCGCCGCGACCCCTCCTTCAAGGTTCAGGACGGAGGCTTCAGCTTCGCGCTCTACCAGAACCGCCTCCGCGACATGTCGCTTTCGCCCGAGCGCTTCGAGGCGTACCTGAAGCGCCGCCTGACGATGATGAAGGTCATGCAGAGCGCCCTTGTCGGCACGGCTGTCTGGGCCTCTCCGATGGAGATTGACCAGGAAGTGGCCGACATGACGGACGTCTTTACGGTCAAGGTGGCCAACTTCGCCGAGACGCCGGCCGACGCCGCCGCGGTGAAGGTCGACGCGGCCGCGTTGAAGAAGTGGTATGACGAAAACGTCCGCTCGCTTGAGCTCCCTGAGCGCATCCGCCTGCGCATGCTCAAGTTCGACGCGACGGCCCCCGCCGTTCTCGCGAAGATGGCCGTCACCGACGACGAGCTCCGCGACCACTATGACGTCACCGTCGACAAGTACACCTCGACGGACACCAACGGCGTCGAGAGCGTCAAGAAGTACGACGAGGTCAAGGCCGAGGTCGAGAGGGAAGTCCGCCAGATGGCCGCGGTTCAGTATTTCGAGACGAACCTCAACCAGCGCGTCTACGGCTCCCGCCCCGACAAGACGTCCTCCCGGCTTGACGAAATCGCCAAGGCGGACGGACTGAAGGTCCAGGTCAGCGTCTGGTTCGCCACCGACGGCTCTGTCAACGAGGGCTTCATGTCCGATGCCCGCACAATTTGCCCGGGCGCCGCATCCTTCCTCGAAACCGTGGCCGATCTCAATCCCGAGAGCGACGACTTCCGCTACGGCGTCGTAAGCTCCGACAAGGCCGTCTGGCTGGTCGAGAAGGCCGAGGTCAGCCCGGCGCATGTCCCGACGTTCGAGGAGGCGAAGACGGCCATTGCCACTCGCGCGCTTCGCGATGCCCGTGCGGACGCCTTCAAGGCCAAGGTCGAGGCGATCGCGAAGAAGGGCCCGGCCGCCGTTCTCGCCGCCGGCAGCAATGTCTCCACGAACCTCACGTTCGCGATCTGCGACCTCAGGGAAGGCGACATTCCCGACCAGCTTTCGGTCCTCCGTGCCGCGTCCAAGATCAAGAAGGGCGAGGTCTCGGCGTTCACGCAGACCGGGACGGGCAAGGCGCTTCTTGTCGTCTGCTCGGACCGCGTCGTCGGCGATCCGGCCAAGATCCGCATGTTCCGCGACCAGTTCCGCTCCGATGTCGAGACGCTTCAGCGTCGCGAGATTCCGGAATCCTGGCAGAAGTGGAACCTCAATCGCCTCGGCTTCGAACCCGGTCCGGGCGGTTCGGTCACCGAGGTGGAAGACGCCGAATAATGGTCCTTCGGTTCAAGCGCATTCATCCGGATGCCGTCCTCCCCGCGTACGCCCATCCGAGCGACGCGGGAATGGACATCCGCAGCGTCGAGAATCTTGTCATCCCCGCGGGGAAGCGCGCGCTCGTCCACACCGGACTCGTAATGCTTCTGCCGCCCCTCTATGAGGCACAGGTTCGTCCCCGCTCGGGCCTTGCGCTTAAGAACGGCGTCACCGTCCTCAACACGCCCGGAACGATCGATTCCGGCTACCGCGGAGAAGTCGGCGTCATTCTGGCGAACCTCGGCGAAGAGTCTTTCGAAGTGAAGAAGGGCGATAAGATCGCCCAGGTCGTCATTGCGCCCGTCACCCAGTCGACAATCGAGGAAGCCGATTCGATTGACGAAACCGACCGGGGTGCCGGCGGCTTCGGCTCCACGGGTGTTGCATGATTCGTGGTTCGTGGCTGGTGGTTCCTGGTTCGTGGCTCGTGATTCGTGGCTGATAGTTCGTGATTCGTGATTGGCGATTTGTCATTCGTGGCTCTGAAATTTGAAATTTGAGATTTGAGATTGGTTTTCGATGGCCTTGAAGGTTTACAAATATGGCGAAGACGTTCTGCGCGAGAAGGCGCAGCCGGTCGCGGTCGTCACCGATGCGCTCCGCAGCCTCGCGGACGAGATGCTCGAGCTGATGCACGAGTCCCGTGGCGTCGGTCTTGCCGCCCAGCAGGTCGGCCGTCTCGAGAAACTCTGCGTGATTGACATCCCCGAGGACTGCGACGATCCCGAGAACGAGGCCTTCAACGCGCCGATCGCGATGCCTCTCAAGCTCTTCAATCCCGAGATCGTGATGCAGTCCGGCACCCAGTGCGACAAGGAAGGCTGTCTCAGCTTTCCCGGCATCGGAGGGACCATCACCCGCGCGGCGGAAGTCGTCTGCAGCTACCTGGACGAGGAGAATCGTCCTCAGATCATCACCGCGCGGGGCTTTCTCGCCCGCGCCCTGCAGCACGAGATCGACCACCTGAACGGCATTCTCTACATCGACCACATGTCCGCCGTCGAACGCCTCTCCTACGCGGCGAAGCTCAAGAAGCTCGCCAAGGAAAATGGCGGCTCCCGCTGACCGAGCCGTTTGAAGGTTGAAAAGACGGAAGGTAAAAAAAGAAAGGCCGCGGAATTTCCGCGGCCTTTGCTCGTCTGAATGCCGGGGTGAAGGTTATTTCACCGAGACGAGGGAGTTGAAGGTGCCCTGGTCGTTCTTGACCGCGTTCACATTCTCGGGATCGGCGCACCAGGTTCCGTCAATCACGAACTTGTACTGGTACTCGCCGGCGGCAAGCTGCACCGTCGCGGAGTAGATGCCTTCCTTCGCCTTGTAGGCCATCTTCTTCGCGGTGGGGCTCCAGTTGTTGAAGCAGCCTGCGAGATAGACAGACTTACCCTTGTCGGCGTGGACCGTGAACGTCACGGCCTTCTTGGCGGTCTTGGCGGTCTTGGCGGCGGGCTTCGCCGTTTTCTTCGCGATAACCTTCTTGTCCGAGCACTTGTTCGTAGTCTTGATCTTCATTTGTTGCTTTCCCTCTCGAAAGATTCTCCCTGGTGTCAGGTTGAATCCCTTTTTTGACTTGACGATGAATAGTATCTCATATTTTTGCGAAAAGTCAATGTTTAAAAGAGTTTGTTTTTGATATAATAGAGGCATTCATGAATGACAGTTTCAAAGAGCGCTTTGCCGGGCTTCTGACGATAGTGATTGTCGGAATCATCGTCGTCGCCGGCGTGATCTCGGCCTGGCCTTCGGTTCTCTGCTGGCAGGGGCTCAAACGACAAAATGCCGAACTGACCTTCAAAATCGACGAAAAGAAGCGCGAAATCGCCAAGCTGATCGAGAATCAGCGCCGCTTTCGCACAGACCCCGACTTTGTCGAAACCATCGCGCGGCAGAACAATCGCGTTTTCCCCGGCGAGCTCGTTTTCATCTTCGAAGACTGACCGATGGCGAATTTTCTCAGAATGATGATCGGACTCGCCCTCCTTCCGGCATGCTGGGGGTTCGTGCGTGCTTTTGCCGATTCGCTGGTCGCGGCTGCGGGCGGCGGAATCTCCTACGAGTCCGTCTCCTTCCTCGGCGGAATCGCCGCGTTCGCCCTCTGCTGGCTGGCGCTCTCCCATCCGGTCCGGACCTATGTTCTCGGGCACGAGCTCACGCACGCGCTGTGGGGGCTCCTGTTCGGGGCGAGACCCTCCAACGTGAAGGTCAGCGCGGCGGGCGGGAGCGTGCGCCTCACGAAGACCAACATCCTCATCGCGCTCGCGCCGTACTTCTTCCCGTTCTACACGTTCGTCGTCATCGTGGTCGCGCTCGTCACGTACGCGTTCCTCCGGCCCCTGCCGTGCCTGCCGCTCTGGATGTTCATGATCGGCTTCACCTGGGCGTTCCACATCCTCTTCACGTGCCAGACGCTCGCGCAGGACCAGCCGGACGTCAAGACGTACGGACGGATCTTCTCCTGGGTGTTCATCTTCATCGCGAACATGGCGTTCATACTCGTCTGGCTGGCGGCGATGACGCCCCTCACGTTCGCCCAACTCGCCGGCTCGCTCCTCAACCGCACGGTCTCCGCCTACGTCGCCGTCGGCGCGGGCGGCGTTCACCTCGTCACATGGATTGTCAGACTATGTTCCCGGACCTGATCGACCTCGGATTCCTCCATCTCAAGACCTACGGCGCGTGCATGGCCGTCGGGTTCCTCCTCTGCTGGACGCTCGTCGAGAAGCTGTCCGGACGCAAGGACCTCTCGAACCTCCTGATCTCCCTGATGGTCTCGGGTGTGCTCGGCAGCCGCATCGCCTACGTGATCGAGCACTGGCAGTCCGAATTCGCCGCGCGCCCCGCCGACATCGTCCGCATCGACCAGGGCGGACTCATGTTCTACGGCGGACTCATCCTGGCGATCGTCGTCTTCCTCGCCTGGTGCCGCCTCAAGAAGGAGAGCGTCCTCGGCCTCGCCGACCTCCTCTGCACCGTGATTCCGCTCGGACACGCCTGCGGCCGCCTCGGCTGCTTCTTCTACGGCTGCTGCTACGGACGCCTCTCCGACTCCCCCGTCGCCGTCTGCTTCCCCGCGCGGTCTCCCGCCTGGTACGAGCAGTTCCACGGCGGACTCGTCGACGCCTCCGCGAAATGCTCGCTTCCCGTCCTCCCGACCCAGCTCTTCGAGGCGTCCGCGCTGCTGGTCCTGTTCGTCTTCCTGCTCGGGCTCTACCTCAAGCGCCGCCGCGGCACCTGCGCCGTCTATCTCGTCGGCTACGCGGTCATCCGCTTCGGCCTCGAATTCCTCCGCGGCGATCCGCGCGCGGCCTTCCTCGGACTCAGCATCGGCCAGCTCATCTCCCTCGGGATGGCGGACCTCGGCATCTTCTTCTGGATCTATGGCGAACGTACGCATCATCATCGGTGAGGACGACTACCTCGTCTCCGAAACCGCGCAGAAGACCGTCGGCGACGGCGTCGGTCTCGAGGTCGTGGACTCCGCCAATTCGACGAACGCCGAAGCCCAGCTGAAGGACCTCCGCGCGGCGGACGCGTCGCTGTCGACGCCCCCGTTCCTCGATCCGAAGAAGGTGACCTGGTGGAAGCACGTCGGCTTCCTCCCGCAGGGCGGGAAGGGCGGGCCGTCCGAGGACGTCAAGGCCGCGCTCGAGAAGTTCGCCGGCAAGCTCGCCGCGACAGTCCTCCCCGAGAACCAGCAGTTCATCCTCTCGGCCCCGCGGCTTCTCATGACCTCGATTTTCGCGAAGCAGCTCAAGGCGTCCGCCGAGATCGTCGTCTTCGCCGCCGGCAAGCCGTGGGAACAGGCGAAGAACGCCGCCGTCCGCGTCACCGAGCTCGCAGCGGAGATGAACCTCAAGTTCGACCGCGGCGCCGCCGAGCGCTTCGTCGCGCGCGTCGGCACCGACGCGCGGTCCCTCGTGCGGGAGATGGAGAAGATGCGCGACTACCTCGGCGCCGCACGCCACACGGTCGGCGCGGCGGACATCGCCGAGATCACCTCGCAGGGCGTCGGCGTCGAGCCCGAGATCTGGGCGATCACGGACGCCCTCGGCGAACGCAACCTCGAGAAGGCCCTCGACGCCGTCCGCCGCTTCGAACAGGAGAACGGCTTCGCCGTCCTCGCCACGACCGTCATCGAGAAGTTCGTCCGCCAGCTGGCGGAACTCAAGGACGCGGAAGCGAAGGGCCGGCTCGGCGATGCGGCCGAGGGTCTGAACCCCTGGGCGGCGAAGAAGAACGCGGAGTTCCTCCGGAACTGGTCGCTCCCCGAGCTGCGCGTCGCCCGCGCCCGCTTCCTGAAGCTCCGCGAAAGAGCCGTCACCACGTCCGGCGCCGCCGACGTCCTCGTGACCGCCGAAATCGTCCGACTCTGCCGCCGGAGGTCCGCGAAATGAGCCATCAGATGTTCAATCTCCAGCAGGCCGCCGATCACGTCCACATGGACGCGAAGGAGCTCAAGCACTGCGCCCAGCGCGGCGAAATCGACGCGGAGGAACGCTCGGACGGCTGGTGGTTCGAGCACCGCGCCCTCGACGAGTGGGCCCAGCGGAACGTCCTGTCCGCGGACACGAAGGAAATCGTCCGCCAGCACGGCGTCATCCTCGACAAGAACCGCCGCGCCAACCGCGAGGACTGGCGCGTCTGGGAGCTGTTCAGCGATTCCGCCATCGTGCTCGACCTCAAGGGCAAGGCCAAGGCCGGCATCCTCCGCGACATGACGGACCTCGCCGACCGCTCGGGCCTCGTCTACGACCCCGAAGGGCTCTTCAAGGAGCTTCAGGCCCGCGAGGAGATCGCCTCCACCGCGATCGGAGAGGGCGCCGCGTTCCTGCACGCGCGCTTCCACGACCCCTACATGTTCCAGGAGACGTTCATCGCCTACGGGCGCAGCGAACGCCCCGTGTTCTTCGGCGCGCCGGACGGACAGGCGACGCGGCATTTCTTCCTGATCTGCTCGACGGACCACGAACAGCACCTCCAGATCCTCTCGCGCCTCGCGATGATGGCCCACGCGACCGAGTTCCTGAAGCTCCTCGACGAGGAAGTGGCGAGCGTCGAACAGGTCGTCTCCGTGATCCGGGCCGCCGAAGAAGGACTTTTCAGGACATGAAGAAACTCTGGTTTTTCGATCTCGACGGAACGCTCGCCGACACCGACCCCGACATCCGCGCGGCCTGGAAGGCCACGCTGAAGGACCTCGGCTTCGACTGCCCCAACTTCGACCGCGACTTCGTCGCCGGCCCTCCGATCGAGGACATGGCGAAATCGCTCTTCCCTGACGCCTACACCGACGAGCTCGGCGCGCGCCTCCGCAAGGGCTTCGGCGACCACTACGACCATGACGGATTCCGCCACACGTTCGAGTATCCCGGCATCCTCGACCGCGTCCGCGAGATCAAGGCGTCGGGCGCGACCGTCGTCATCGCCACCAACAAGCGCTACGCCGGCGCGCTTCTGATGGCGAAGAAGTTCGGCTGGGAGAAGGTCTTCGACGGCATCTACGCCGGCGACATGCACATGAACGATCCCAAGATCGGGAAGATGCGCAAGCCCGAGCTTCTCAGGTTTCTGCTCGCGAAGTACGGCGTCTCCCCGGCGGACGCGGTCATCGTCGGCGATTCGGCGAGCGATTTCATCGCCGCGAAGGAGAACGGAATCGCCTCCGTCGCGGTCACCTGGGGCTATGGAAAGCCCGAGGAGCTCAAAATGGCGGACCGGGTCGTCGACCGGGCATTTTTGATATAATACACGATATTTTTCAAGGAGAATGTGAAGAAATGAAGAAATTCCTCAGCGCGAACGAAGCGGTCGCCCACGCGGCAGCCCAGGCCGGATGCGTCGTCGCCTCCGCCTACCCCGGCACCCCCTCGACCGAGATTCTCGAGAACATCGCCAAGTTCAAGGACACCGTCAAGTGCGAATGGGCCGTGAACGAGAAGGTCGCCCTCGAGACCGCAATCGGGGCCTCGATGGCCGGCGCCCGCGCCCTGAGCGCGATGAAGCACGTCGGCGTCAACGTCGCGATGGATCCGCTCATGACCTTCACCTTCGTCGGACCGCTCGGCGGCTTCGTCCTCGTTTCCGCGGACGACCCCGGCATGCACTCCTCGCAGAACGAGCAGGACAACCGCAACCTCGCGAAGTTCGCCCGCGCGCTCCTCCTCGAGCCTTCGGACAGCCAGGAAGCCTACGACATGACTGTCCAGGCGTTCGAGCTCTCGGAGAAGTACCAGGTGCCGGTGATCCTCCGCCTCACGACCCGCACGAGCCACTCCGCGTCGCTCGTCGAGCTCGGCGACTTCAGGCCCGCCCCGCATCCGCTCCTCCCTTACGTCAAGAACATCCGCAAGAACATCCCCGTGCCGGCCTTCGCGCCGACCCAGCGCCTCAACGCCGAGACGCGCTCCGCGGCGATGGAGAAGGACGCGTGCCGCTCGAAGCTCAACAAGATCGTCAAGCCCGCGAAGGGCGTCAAGGTCTCCGCGAAGGCGAAGGCCCTCGGCATCGTCACGAGCGCGGTCGCGTACCAGTACGTGAAGGAGATCTTCCCCGACTGCAGCATCCTGAAGCTGGGCTGGACGAATCCGCTGCCGAAGGCGCTTGTCGCCAAGTTCGCGAAGTCCGTGAAGAAGCTTCTCGTCGTCGAGGAGCTCGATCCGTTCCTCGAGGACCAGATCCGCGCGATGGGCCTCAAGGTCGTGGAGCACAAGACCGAGCTCAACATGTTCGAGCTCAACTCGGACCGTCTCCAGAACCTCCGCCACGAGCTCCTCGGCGACGTTCCGAAGGCCAAGGTCCGCAAGCCCGTCGAAGGGCTTCCGACGCGTCCGCCGGTCCTCTGCGCGGGCTGCGGACACCGCAGCGTGTTCCACATCCTCAGCAAGCTCGGCGCCACCGTGACCGGCGACATCGGCTGCTACACGCTCGGCGCGTTTCCTCCCCTCAACGCGATGGACTCCACCATCTGCATGGGCGCCTCGATCGGCAACGCCGCGGGCATGAAGAAAGCCGGACTCAAAGGCCGCATCTGCGCGGTTCTCGGCGACTCCACGTTCTTCCATTCGGGCCTCACCGGCGCCTTGAGCGCGCTCTACAACGGAACGCCCGTCACGACCGTCGTCCTCGACAACCGCATCACCGGCATGACCGGCCACCAGGAGAACCCCGGCTCGGGCAAGACGCTCGCCGGCGACCCCGCGCCCGTCACCGAGATCGGCGACGTCGCCCGGGCGATGGGCTACAAGAAGGTCGTCTCGGTCTCCGCCGACGACCTCGCCGAGCTCGAGAAGGTCCTCAAGGACGCGATGGACGGCGACGAGTCCGCCCTCGTGATCGCCTACGCGCCGTGCCGCATCGCGGCGAAGCTGACGAAGGAAGGGCTCTGCGAAGTCGACGCGGCCGCCTGCAAGGCCTGCGGCGCCTGCTTCAAGATGGGCTGCCCCGCGATGACCCGCGGCAAGGAAATCCGCCCGGGCGCGTTCCAGATGACGATCGACGCGAACCAGTGCGCCGGCTGCAAGCAGTGCCAGCAGGTCTGCAAGTTCGGCGCGATCAAGCGCGTGCGGTAAGAGCGTTGGAGCGTTGGAAAGTTGGAAAGTTTGACGGTTGGAAAGTTGAACGGTTTGATGGGTGAAAAGTTGAACGGTTGGAAAGTTGTCGGAAGGATTGCGGGCTCTGTTCTCCAAACTCTGAAATCCAAGCTCTGAAATCTGAAATTTGAAATTTGATCTCGGAAACCAGAAACCAAAGCTCTGAAGTCTGAGACAAAGTTCTGAAATCAGGAAAGTGGGCGGTAAGCTCTGAATAGCGGTCACCGAGCTCTGAAATCTGAAATTCAACAGTGGGCAAAAAGCTCTGAGATCTGAGCTCTGAAATCTGAAATTTGAAATTTATTATGCAAAAAGTCTTCCTGAAGCCGACCCGCGATTTCAACGTCCGCCGCCACCACCCCTGGATCTTCTCCGGGGCGATCGCAACTCCTCAGCCGTCCGACCCCTCCGCCGTCCAGCCCGGTTTGGGCGAAACCGTCGAAATTGTCTCCGCGGACGGCGAGACGCTCGGATACGGCTCGTACTCGCCGAACAGCCAGATCCGCGTCCGCATGCTGTCCTTTGACGCCAAGGCCGTTCCCGACGAGAAGTTCGTCGAAGGGCTCGTCGCCTCTGCGGTCGGACGCCGCGCCGATTTCTTCGCCAATGCCGAAACGAACGCCGTTCGCCTCGTCAATGCGGAGTCCGACGGACTCCCGGGCGTCGTCGCGGACTATTACGCCGGCTACGTCGTCTGCCAGTTCACCTCGGCGGGTGCCGAAGCGTTCAAGGCCGCGATCGCCGCGGCGCTGATGAAGTTCGCGCCGTTCTGCCTGGGCGTGAGCGAGCGCACGGACCTTTCGGACCGCGAGAAGGAGGGGCTTCCGAAGCCCGAGGCGAGCTTCGCCGTCCTCCTCGGCGCGGAGCCGCCGGAAACAATCGAGATCGTCGAGGGCCCGTGCAAGTTCCTGGTTGACGTCCGCAAGGGCCACAAGACCGGCTTTTACCTGGATCAGCGCGACGCGCGCAAGGCGGTCGGTTCGCTTGCGAACGGCGCCGCGGTCCTCAACTGCTTCTCCTATACGGGCGGATTCGGACTCTTCGCGAGCGCCTGCGGGGCGTTGTCCGTCACCCAGGTGGACATCTCCAAGGAAGCGCTCGAGATGGCGAAGAAGAACGAGATGCTCCAGCACTTCTGCGGCACCAAGATGGAGTATGCCGAGGCGGACGTCTTCGAGTATCTCCGCAAGTGCCGCGATTCGGGCAAGACGTTCGACCTGATCGTCCTCGATCCGCCGAAATTCGCCGCGACCCACTCTCAGGTGATGAAGGCCGCGCGCGGCTACAAGGACATCAATCTCCTCGCGATGAAGCTTCTGAATCCGAACGGCGTCCTTGCGACGTTCAGCTGCTCGGGCGCGATGACGTCCGACTTCTTCGACAAGGTGGTCGCCGAGGCCGCCCAGGACGCGAAGCGCGATTTCCAGATGCTCTACCGCACCCGCCAGGGAGTGGACCATCCGACCGCGCTCAATTTCCCCGAAGGCGCCTACTTGAAGGGCGTCATCCTTCGCGCGCTCTGCTGAAGATTCGCGCGCTCGGCTGAATCTTCCCGGGCTCTGCTGAGGCTTCGCGTGTTCGGCTGAACCTTCGCGC
>CAZYQF010000035.1:0-14192 GCA_964650165.1 uncultured Lentisphaeraceae bacterium
TGATCTTGTCCATGGAGGTCGCGTAGGACATGCGGATGAATCCCGCGCCGCACGCTCCGAAGGCCGGTCCGGGCACGCAGGCGACGCCGAAGTCCTTCAGGAGCTTCAGCGCGAACTGCTCGTCCGTCAGGCCGGTCGAACGGATGTCCACGAAAAGATAGAACGCGCCCTTCGGCAGCAGCGTCTTCAGGCCCAGGGCATTCAGCGCCGGCACCAGAAAGTCGCGGCGCTTCCTGTACTCTCGCCGCATGTGGTCGACGTCCTTGTCGCCCAAGTCCATCGCCTCGACGCCCGCGGCCTGCGACAGGGTCGGGGCGGACATGATGCCGTACTGGTGGATCTTCATCATCGCGTCGATGATGTCGACCGGACCGCAGGCGTAGCCGAGACGGTAGCCCGTCATCGCCCAGCTCTTGGAAAAGCCGTTCAGCAGCACCACCCGGTCGCGGTGTTCGGGAAACGCCGAAAAGCTCGGCAACGTCGCCTTCGGATCGTCCACCGTGTAGTTCAGCTCGCTGTACACCTCGTCCGTCAGGACAACCAGGTCGTGCCGCTCCGCGAACTCGAGAATCTGGCGCATCTCCTCGGAATTCAGCATCGCACCAGTCGGATTGCAGGGAAAATTGAGGAGGATCGCCTTCGTCTTCGGCGTGACCTTCGCCTCCAGCGCCTCGACCGTCAGCCGGAACTCGTCCTCGACGCGCGTTTCGACAACAACCGGCACCGCATGCGCCAGGCGGATCACCGCCGGATAGGACACGAAGCACGGCTCGTGATAGAGGATCTCGTCGCCCGGCGAGCAGAGCGCGCGGATCGCAAGGTCCAGCGCCTCGGAGACGCCGACCGTAACCAAAACTTCCTTCGCCCAGTCGAAACGTGCGGCGAAGCGGCGCTCAAGATAACGGCTGATCGCCTGGCGAAGATCCGGCGTGCCGAGATTCGACGTGTAATGGGTGCCGCCGTTCTCGAGACAGGTCACCGCCGCTCGGGAGATATGCCAGGGAGTGTCAAAGTCGGGCTCTCCCACGCCCAGGGACACAATGTCCTTGGACTGGGCCACGATGTCGAAAAACTTGCGGATTCCGCTCTTCGGCAATTCGGCGACGTGTGGAGCAATACGACTCATTTCTGGAATTATACCAAAAAAAAGAACCGCTTGACGCGGTCTTTCGAAAAGTGGTGCTCGGGGCGGGACTCGAACCCGCAAGGAGTTACCCATATGCACCTCAAGCATACGTGTCTGCCAATTTCACCACCCGAGCAGTGTTGAAAACGAGGCATAGTATACACTTTACCGGGGACGAATGCAATGGGGAATTTTCCCTGGTGTTTCATGGTTTTTCGTCGCCGCCCGGCTCCGGACGGAAGGACGCCTCCCCGAACGCGACGACTCCGCGCGTTCGCGCTTTCGTCGCTTCGGATGCTCACCGCTGCCCGGGCCGCCTTTCCGTGCAGGCCGCCCCAAGGGTTCGCATCAGATCGGGGAGACGCCCTTCCGCCCTCCGCCGACAAGCCCTCCCCAGACAAAAAGTAAACGCTGACGTGCCGTATCTCGGCGTCGGATCTAGCGGAGGCGCGGGGACGTCGCGCTCGTGAGGAGTCGAGGCACGCCGAGAACAGGAGTCGCGCCATCTGCAACCGGTGCGTCCGGACAGGACGACGGCCGATTGTCGATGTGGCCGAGCGACGAGACCGAGTGCGACACCCCGCACCTCCGCTTCATCCGCCGGGGTCACGCGGGCTTGTACGAGTCCTTGAGCGTGACGGTGCGGTTGAAGACCGGAGATCCGGGCTTCGTGTCGTATTCGTCGGCGACGAAGTAGCCGGTGCGTTCGAACTGGAAGCTCTCGAGGGGCTTCGCCTCCGCAAGCGAGGGCTCGACGTAGGCCGTCACGGTCTTGAGCGAGTCCGGATTCATGTACTTCAGGAACTCGCCGGTGCCGTCCTTGAGCGGATCCTTCTCCGTAAAGAGTCGGTCGTAGAGACGGACCTCGGCCTTGGCGCCGGTCGCGCAATCGACCCAGTGGATCGTACCCTTCACCTTGCGCCCGTCCGCGGCGTTGCCACCCCAGGAGTCGGGGTCCCAGGTGCCGTGAATCTCGACCACCTGGCCGGCGTCGTCCTTGATGCAGCCGGTGCACATGAAGATGCACGCGCCGCGGAGACGCACTTCCTGCCCCGGCGCCATGCGGAAGAACTTCTTCTCCGGAACCTCCATGAAGTCGGCGCGGTCGATCCAGATCTCCCGTCCGAACGGAATCTTGCGCAGTCCCGCAGACTCGTCGAGAGGATTGTTCGGAAGCTCCACCTCGCGGCTTCCCTCGAAATTGTCGATCACGACCTTGACCGGATCCAGCACCGCCATGCGGCGCGGCGCGGTCTGGTTCAGCTCCTCGCGGACACACCACTCGAGAAGCGCGGGATCGCTTTCGCTCTCCATCTTCGAAACGCCCACGCGCGCGCAGAATTCGCGGATCGCTCCCGGCGTGTAGCCGCGGCGGCGCATGCCGCACACGGTCGGCATGCGGGGATCGTCCCAGCCGGCGACGTGCTTCTCGGTGACAAGCTGCAGAAGGAGACGCTTCGACATCACCGTGTAGGTGATGTTCAGGCGCGCGAACTCGCGCTGCTGCGTGCGGATCTTCACGCCGTTGCGGACGGGGAGCATGCCCATTTCGTCAAGCCGGTCGACGACCCAGTCGTAGAGCGGACGGTGCACCTCGAACTCGAGCGTGCACATGGAGTGCGTCACGCCCTCGAGCGCGTCCTCGATCGGATGGGCGAAGTCATACATCGGGTAGACGCACCATTTGTCGCCGAGATGGTAGTGCGAGACGTGGCGGATGCGGTAGATGACCGGATCGCGGAAATGTATGTTCGGAGAGGACATGTCGATCTTGGCGCGAACGCACCATTCGCTGTCCGCGTACTTCCCGTCGCGCATCTCGCGGAAGATCTTCAGGTTGCGCTCGGGATCGGTGTCGCGCGAGGGACTCGGGATGCCCGGCTTCTCGGGCACGCCGCGATACCGCTTCCACTCCTCCTGGCCGAGGTTGCAGCAGTAGGCCTGCCCCTTCCGGATCAGGTTCTCGGCGATCTCGTACATCTTGTCGAACATGTTCGACGCGTTGTAGAATCCCGGTTCGCCGGCGTCGCCCTCCCCAGACCACCGGAAGCCGAGCCAGTTGATGTCCTTCTTGATGTTCTCGGCGTACTCGTCCGATTCCTTGGTCGGGTTCGTGTCGTCAAGGCGAAGGTGGCATTCTCCGCCGAACAGCTCCGCCATGCCGAAATCCACGCAGACGGCCTTCGCATGGCCGATGTGGATGTAGCCGTTCGGCTCCGGAGGGAAGCGGGTCACGACCTTGCCGCCGGTCTTGCCGTCGGCAACGTCCTTTTCGATCCACTGCCGGAGAAAATGCCTTGAAGTGTCAGACTCGTTCATGAGAAATTTTCTTTTAACCTATGTGGCCGCAATCGGCGCATCAGTACATTTTTTCGTATTCGCCCTTGTTCACCCGCTTCATGGAGTGGAAGCCGGCGCGCTTGGCCCGGTAATGGAGATCGGTCTTGGAATGTCCGAGCCCCGGCGCCTGAATCACGCGGAAAATCTCGGCGCCGCAGTCCGGGCATGCCGTGAGCTTCGCATCCGAGAGGCGCTGGGCGATCTCGAAGCCTGCGCGGCACTTCACGCAACCCTTCGCGGAGTCCTTCGCCTCGTAGACATACACCGGCATGTTTCAGTCCCTCTTGCCGGCCAGATGCCGGATGGCCTTCGCGTAGGACTCGAAGCCGAATCCGGCGAACGTCGTCTCGGCGGCCATCCCGACATAGGAAACGCGGCGGAAGTCCTCGCGCGTCTTCGGATCGGTCAGATGAACCTCGACGACGCGGGCCTTCACGGCCTTGATGGCGTCGAGAATGGCGACGGACGTGTGCGTGCAGGCGGCAGCGTTGAGAACGATGCCGTCAAACGCGCCGCGTGACTCCTGGATCCAATCGACGAGCGTTCCCTCGTGGTTGGTCTGACGGACCTCGCATGTGGCGCCGAGCCCGGCGGCCTCGCGTTCGCAGAAGGAGACGAGGTCCGCGTAGGTGCGGCTTCCGTAGAGCTCGGGCTCGCGGTGCCCCAGCAGATTCAGGTTCGGTCCGTTGAGAACCAGGATCTTCATTTGTCCTTGAGTTCCTTGAGCTCGGCCTTGAGCTTCGCGAGCATCTTCGGGACAAGAAGGCGGCCGCCGAAATCCTTCATGGACTCCGCGGGGGTTCCGATCACATACCTGACGGATCCGTCAAGCGACTGCGGAACGCCCGCCTGCGGACCGACCTGGACGCCGTCCGCGATCTTGATGTGCCCGGAAATGCCGGCCTGCGCCCAGATGAGGCAGCCGTAGCCGATCTCGGACGAGCCGGCGATGCCCGACTGCGCGATGAGGCCGGAGTAACCCTTGACCTTGACGTTGTGCCCGATCTGGACGAGGTTGTCGATCTTGGTCATCGGACCGATGTAGGTGCGGCCGATGCGGGCGCGGTCGATCGTCGTGTTGGAGCCGATCTCGACGCCGTCGCCGATCTCGACGATGCCGAGCTGGGGAATCTTCTCAATGAAGATCGAGCCGTCCTCGCGGCGTCCGTTGTTGAAGCCGTAGCCGTCGCCGCCGAGGCGGACGCCGCAATGGATGATGCACTCGCGCCCGACGATCGTACCCTCGCGGAGCGTGACCTGCGGATAAAGGCGGGTTCCGGCGCCGACTCTGCAGCCCTCGCCGACGAAGACCTGCGCCTCGATCACCGCGCCGTCGCCGATCTCGGCGCCCTTCTCGATCACGGTGAAGGGTCCGACATGGACGTCTTTGCCAAGCTTCGCCGTCGGATCGACGATCGCGCTCGCGTGCACGCCCGGAGCACGCACCGGCTCCGGCGGCGCGAAAATCTTCGCCGCAGCCATGCACGCATGGTTCGGATCCGCGACACGGATGACCGAGCACGGCGCGCCGTGCGTCCAGTCCAGCGGCAGCAGCACGGCGTCTGCCTGAGTGCCCTGGACAAGCTTGACGTGCTTCGGATCCTTGCAGAAGCTCAGATCCCCCGGACGGGCTTCCTCAAGGCCGGCGCAGGCAAGAAGTTCGACGTCGGCGCCCTCGAGAATCCCGCCGAGAGTCGCAGCGAGTTCACTTGCTTTCATTCTTGACGGTCTCCTTGTCCTGGGAAGCCTTGCCCTTTTCGGCCACGAGCTCCTTGAGGACGTCCGGGGTGACGTCGAGCGCCTTCTTGGCATAGGCCGCAGCCGAGGCGTCAATGATCAGGTCGTATCCGTTCTTCTCGGCAAACGCCTCAATGACGCCGCGGAGCTCGTCCGTCGTGATCTTGAGAAGCCGGGACTCGAGCTCCTGGAGGTCCTGCTGCGCGCGCATCGCCTCCGAGCGGAGCTTCTGCTGCGCGCCGACGTACCGGTTCTGGATGTCGATGAGCTCCTTTTCGATCTGATCCTTCTTGGACTGGGCGAGCATCGGATTCTTGATCTGGTCCGCGACTTTCTTGCCCTCGTCCTGGATGGCCTCGATGTCGTCGCGGAGCTTGTCAAGCTTCTTCTGTCCGTCGGCCTCGGTCGTCGTGAGCAGGTTCTTGTTCGTCTCGTAGCTGCTGTGGCTGCGGAGCAGGGTCATCATGTCGACCGTGCCGACCTTCATGTCGCCAAACGCGCACATCGCACACGCGAGCGACGCTGCAAAAATCATCTTTTTCATTCCATCTGTCCTTTCCGGGTTTAGAAATCGTAACCGACGGTGAAGGAGAAGACCTCCTTCTCGGCATGATCCGGCTTCTCGATCGGCGTGCCGAAGTCGAGTCGGATCGGAAACATCTGAATGTCGAGACGGATGCCGAGGCCGACCGTCCACGCGAAGGTGTCGCTGAAATCGAGGTCGAAGTCTTCCGCGCCGACCGAACCGAGATCCGAGAACGCGGCGACGCGAAGCATCTTCACGATCGGTACGGTGTACTCGAAATTGGCGCAGAAGAGGGTCTGTCCCCCCCACGGCACCCAGTCGCCGCCGCCCGCCTTCTGGATGGCCGGGGAGACGTTGCGGTATTTGACGCCGCGGATGGACTTCGGTCCGCCGAGGAACATGCGGTTGTAGATCGGCACGCGCGGCAGACCGCCTGCGCTGTCCGAGCTCGAGAACGCGTCAATTGTCTCGCCGCGCACGCCCACCATGAGCACGTGGCGGTACTTTTCCCATGTCGTGAAGTAGTGGCGGTGCAAGAAGCCGATTCGCCAGTACTCGTTGTCCCCGGTGCCGAGATCCGCAAAGAGCTGCGTGCGCGAACCGCGGGACGGCAGGCGGAAGTTGTCCCGTCTGTCGAGGTTCCAGAAGACGCGCAGCACGCCCTCGGCCGCGTCGCCGTACTTGCGCTCCTCCTCCTTGAGCCACCGCCTCGTCACGCCGTCAAGGGTGTATTGGCCCTCGTCGACTTCATCGAACTCGATCATCTCCGCGGAAAGGCGGACGCCGAACCGGCCGAAGGGCTCGCCCTTGTTGATCCACCGGCCGAACTTGACCGGATAGGAGAGCGAGGCGCCGCCGCCCGAACGGATGATGTCGTACTCGTCATACCAGCGCTGGCGGCGATAGGCCTCGACCGAGAGCTCCAGGAAGCGGTCGAGGAAGTACGGCTCGGTCACGCTCGCCTCGTAGGTCTGGATGCGGGGTCCGACGGCCGCGTAAAGCCGGCCCTTCTGCCCGCCGCCGCGGAAGAACTTGGACGGCGCGAAGAGATCGAAGTTCGACTGCGACACCTCGGCAGTGAGATAGACGGAATCCACGCTCGAGGCGCCGAGGCCGACCATGAACGAGCCGGTGTTCTTCTCCTCGACCTCGTAGACGAGATCGCGGTACTCCGCGCCGCTCGCGTCCTTGCCCTTGTCGGTGGCCTCGAGAGAGTAGCGGACGCGAGAGAAGTAGTCAAGGCTCTCCAGCCGCTTCTGGCTCTTGTCGGCCTGATCCTCGAGCATGCGGTCGCCGGGCCCGAGACGGATTTCGCGCCGGATCACCTTGTCCTTGGTGTAGTCGTTGCCGCGGATCCGGATGTCGTTGATCACCACGGGGACGCCCTCGTGCACGGCGAAGACGATGTCCAGCTTCGACGGATCGTCCGCAGCCGGCACGCGCTTGACCTCGACGTGCGAGTCGGCGAGTCCCTCGTTTCCGGACCCGACCGCAATCTGAATGCGCCGCGCGGCGTCCGCAAGCGTCTTCTCGCCCGCCACCGTGCCGGGGGCCGGAAGCTCGCTCTTCGTCCGGACCGATTCCACCGGATAACGCGTGACGCCGGTGATTGCGATCTCGCCGATTCGATAGCGCGGTCCCTCCGTCACGGCAAACGCCACGTCGACTTTTCCGTCCGGAAGCGGCTGGCGTTCCGGCGTCGCCACCGCGACGTCGAGATAGCCGTAATTGCGGTAGACTTCCTCGATCTTGGCGATGCACTGCATCTGCTGTTCGTCGGTGACCGGGGTCTGGCCGAACCAGCCGAGCGGATTCCACCACGGGAGGTCTCCGATCGCTTCGCGGAGCTCGGACTCCTTGACGTTCTGTACGCCGGTAAAGGCGAATGCGCGAATCTTCTGACGCGCACCCTCGACGATCACGAAAGTCACCGTGCAGTTGTTGCCGCCGGGAATCAGATCGACGACCGGGGTGACCTTGGCGTCGAGGAAATACTTCTTCTGATAGGCCAGGCGGATTTTCGCCGCAGCTTCGGCAAGATCCGACTCCCCGTACTGATAGCCGTCGCGAAGTCCCGACTCTTTCGAGATCTTGGATTCGCTGAAGAAATCCGAGCCCTGGACCACGATCGGCGCCTGGAAACGGAGTTTGCGCTTCACATAGAAGGTCACGCCCACGCCGTCAGCCAGGCGCTGCGCATCGACCGAAATCTCCTCGAATTCGTTTGAGTCCTTGAGCGCGTTGACGTCGCGTGTCACGGTGACCGGATCGTACGGCGCGCCGACCTTGGTCTGGCACCGGCTGATGACGGATCCGGTATCCCCCCCGAATCCGTCAAGCGCCTTGACCTTGACTTCGATGACATCTGCCGCAAGAGCGCAGAGCGAGGAGCAAAGCGCCATAAGCGCCACAAGCTTTTTCATAAGTGAATATTTTATCAAAAAATCACTCGGCCTGCGACACGGAGAGAAACTCTTTTATGCCCGAGACATAGGCTTCGCGGTCCGGCATTTCCTCGACCTTGCACTTGCCCAGCGCGGACGGCAGCGTGATTCCGGACGAGCCGGTCGCGAGCTTCCAGGCATCGAGTCCCAGCATGATGTTGTCCGGCTGGGACAGGAGGTGATGACTGTGGACGAGACCGTCCAGGGATCCGCACTCCGCAAGGACGCGGCAGACCAGCTCCTGGTCGGACTCCTTCATGATCTTCTGGCCGACGGCATAGGCACAGTCGATGCAGATCGCGATGGCGACCGCATAGCCGTGCGGCAGCTTGTAGCCGCTCATCGCCTCGAGCCGGGCGGCGCACCAGTGTGCGAACGGGGTGTCGCCCTTCTTCTCGCGGAGTTCGACGCACTCGGCGACGGACTCGCGCAAGGCCTCGTAGTCGCGGGCCTTGATCGCCTCCGCGCGCTTCGCGAGCCGTTTCACCAGCGCGGCGTCCGAAACAGCCGCCAGGCGCACCGCTTCCGCGAAGCCGCCGCGCCAGACCCCGTCCAGCACGGTCTTGGCGAATGCCGTGTCCACCACGACCGCCGCCGGCAGGCAGGGCACGCGGAACGCATCCTTCACGCCCGGGGCGTCAAGCGCCGCGCATTCGGCGAAGGCCGCGTCGACCATCGAAGCCACCGTCGTCGGCATGCGGAGGATCCGGATCCCTCCCCGGACCTGCGAAGCCGCCCAGCCGGCGACGTCCAAAAGCGTTCCGCCGCCCATCGCAATCACGACGTCGTCGACACCGATGCGGGCATCGACCAGCGCCGTCGCAATTTTAACCGCGGTCTGGAAATTATCCGACTTGATCTTCTCGCCACCGGAAACGACGACGGGCGGCCCCGCGAGGACGACGCCGTGCGCCTGGAAATAGCGTCCGATCTTCGATCCGAGTCCCTCGGTGCGCTGCACCACGTTGGAATCGGCGACCAGCGTCACCCGCGGCGCTTCCGCCCCGGTAATCGCCTTCAGGACCTTGACCAGCTCTCCGTTGCCCTCCGCAAAGACGTCTTCGGTGACGACGACGGGGAACTTGCCTTCAATTTGCTTCTTTGCCATACGTTAACAGTTCTTCTGCGTGTTTCCTGACCACGCTCGTGAGCTTTTCGCCCCCGAGCATCCTCGCGATTTCCGAAATACGGTCCTCGCCCTTCACTTCTACAATCCTCGTTCGCGTGCGCCCGTCGGCGACGAGCTTCTCCACCACCAGATGACGGTCTCCATACACCGCGCTCTGCGGCAGATGGGTGATCGCGATCACCTGACGGCCCTTCGCGACCGCCTTCATCTTCTCGCCGACCGCCTTGCCGATCTCTCCGCCGATATTCGCGTCGATCTCGTCGAACACCAGCGTGTCCGTCCGGTCGTGCGCCGCCAGCACGGTCTTGGCCGCCAGCATCACCCGCGCGATCTCTCCCGAGCTCGCAATGTCCGCGAGCGGACGCGCCGCCTCGCCGGGATTCGGCTCGAACATGAACGCGATCCGGTCGCAGCCCGACGCCTCCGGCTCCGTCGGCTCGATGCGGACGCCGAACTTCGCCTGGAGAAATCCGAGATCGCGGAGCTCCTTCGTGACAGCCTTGGCGATCCTCTCGGCCGCCGACCCGCGCTTCTTCGTGAGCGCGGCGCCCGACGACCTGACGTCCCTCTCCGCCGCGGCGCATTCGCTGCGAAGCGCCTCGAGCCGCTCCTCGCGATGCTCGAGCTCGTCGAGCCGGACGCGCTTCTTCTCCAGCGCCTCGGCGGGGTTTCCGTACTTGCGCGTCATCCGGTTGACGACCGTCAGCCGCCGGTCGAGCTTTTCGAACTCGTCCGAGTCGACGTCGATGCGCGACACCGCGTCCGCGACCGTCCGCGACAGCTCCTGGACGTCGAGCGCGATCGCGTCCGCCGTCTTCGCCCACTCCTCCGCCGCCGGAAAATGCTTCGCCGCCGCCGCGAACCGCGGCTGGAGCCTCGCGAGGATGTCCCCGGCGCCGCCGTCGCCGCCGAGCGCCTCGGTGATCTCGTTCGCCGCCTCGACGATCTCGCCGGCATGCGCCGCCGCCGCGTGGCGTTCGCCGATGTCGTCGTCCTCGGCCGTGATCCCCGCCTCCTCGAGCTCGTTCACCTGAAACCGCAGGAGCTCGAGCTCGGCCTCGGTCGCGCCCGCGCCGGACAGGGCGTCGATCTTCGAGCGGATTGCAAGAAGCTTCGCCCAGGCGGCGGAATAGACACCGAAAACCGCATCCGTGTCGCCGAAACGGTCGACGGCCTCGCGCTGGAACGCCTCCTCGAGGATGCGCTGGTTCGCGCGCGGCCCGTGGATGTCGACCAGCTTGCGTCCGAGGTCCTTGAGCTCCGAAACCGCCACGGACTCGTCGTTCAGCCACGCGCGGGAACGGCCCTCGGAGGTCACGGTGCGGCGGACGACCGCGCCGTCGAACACCGCCTCGACCTCGGCCTCCTTCGCGCCGTCCCGGACGACTCCAGAATCGGCGCGGCCGCCCAGCACGAGCTCGAGCGCGCCCATCAGCACGGACTTGCCCGCGCCGGTCTCGCCGGTCAGCACGTTGAGTCCCGAAACGAATTCAACTTCGGCTTTCTCGACGACTGCGAGATTCCTGACTGAAAGTCTCTTAAGCATGCCTCAACCGCAATTGAACTCGCTCTGCCCCTACGGGGCCGGAGCTGGAGCGGGCGATGGGAATCGAACCCACGTAAGAAGCTTGGGAAGCTCCTATTCTGCCATTGAATTACGCCCGCCTAAAACGAGTGAAAACTGGCGGAGAGAGAGGGATTCGAACCCCCGATACCCTTGCGGGTATGCATGATTTCGAGTCATGTGCATTCAACCAGGCTCTGCCATCTCTCCTGCAACGGGTGGATATTATACACAATACCCCCGCCTCAAGTCAATCAGATGTGGCGGGGAGTCTCGATGCCGAGCAGGTTGAGGCCCGTCTTGAGCACTTCGCCAAACAGCGCGCAGAGCCGGAGACGCGCGTTCCTGACCGACTCCTCGCTCTTGAGAATCGGCGAATTCTGGTAGAAACTCGAATAGAGCTGCGCGGTCTGGAAGAGATAGTCCGCGAGTACGCTCGGCTTGTACGCCTCCGCCGCCCGGACCACCGCCCCCGGAAACTCCAGGAGCTGGAGGGCCAGGCGCTTCTCGCTCGGGGTGTCCGCCCCGAATCCGCCGGCCGCGCTCTCGCCCGCCTTGTCCATCAGCGAGCACACGCGCGCATAGGCGTACTGCAGGTACGGACCCGAGTTGCCCTCGAGCGCCAGCGCCTTGTCCCAGCTGAAGTCGATGTCGGTGATCGGATCGTGCGAGAGATCGGAGTACTTGACGGCTCCGATGCCGATCTGCGACGCGAGCTCGTGGCTTCCGCCGCGGTCCTTGACGATGTCGTAGGACCGGCGCTCGGCCTCGGAGAGAAGCTCGTCCAGGCGGATGAGGTTCCCTTCGCGCGTCGAGATCGCCTTGCCCTGGTAGGACATGAGCCCGAACGGCACGTGCACGAGCTGAACCTTGTCGAATCCCATCTTGCGCGCGACGTTGAACCACTGCTTGAAGTGCAGCTGCTGGCGCGCATCGGTCACGTAGACGATGCGCTCCGGATCGTACTCGTTGACGCGCGAACCGACACAGGCGAGGTCGGAAGTCGTGTAGTTGTAGCCGCCGTCCGATTTGCGGACGATCGCGACGCCGAGCTTCTCCTCCTCGAGGTTGACGACGAGCGCGCCCTCGGACTCGACGGCGAGCCCCATCTCCTGAAGCTTCGCGACGACGTCGGGCATCATGTCGTTGTAGTACGATTCGCCGCGGTAGGTGTCGAACTTGACGCCGAGCTTCTCGTACATGCGGTCGAACTCGCCGATCGAAATGTCGACGAACTTCTTCCATAGCGCCAGGTTCTCGGGATCTCCCTGCTGGAGCTTCACGAGCTCGCGCTTGCAGTCCTCGCGCCACAGCCCGTCCTCCTCCTTCGCCTTTGCGGCGGAGAGAACGTAGCACTTCTCGAGGTTCGCGACCGAGAGGCTGTCGCGCTCCGCCTGCGTCAGGCATTCGCGATAGCCCTTGATCAGGATGCCGAACTGGGTTCCCCAGTCGCCGAGATGGTTGTCCGCGATCACCTCGTAGCCGAGCGCGCGGAAGATGCGGTCGATCGCGCAGCCGATCACGGTCGAGCGGATGTGACCGATGTGCATCTGCTTCGCCGCGTTCGGCGACGAGTAGTCGATGACGACGCGCTTGCCCGCGCCCTGCTGCGGAATCGCGAGATGCTCGGCGGACGCGAGAGCGGCCAGCTCTCCGTTCAGCCACTTGGCCGACACGGTGAGGTTCAGAAAGCCGGGTCCCGCGATCTCCGCCTTTTCGAAGCAGCCCTTGTCCAGGTTCTCCATCACGCGCGCGGCGAACTCGCGCGGATTCATGCCGAGCCTCTTGGCGAACTTGAGGGCGTCGTTGCACTGGTAGTCGCCGAACTTCGGATCCGTCGCCGGCCCCACCTTCACAAACGAGAAATCCTCACCTGGAAAAGCCTTTTCAAACGCCTGCCGAACGATGTCATTGAGATTCATAAGAGTGCCAAACTGTAAAGATGATGTTCGCGATTATCAGTTGAATTCGCACATTATAGCAAAATTAAGGCGCCGTACCGCACGCGGCCTCGGGACAGACGCTCTTCACGAACTCGCGCGCTGTCAGATCCTGGACATTCTTCTTGTGATGGAAGACGTCGGACCAGTTGGTGGCGCGGTCAAGCGGATCGAGGAGCGCGAACAGATCGTCCGTCGCAATGTTACCGAGCCGCGTAATGACGGCACGTCCTGCCGCATTGAGCTCACGTGCCTTTTCGGTCCTCGCGGAGTCCTTGAGGGGAGTCGACGTCGCCAAGATGAGCATGGCCTGCGGCTGCTTTTCGCGCATCAGCTTCAGCGCCTGCTCGAGCCCTGCCGCATAGGCCGCGGTCGGCGTCCCGAGGGAATGGAGTCCGTTGTTGAAATGGATCACATCATACTTCGCCTCGTCGAGATAAAACGCGAGGAGCCGCAGATACCCCGGACTTGTCACGCAATACGACGAGACCCAGTAGCTCACGTTCATCCGCCCGTTCAGAAGGCGCTGGACCTCTCCCTGGTAGCCGTTGCAGATGGAATCGCCGACCAGCAGCACCCGCGGCAGGTCCTTGTTCGCATCCGTCCGATGGAACGCATACCCAATCGACCATTCGATGTTCTCGTGTCCGCGCACATTCGGATTCACCGGGCACGTCTCATCCTGCGCCCCGACAGCAGCCGCCGCACCGACACCCGCCAACAGAACCACCCGCCGAATCACCTTCAATCCATTCATCGCCGCCTCCTTTGATTATGACGTAAATGCTCTACCATTTTTAAACACTGCCAGCCCGGCACGCAGGGACCGACCCTCCTGTGCTTAATCGAAGATCAGATAGAAGATCACGGAAAAGGCGGTCGAGACGAGACCGATCGCCGCTTCGAACGGAACGAGTTTCAGGCGCTCACGGACCGAGAGAAATACGGCACCGCCCGTCGCGTGAAAGAAACTGCCGTGCGGCAGCGAATCCAGGACCGCCGAACCTTTGAACGAATCCACTGCTATGACGACTCTCACAACCCCTCCCCGATTTGACGATCTGCTCTCGGTGTCACTTCCGCGGATGTCTTCGACGGATGATTATTTGCCGATGTTGAGAACCTTGAAACCGAGATCTCGGAGGGCCTTTGCGTCGAGGCAGTTGCGGGTGTCGAAGACGAGGGCGGGCTTGCGCATCGATTTGTAGATCTTCGCCCAGTCGAGGGTGCGGTAGTGGCGCCAGTCGGTCATCACGAGGACCGCGTCCGCGTCTTTCGCCGCCTTGTATTCGTCAGTCGTCCACGTGATATCGGCATCCGTCAGGTCCGCAAGATCGCGCTTGCCGTTCTCGATCGCCTTCGGATCGGTGATCGCGAGGCGGACGT
>CAZYQF010000036.1:0-14013 GCA_964650165.1 uncultured Lentisphaeraceae bacterium
GTCTTGGCTTCCTCGCCCATCGACACCCAGACGTCGGTATAGAGCACGTTCGCGCCCTTCACGCCTTCCTTCGGGTCGTTGGAGACCCTGATCGTGACGCCGTTGCGGTCCGCGACCACCTTCGCCTCCGCGAGCACCGCAGGGTCGGGCTCGAGCTCCTTCGGACAGCAGCAGACGTAGTTGACCTTGCACTTGGCGCAGCCCATCATCAGAGAATTCGCGACGTTGTTGCGTCCGTCGCCGACGTAGGCCATCGTCACGCCTTCGAGCGAACCGAAGGTCTCGCGGACCGTCAGGAGGTCCGCGAAGATCTGGGTCGGATGGTAGTCGTCGGTGAGCCCGTTCCAGACCGGCACGCCCGCGTACTTCGCGAGGTCTTCGCAGTCGGACTGCTTGAAGCCGCGGAAGAGGATGCCGTCGTAAAGGCGTCCGAGCACGCGTGCGGTGTCCTTGACGGACTCCTTCTTTCCGAAGTGGATGTCGGGGCGCGTCAGGTATTCGCCGTTTCCGCCCTCGTCGCGGACTGCGATCAACGTCGAGTTGCGCGTCCGGGTCGAACTCTTCTCGAAAATGAGCGCCACGTTCTTGCGGTGCAGCAAATCCCCGCGGACGCCCGCTGCGCGACGCGTCTTGAGCTGCTCGGAAAGGTCAATCAAGTTGACCATTTCTTCGTCGGTAAACGACGCCAGGCGCATCATCGAGCGCCCCTTCAGGCTATCCATCCAAGTGAGCATAATACGCTTCTCCTTATTGAAATAGGTATTATATCAAAAATGGCTCTTCGGGCATAAGTGTGGGTCGGTTTATGGACATGACAGTGGTATTTGGATCAAGCGCTTTGACTTCGGGCCTTGATCCAAAGCGGTCATGGTGGGCATGTGGCGCGGTGCTCGGCCGCCCGGCGGGCATTCGAAAAAGCCCGCCGGTATTAGGCCGGGTCGCCACATGACCATTATGACCGTAAACTTATTGAAAATTATGAATAACGACAACATAAACTTGTTTATGAAACGTGTTACCTATCGGTTTGACCCACACTTATGCCCGAAGAGCCGAAAAACTCAACTGCTTTTTTAGGCTAAAAAGACTGGTGAGTCTTGGAACGGATGCGGAGATGTCGAGCTGAGCGTTTCGGTGTGCCACAGACGCGGGGGATTCGGCGGCAGGCGCGCGAGAGACAAGGCCGAGGTACCCCGAGGCGCAGGATCTCGCGATGACTGGCGCCGAAGGACCGCGGCTAGGTGCGCCGACAACGCGGGAGCGAGACTCGACGCGTACGTTCCGAGGCGAACTCGACCAGAGATGCCCAACGCGGCCGAGATCGGTGGCGGGGCGGAGCCCCGGCGAGCGGACCGAAGCGGGACGAGACGAGGTCGGCAGGACTCGCCCCCGAAGACATACTGGTGTATGTCGAGCGGGGCGAAAGACGTCGGCCTCGGCCGTCCCGCACAGGGAGCACGCTTCCACCGAAATCGGCCGCACGCTGGAAGGCAACAAGCACTCATCGTCAGCCAGCCGCGCGCGGACAGGAACACGGCGCGCAGGGTCGACCGACCGCCACGCGTTCCTCATAAGACGTCGACGAGTCCGACGGAGGCGGAGTAGCCGGCGCCGAAGCCGGCGACGAGGCACCGCCCCTTCGCGCGGTTCTGCGCGAGCGTCAGCGGAATCGAGCAGGAGCCGGGATTCCGGATCTCCTCCGGCAGGACCAGCAGTCGGTCCTCGAGTCCGAGGCTCTTCGCAAGCTGGCGGACCATGTACGGATTCGCCTGGTGGGGCACGAAGAAGTCGGCCCCGCCTTCGCAAAGCTTCGGCGCGGCAAGCGGTGTGGCGGCGGAACGGTTCGCAAGCTGGGCGAGGAACTCGCGGAGGAACGCCGACACTTCGGTCGCGACGAAGGAGAAGACCTTGAATCCGTCCATTCTGATCGGACCCGCCGCGCCGCACGCGAGCGCCTCGTCGTGCCGGGAGAGAAAGTCGAAGCAGGACCGTTCCGCGGACGCGGGATCGCACGAAACGAGCGAGGCGGTGCAGGCGTCCGAGAAGATCTCGCCGGTCGCGCGGTCGCTGCGGTCGACGAGGCGGGACTGCACGTCGCCGTTGACGACCAGGGCCTTCTTGCCCGTGTCCGCGGCCAGCCGGCCCGCGAGATAGAGCGCATAGGGATAGGCGCTGCACGCGAGCTGGAGGTCGAAGGCCGGAGCCGAGGACTCAAGTCCGAGCGAGCTGGCGAGCTTCACCGACAGCGCGGGAAACCGGTCCGGATTCGAGAACGTGGCGACGATGACGGAGCCGATGTCGTCCCGTCCGGCGAATTCCGAAACGCACGTCTCCGCGAGCTCCGGAAGCGACTCGCCGCGGCCGAGGGTCGCGGCGATGCGTTCGACGGTGATCGCGGGGACGGAAATCATAGGACGATCCGGTCGATGTCGGGGATCTTCGCGGCCATCCAGGCGCGGCAGGCGGCCAGGATGTCGGCCGCCGTGGCGTCCGGCGGAACCGACTCGGGGACCTTCGCGTACTCCTCGAGGTCCGCCTTGGTGAGGCGCGCGCAGAGCTTGGCGATGACGGGAATGTAGGTTGCGCTCATCGAGAGGATGTCGACGCCCATGGCGGCCCAGAGGATCCCGATCACGGGATCTGCGGCCGATTCGCCGCAGACTCCGACCGGGATGCCGTTGCGCTTCGCCGCGTCGATGGTCATGCGCATGAGGCGGAGGACGGCGGGGTTCGTCGGCTGGTACAGGTGCGCGACGGCCTCGTTGCCGCGGTCGGCGGCCATCGTGTACTGGACGAGATCGTTGGTGCCGATCGAGAAGAACTTGGCGTGCTTGGCCAGCTGGTCCGCGTTGAGGGCGGCGGCCGGAACCTCGATCATCACGCCGACGGGAATCTCGCGGTCATACGGGATCCCCTCGGCGTCGAGCTGGGCGGTGACCTCTTTGAAGACCTCTTCCGCCTGCATCAGCTCCTCGGCGCAGCTGACCATCGGATACATGATGCAGCACCGTCCGTAATGCGAGGCGCGGAGAATGGCGCGAAGCTGCGTCTTCATCACGTCGCGATGGGACAGGAGAAAGCGGATCGACCGGTTGCCGAGGAAGGGATTCGACTCCTTGGCGGAAATGCCGCGGACGAGCTTGTCGCCGCCGATGTCCAGCGCGCGAATGGTCGCCGAGCCCTTCGGTCCGAGCGCAGTCGCGAACTTGATGACGCTGCGATAGGCCTGGAACTGCTGTTCTTCGGTCGGCTGGATCTCGCGGTTCAGCCAGAGATATTCGCTGCGGTAGAGTCCGATGCCCCGCGCGCCGAGGCCGCCGATGCCGTCGAGGGGGACTCCGGGATGGACATTGGCGAAGAGACGGACCTCTCCGCCGTCCTTGAGCGTGCCGGCGGGAGCGGACATTCCGACTTCCTCGGCCAGCTCCATCTGGCGCTCGACCAGGTCGCCGAACTTGAGCACGGTGGCTCGGTCGGGGTTGACGGTCACGGTGCCGTTGGTGCCGTCCAGCAGGACGACTTCGCCAGGCGTGACCTTCGACGTGATGTCGACGAGCCCGGTTACGGCCGGAATCGCGAGGGCGCGCGCAAGAAGCGCGACATGGCTGGTCGTGGAGCCGCCGTCGGTGGCGAACCCGAGGACGAGATCGCGCGGCAGCTGGACCGTTTCAGACGGCGTGAGGTCGTCCGCGACGACGATCGACGGAACCTTCAGCTCGAGATGGGGATTCCCGCCGAAGCCCGTGATGGCCCTGAGAAGGCGGCGCTCGACGTCGTCGATGTCGCGCACGCGTTCGCGGAAATAGGGGTCGTTCATCCGCTCGAACTGGGCGCGCGCGCCGCCGAACGTCTTCCGGACCGAAGCCTCGACGTTCAGCCGGGCTCCCACGATATGTTTCTCGATCTCCTTGTTGAGCGTTTCGTCCTCGAGAATCATCAGGTGGCACTCGAAGATCCGCACGTCCGCCCGACCGGTCCGCTCGCGAAGCGCCGAGATCAGGTTCTCGAGGTCGCGGCGCGTCGCCAGGACGGCCCGCCTGAGGCGATTCAGCTCCTCTTCTTCGCGACCGGGCTCGATCAGGTATTCCGGAATCGGAATGTCGCCGTCGCCGCGGTAGATGAACACCGGACCGGACGCGAAACCGCGTGCCGTGGCGAGTCCGGAGATCGTCACCATGGGTTCTTTACTGCTCATCAGGAATGTCGAATTTCCTGCCGACCAGCGCCTCGATCTCGTCAAGGACCTCCTTGGCCTGGGGGCCGGAAGCGGTGACCTTGAGAACCGTGCCGCAGGTGGCCTCCAGCGTCATCAGCGCCATGATCGACTTTCCGGAAACGACGTTCCCGTCCTTCTCGACATCGACCTCGGCATCATAACGGCTGGCGACCTTGGCGAACAAGCCTGCAGGACGGACATGCATCCCGTACTTGTTCAACAGCGTGAGGTTTCTCACGAGCTTCTCATCTGCCATTAATTTTCCCCTTTCTTTTGCGATTCTCAACCTCAACACTGGGTTTGTTCGGGACCGCGCGCAGGCGGAGCCGTTCCGAAAGCTCGTGTACGGGATCGCATCCCGAAAGAAGGACCTTCTGCTGCTGGGCGGCCGTCTCGACGAGGTTCACGAGATCGCGCCCTTCGCTGACCGGAATGACGACCTGCGGAATCTTGACGCCGAGGATCGTCTTGTAGTGACGGACTTGTCCGACGCGGTCGATTTCGCCCTTGATCTGGTTCAGAAGCTTGAAGGTGACGACGAGATGAAGCCGCTTCTCGCCGCGCACCGAACTGATCCCGAAGACGCTCGGGATGTGCATGATGCCGATTCCGCGGATCTCCATGAAGCCCGCGGTGGAATCGGACGCCGAGCCGAACAGCATGTCGTTCGCGACGTCCTTGCGGATGCAGGTCATGTCGTCCGCGACAAGGGCGTGTCCGCGCTTGACGAGGCCGAGCGCGGTTTCGCTCTTGCCGAGGCCGGGGTCGCCCTCGAACATGATGCCGAGTCCGTGGACCTCGACCATCGTTCCGTACAGCGAAGTGCGCGGGGCGCCGAGCCGCTCGAGAACGAATGTGAGATTGTGGATGAAGTCGCCGGTCGGGAACGGCGTGCTCATGAGAACGATGCCCCGCTCCTCGGCCTGCGGAATCTCGTCCAGATCCGGCTTGCGGCCGTTCGTGAAGATCACGCACATGGTGCCGTGCGCGATCATCGCCTCGATGACCTCCAGGCGCTTCGCCTTCGGCAGCGACTGCATGTAGGCGTGCTCGGAGTTGCCGATCACCTGAAGCCGCTTGCTGGCGTAATGCTCGAAGAAACCCGTCAGCGCGAGACCGGGGCGATTGGCCATCGGCTCCTCGATCTCGCGCGACAGGCCCTTCCCTCCGACCAGCAGCGTCAGGCGGAGCCGCTCGCGGCCGGCTTCGTAGAAGTCGGCCACGGTGAACTTCACACCGCTGGCGCAGGCACCGGAGGGGATGGTCTTCATGGGCGGCCTCAGTTCCGGGCGGAGGACGCGCGCTGCTTGCGGACGGCTCCCTTGCGGGCCTTGACGCGCATCTTGAGGAGCTGGCGCTCCGCGCGGGCGGCGGCGGCGTCGATCACGCTCTTCGCGCTCTCGGAGAATTCCTTGGCGCCGACCGCGACTTCGCCGAGGCGGTTCGCGACGACTTCGGCCATGTACATGTGCTTCTTGGCGTCGACGTCGATGACGATCACGACCTTGGTGACCTTGGGGAACCTCTCTGAAAGCAGTTTCATGCGCTTCTCGGCGTATTCCTTGAGCGCTCCGATTCGCACATCGCTGTGCCTCATGGTGACTTCAATGCTCATTTTCCTGTCTCCTTCCTTTTATGCCTGGGTTCCGGACTGTTCCGGTTCCGCGGCGTTTCTACATCCTGAATCCGTCGCCGAGATAGCGTGCGCGCACCTCGGGATCGTCCACGAGTTCGGCCGTGCGGCCTTCCTTCAGAAGCCGGCCGTTGTACACCATGTAGGCGCGGTCGACGACCGAAAGCGTCTCGCGGACGTTGTGGTCGGTGATGATGATGCCCAGCCCGCGCTCCCGCGCAAGCCGGCGGCAAATGTCCTGGATCTCGTTCACGCTGAGCGGATCGACGCCCGCGAACGGCTCGTCGAGCATCAGGATCGCCGGATTGCGCACCAGCGCGCGCGCGATCTCGAGCTTGCGGCGCTCGCCGCCCGAAAGCGTATACGCGGGCTGCTTCGCGACCTTCATCAGGTCGAACGGCGACAGCAGCTGCTCGGCCCGCTCCTTGCGTTCCTTGCGGGACAGGGGCAAAGTCTCGAGAATCGCCATCACGTTGTCCCAGACCGAAAGCTTGCGGAAGATCGAGGCCTCCTGCGCGAGATAGCCGAGTCCCTTGCGGGCGCGGAGGAACACGGGAAGCCTCGTCACGTCCTCGCCGCGAAACACGATCTTGCCCTCGTTGGGCTTCACGAGTCCGACGACCATGTAGAACGTCGTGGTCTTTCCCGCGCCGTTCGGCCCCAGGAGACCGACGATCTCGCCGCAGCTGCAGCTCACGTTCATCCCGTTCACGACCGTGCGGTCGCCGTAGGCCTTGACCAGCCCCGTCGCGACCAAGTCGGGCTCCCGGACGGCCGTAAGCTTCGCCGCCGCCATCTCGCTCATCGCCTTGCTGACCGGATCTTCTGTCATTTTCCCAAAATCTCCTTCATTCCGCCGGCGTCGCCCCAGGTTGCGCGGTCGAGGGTGATTGTCGACCCCTCCACCTCGACCTGCTCGGTGTCGAGCCAGAAGGTGATCTTCCGGCCCTCGACCTCGGCCTTGTTCTTTCCTTCGTCCTTGAGGCGCGCAGGCGATCCATCGCCGTCGCCGAACATCGTCACGCGGTTGTCGGACTTCACGTAGAGCGCCTTGGCGCACGCCCCCTTCCGCTCGCCGTTCCGAACCCGCACGTTGCCGTTCGCGACGATGCGCTTCAGCTCGTTCGTGCCGCTCGTGAACACGTAAAGCTCGTCGCCCGAAAGGCTGTAGCCGCCGTTGACGATCTTCACGTCGCGCTCCAGCATGAGAAGCCCCTCGCGGCGGTCGTAGTCCGACCGAACCGAGACGATCGTCGCGTCGGTTCCGTCGGGCGCCGCCTGAGGGGGATTTTCAATCTTGTCGAGCTTGATGTCCTTGATTCTGATCTCCGTGTTGGTCGAGATTCTAACATATTCCTCGGCGAAAGAGAAGTAAATTCCATCGCCCTCGAGTTCGGTGTCGCGGTATTTCGCCGTCGCGTGGCCCTCGACCCAGGCCGAGCGCGAGTTGCGGTCGACGAGGCACTTCTCCGCATTGACCTGGGCCTCGACGGAGCCGTCCGCCGCGAACTGGCGGAGCACGACGTCCGCCGCCCAGACGAAGCCCTCCGTCAGGAAGAACTGCGCCCGCTTGGCCGAGACCGACGCCTTGATCGTCCCGTTGGAATAGCTCTCGACCGGAATCGTGAGGTTCTCGGACGCGGCGTCGATCTTCTTGTCGTACGCGACGAAGGCCGCCTGGAGCCGCTCGGCCTCGCGGTCGAGAATCGTCCGCTTGCCGAACCACGTCGCGGAATCGAACGCAAAGGCGCACGAAGCCGAGAGGACGAGAGCGATGGAGAGGATCGGTTTCAATTCTTGACGATGCTGTCGATTTGAAGAAGTTTCTTCCAGAGGCCTTCGACCTCGGAGAGCTTGAGCGCGTTGGCGGCGTCGGACTTCGCGACCTTCGGATTCACGTGGGTTTCCATGAACACGCCGTCCACGCCCGTCGCGACCGCGGCGCGCGCAAGGGCCGGCGCGTACTTGCCGTCGCCGCCCGAACCGCTGCCGAGTCCGCCCGGACGCTGCACCGAGTGCGTCGCGTCCATGATCACCGGATAGCCGAGCTCGCGCATGACGAGGAGCGAGCGCATGTCGGCGACGAGATTGCGGTAGCCGAAGCTCGAACCGCGCTCGCAGAGCGTGATGCGGCGGTTGCCGGTCGACTCGATCTTGCGGACGACCTGGGCCATGTCCTCGGGGGCCATGAACTGGCCCTTCTTCACGTTGATCACCGCGCCCGTCTCTCCCGCCGCGACGACGAGGTCGGTCTGCCGCGCGAGGAACGCCGGAATCTGCAGGATGTCGCAGACTTCCGCAACCGGCTTGCACTGCCAGGGCTCGTGGATGTCGGTGAGGACCGGCACGTCGAACTTCGCGCGGATCTCCGCGAGGATCTCGAGGCCCTTGTCGATTCCGGGACCGCGGAACGAGTCGACGCTCGTGCGGTTCGCCTTGTCGAAGCTCGCCTTGAAGACGTAGCCGACCTTCAGCTTCTTCGCCAGCGCCTTGAGGCGCTTCGCGAGCTCGAGCGCCATCTCGCGAGACTCGATCACGCACGGGCCCGCGATGAACGCGAGTCCCCCGCCGCCGAACGCGACGCCCTTGTCGACCGAAACTTTCCTGACCTTGGACATGTTAATCACCCTTCTTTCCGCGATAGACCGCATAGCCGGCGAACGCCAGCGCAATGACGAAGCCGAGGGCGGACGCAACGCCGACGGAAAGCCCGCCCGGCACGAGCCCCCACGGCTGACCGTTCGTCCCCGGCGTCCAGAAGATGAACGAGCCGACGACCGCGGTCATGAAGATTCCCGGCAGGAGCGCCATCAGCGACGCCGCCTTCTTGCCCTGGCGGATCAGCCAGACCGCGCCGCACATCAGCGCGGTCGCGGACACCATCTGGTTGCCCCAGGCGAAATAGTTCCAGAGATTGTTGAACGACTTCGCGTCGCGGTTCGACCACCAGAGGAGCGCGGCGACGATCGCGATCAGCGGCAGGCACGTCAGGACGCGGGTCGCGATCCTGACCTGGCCGATCCGGAACATCTCGCCGACGCAGAGGCGCGCCGAGCGGAGCGCCGTGTCGCCGGAGGTGATCGCGAGGACGATGATCGCGGCGACCGTGACCCCGCCCATCCACGTTCCGAGGAACTTGGTCGCGATGTTGCCGAGCACGACCGAACCCGAGAGCGCGAGGTTCTCCGGCGCGAGGTTGTACATCGCCAGGGCCGCGGCCGCCCAGATCATGGCGATGACGCCCTCCGCGATCATCATGCCGAAGAACGTCGCCCGGGCCTGGCGCTCGGACGTCATCGTGCGGGCGACGATCGGACTCTGCGTCGCGTGGAAGCCCGAGATGATTCCGCAGGCGATCGTGACGAAGAGGCACGGGAAGATCGGGTTCTCCTTCTGGAACGGCGCGAAGCCGGGGCAGTCCGCCAGGATGCCGGGGTCCCTGTATCCCGCGATCAGGAGCGCGACCGCCATCGCGAGCGAACCGACGATGAGGATCGCGCCGAAGACCGGATAGATGCGGCCGATGATCTGGTCGACCGGAAAGAGCGTCGCCGCGATGTAATAGGCGAAGATGGAGCCGGCCGCCCACCAGAAGAACGGGACGTTCGGAAACCACGTGCGGTCGATGAGGTTCGCGGGCACGTTGATGAACACGGCGACCACCAGCACCAGGAGGACCAGCATGATCCACGAGAAGAGGGCCGAATACCCCTTGCCGAGATATCTCGTCACGATCTTGGGAAGGTTCGCTCCGTTCATCCGCACCGACATCATTCCGGCGAGGAAGTCATGGACCGCCCCCATGAAGACGCAGCCGACCGGAATGATCAGGAGCGCCACCTTGCCGAACTTGATGCCGAGGATGACGCCGACCACCGGACCGATTCCGGCGATGTTGAGGAGCTGGATGAGGAGGTTCTTCCACTCCGGCAGGGGGACGTAGTCGACGCCGTCGGGATTCGCCTCGCACGGCGTCTTCCGGTCATCCGGACCGATGGCCTTCTCGACGAGCTTCCCGTAGGTCAGATAGCCGAGAATCAGGAACGCGATGCCTCCCAGGAACCAACTCACATCTTTCCTCCCGTTGCGAACGCATACGCGTTCTGGAACATGCGCATCCAGGGTCCGTTGACCTTGAACACGCCCGGATTGTAGCTCAGCTGGCAGGCGCGGAAGCCGCGCTCGGGATGCGGCATCATGATCGTGGCGCGTCCGTCTTCGGACGTGAACGCGGTCTGTCCGCCGTAGGAGCCGTTCGGATTGAACGGATAGCGCGTCGTCGGCCGGCCGCGGCCGTCCACGAAGTGCGCGGCGCAGACGGTCGGAACGAAGCCGTCCGTCCAGACGCGGCCCTCGCCGTGCGCGATGGCGATCGGGAGGCGCGAGCCCTCCATGCCCTTGAAGAAGACCGAGGGCGAGGGTTCGATCTCGACCGTCGCGACGCGGGCCTCGAACTGTTCGGAGAGGTTCTTGACGAACTTCGGCCAGCCGGCGGCGCCGGGGATGATGTCCTTGAGCTGCGACAGCATCTGGCAGCCGTTGCAGACGCCCAGGCTGAACGTGTCGGGACGCTCGAAGAACGCCTTGAACATCTCGCGCAGGCGGTCGTTGTAGAGAATCGAGCGGGCCCAGCCGGAGCCGGCGCCGAGGACGTCGCCGTAGGAGAAGCCGCCGCACGCGACGAGTCCCTTGAAGTCCTTGAGGTCGACCTTGCCGGAGATGAGGTCCGACATGTGCACGTCCTGGCAGTCGAAGCCGGCGAGCGCGAACGCCGCGGCCATCTCGATGTGTCCGTTGACGCCCTGCTCGCGGAGAATCGCCATCTTCGGCGCTTCGTGCTTCGCGGTTCGCGGTTCGTGCTTATCGTCACGAGCCGCGAGACGCGAATCACGCGCCGGGAATTTCGCGTCCGGATCGAAGGTGAGACGGTAGGTGAGGCCGGGATCGTGCTCGTCGAGCCCGTTGTCGTACTCCTCGCGGGCCGTGACCGGGTTGTCCCGGAGGGACTGCATGCGGAACGTCGTCTCGCTCCAGGCGCGGCGGAGGTACGTGAGGTCGGTTTCGAGCGCGAGACGGTGTCCGACGAACACCTTGAAGTCGCGCGAATGGTGCGTCACGGCGCCGGCGATCTCCGCCGGAACGCGCGCCGCCTTGAAGATCGCGAGGACCTTGGAGACGTCCTTCTCGGACACCTGGAGAACCGCGCCGGGCTGCTCGTTGAAGAGCTGCTCGAGGGCGTCGCCGTCGGGAAGACGGGCGATGACGCCGCGTCCGCCGGTGACCGCCATCTCGGCGAGGGTCACGGCGAGTCCGCCGTCGGAGCGGTCGTGGTAGGCCATCGCGAGCTTGCCCCTGACGACCTGCTGCATCGCGTTGAAGAAGCGCTTGAGCGTCGCGGCGTCGGCGTCGGCGTGACTGGCGCCGAGCTGACCGTAGACCTGGGCGAGGGCCGTCGCGCCGAGCGGGAATTCGCCCTTCTTGCCGAGGTTGACGTAGACGAGGAACGAGGCCTCGCCGTCCGCATCCGGCTTGAGGTCGGGCGTGAGCGTCAGGCGGACGTCCTTCACGGGCGCGAAGCTCGAGACGACGAGCGAGAGCGGCGCGACCTGCTTCTTCTGGTCGCCCTTCGCGTCCTGCCACGTCGTGTGCATCGAGCAGGAGTCCTTGCCGACGGGAATGGAGACGCCGAGCTTCGGGCAGAACCGGAGGCCGACTTCCTGGACGGTGTCGTAGAGGACCGCGTCCTCGCCGGGATCCCCGCACGGGGCCATCCAGTTCGCGGAGAGGCGGATCTGCGAGATGTCGCCGACGTCCGCGGCCGCGAGGTTCGTGATCGCCTCGGCGATGGCCATGCGGCCGGAGGCGGGACCGTCCAGAAGCGCGATCGGCGTGCGCTCGCCGGTCGCCATCGCCTGTCCGTCGAACGCCTTGTAGCCCATCGTCGTGACGGCGCAGTCGGCCGCGGGAAGCTGGAACTTGCCGACCATCTGGTCGCGGGCGACGCGTCCGGTGACGGAACGGTCGGTGATCGCGACGAGGAACGTCTTGTCCGCGACCGCCGGCAGGTGCAGGACGCGGGTCAGCGCGTCGATCGGCTTGACGCCGACGAACTGCGCGCTCTGGCGCTTCTTCGCGACGCGCTTCACGTTGCGGACCATCCGCGGGGGCTTGCCGAGCAGGACCTTGATGTCCATGTCGATCGGATTGTCGTTGAAGTGCGAGTCCTCGAGGACGAGCTGTCCGTCGCCCGTCGCGACGCCGATGAAGGCGACCGGGCAGCGCTCGCGCGCGCAGAGCTCCTCGAAGAAGAAGCGGGCTTCCGGCCGGAGCGCGAGGACGTAGCGCTCCTGCGCCTCGCAGCACCAGATCTCCATCGGGCTCATCGACTTCTCCTCGTTGTGGATCGCGCGGAGATCGAACTTGCCGCCCGTGGCCTCGACGAGTTCGGGACAGCCGTTGGAGAGCCCTCCCGCGCCGATGTCGTGGATCGACAGGACCGGATTGGCCTTGCCGAGGTAGGAGCACGCGTCGATCACGCCCTGGCAGCGGCGCTGCATCTCGGCGTTGCCGCGCTGGACGGAGTTGAAGTCGAGGGCCTCCGAGTTCGTGCCGGTCATCATCGAGGACGCCGCGCCGCCGCCGAGGCCGATGCGCATCGCGGGGCCGCCGAGCTGGACGATCAGCGCGCCGATTTTCACCGGCTTCTTCTGGACCTGGCTGCGGCGGATGACGCCCATGCCGCCCGCCAGCATGATCGGCTTGTGGTAGCCGCGGAGCTCGCCAGCGACCTCGCCCTCGTACGTGCGGAAGAAGCCGCAGAGCTGGGGACGGCCGAACTCGTTGCCGAACGCGGCGCCGCCGATCGGACCTTCGGTCATGATCTGGAGCGGCGTCGCGAGACGCGCCGGGAATTCGGCGTAGACGCGCTCCCAGGGCTGGGGGAAGCCGGGAATGCGCAGGTCCGAGACCATGAAGCCGCAGATGCCCGCGACCGTGTGCGAGCCCGTGCCCGTCGCCGCCTCGTCGCGGATCTCGCCGCCGACGCCCGTCGCCGCGCCCGGATACGGGGAGATCGCGGTCGGATGGTTGTGGGTCTCGACCTTCATCAGCTGGTCGAGCTGGTCCTTCTTGAACGAATAGCGGTTGGTCGCGGGATCGATCGCGAACACGTCGGTCTTGAAGCCGGCCACGACGGAGGAGTTGTCCGAATACGCCGAAAGCGTGTCCTGCGGACGCTTCGCATGCGTGTTCTTGATCATGCCGAACAGGGAGTCCTTCTGCTTCTTGCCGTTGATGACGAATTCGGCGCCGAAGATCTTGTGGCGGCAGTGCTCGGAGTTGACCTGGCCGAACATCACGAGTTCGGTGTCGGTCGGATTCCGCCCCGCCTTCCTGAAGCTCTCGGCCAGGTACTTCATCTCGGGCTCGGAAATCGCAAGGCCGATCTCGGCGTTCGCCTCGCGGATGGCCTCGACGCCCTTCGACAGAACGTCAAAGGTGCGGCCCGGCTTCGGATCGGCGACGTCGAAGAGGTCCGACAGGTCGTCGTAGACGCCCTCGGTCATCTTGTCGTAGAGCGCCGCGAAGGCCTTTTCGGAAAGCGCCGGCTCGACGATGTAGCGGATGCCGCGCTCGACGCGCCGGATCGAGGCGAGACCGCAGTTGCGGAAGATGTCCGTCGCCTTCGAGGACCACGGGGAGATCGTGCCCTTGCGGGGCGTCACGAAGAAGTCCGCGTCGTCGCAGTCGCCGACGGCATTGAGGAGCGAGGCGGCCCGCTCGAGCTCGACGACGTCGAAGGCCTTGTCGGAAAGCTGAAGGGCATAGACCCACTTCGCGTCGATCGTGACGGGCCCGAGCTCCGGATCAAGTTTCGCAATCGCGTCCCTCATCGCGTCCATTCTGAACGGCGAATACGCGTCCGTACCAAGCAACAAAATCATCTTCAACCCATCCTTTCAAAACTGGAGCCGAGGGTCAGATTCGAACTGACGTGTCCTTACGGATCCTGATTACAAATCAGGCGCAATCGACCACTATGCGACCCCGGCGGCTTTTGTCGGAACATTATAGCAAAAAACCGCGCTGTTTATAAAGGGGAAAGGTCAGTTTCGGCAGGGGCGACGCATTTAAAGCAACACCCGTTTTTAATGCGTGGATGATT
>CAZYQF010000037.1:0-13651 GCA_964650165.1 uncultured Lentisphaeraceae bacterium
GGCTGAGCAAGGGCAAGGTCAGAGGCGGCGGAGGCGGCGGGAGAGAACGGAGTGGAGAAGCCAGAGGAGAAGGCCCTCCGCGACGTACCAGCCGAGGCTCGCGGCGAAGGACCAGGGGACGACCGCGACGTCGGACCCGGGGATTGACGCGACCGCGTGGGAGATGCCGACCATCGCGGAGGTGAAGAGCGCGGCGAAGTTGTTGACGTGGGCGGCGAGCGGTTCGGACGCGAAGCTCGCGACGAGTCCGACGAAGCTGGCGCCCAGGCTGTAGCCGGCGGCGGGGATCAGCGCGAGATTGGCGAGAAGTCCGCCCGGCGTGACGCGTCCGAACACCTGTGCGACGATCGGAACGCCGACGGACCAGGCGGCGAGAGTCATCCCGAGGGTCGCGGCAATCGGGTTGCGGACATAGCGCGAGACCAGATTGCCCCACAGGATGAGCCCGAGCATCACGACGAACGAGAGCCGACAGCCGACGTCGAGAAGGAGAAAGGGATCGCGGAGGTGGACGGCGAGGAACGTGAGCGACCAGGCGACGAGTCCGTCCGGACGCCGCCAGGCGAGCGGCGCGCAGGTCTGCAGCGTCGCCATCGCGGCGGCGCGGACGGCGCTCGGGCTCCCGCCGGTGACGAAGACGTAGAACCAGAGAACGGGCGCGAGGCAGGGTCCCTGCAGGCGATAGGGAAGTCCGGTGAGCGAGAGGAAGACCGCGAGCAGGCGCGCGATGATCATCACGTGGAGTCCCGAAATCGAGACGATGTGGAGAGTGCCGGCCGAGACGAAGGCGTCGTGGTCTTCGGGGCTGATGCGCCGCCGCTCCCCGAGGAGTATCGCGCGGTTGAGGTCCGCGACGTCCGGCGCGCGGTCGAGGCCGATTCCCATCCGCCGCGACAGGTTCCGCCGGACGGCGCCGAGGCGCGCGGCGAAGGATCCGGGGTCGGAGGCGCGGACGCGGCGCGCGGAGGTGCCCGCGCCCTTGACGAAGAACGTGCGGACCTTCCGCACCTCGTCCTCGTCGAGGCGCTGGAGCCAGCCGGCGCAGGCCCAGATCTCGCCCTCCCGCGGCGCTTCCGCCGCGGAGGCGACGGGGAGGACGACGCGCAGGCGGACCGAGCCGAGCCGGCTCGCGAACGAAGCCCAGCAGACGCCGTTCTTCCCGCGCGTCGTCCGCGGCGGCGAGTCGACGCTGATCTCCACCCGGTAGGGGCGTCCGGCCGAGAGCACGGTCGCCTCCTCGAGGACATGGGTCCGCCCGGACGCCACTGCGAGCGCGAGGGCGAGGCCGGACAGGGACGCGACGGCGAGCTTCCAGCCGCGCAGCGCGAGGCCGAATCCGCCGAGGGCGGTCCCGACGGCGGCCAGAACGGCAAGCGGCCAGAGCGACGCATAGCGCGAGAGCGCGAAGCCGGCCGCCTCGCCGGACGCGAGGGCGGCGCAGATCAAGAGCCATTTGATTCCTTCGGACATGACAGTTCCTTTCAACGGAACCATCATAGCGGAAAATCCGAAAAGAAACCTTTCGCGAAAGTTAAGCGAACATTAAGCGAAAATGACAGACCGGCCCAGGGCCTCAGTTTGCGAAGACCTTCATCGGGGTCTTCGGCAGGAGCAAAAGCTCGAGTTCCGCAACGTCGGCCGGACGGATTTCGACGCCCTTCGCGGGCAAAAACGTGCGGAGCCGGGAAGCGGTCTCGTACTCGCCCGCGGGGGCGGTGACATCCGAAAGGAGTTCGTAGCGGCGGAAGAACTTTCCGTTCAGCATGAGGTCGGCGAAGCGCTGTCCGCGCCTCAGGTCCAGGACGAACCGCGGATGTTCCAGGACCTTGAGCTTCTGTCCGACCAAGATCTTGTTCGCCGACGCGAGCGAATTGAGCTTCAGGAGCGATGCGAGCGTGGAGCCGTGCTCGGCGGCGATGCGGCTCGCGGAATCCCCGCTCTTGACGACGACCTCATTCACCCAGAGCCGGTTCCGGTCGCGGAAGAGACGGCGAAAATTCAGGTCGCCGAGCCGGCGGGCGAGCGAGTCGTCGATGTCGGCGATCTCAGACGCGTGCTGTTCGCGCAGCTGCTCGATCGTCGACGCCTCCATCTCGACGTCGCGGGTCCGTTTCGCCTCCTCGAGCCGCAAGAGAAGGCTCGCGACCGGCGCGGGGCGTTTCCGGTCCGGCCGGACGGTTGGACGGTTGGACCCGCCTTTAGGGTGCGGCGGCGCGGCGGGCGGCGGAACGGGGCTCTTCGCCGCCGGAGCCGGAAGGCTCTCGGCGGCAAGGGCAGCCGCCTCCTCTATTTCCTCGTCCGACGAACGGAGACGCCCGATCAGGGTTGCAGCGAGGGAAATGACGGCCACCAGGGACACGACGACGAGAATCCACCCCAGTCCGGACGAGTCGTCGTCCGTCGGACGCGGGGTGAACTCAATGCCATACTTGCCCCTGACGAGCGCCATCGGTCACGAGGCCTTCGGCTCTTCGCCGGCGGCGACGCCCTGCACGCAGCTGCGGAGGACTTCCATCTCGGTGCCCGAGGCGGTCTCGATGCGGAAGGTCTTCTCGGTGGCCTCGACGATGGTGCCGATGATGCCGCCCGCGAAGATCACCTTGGCGCCCGCGCGGAGCTCCTCGATCATCTTCCGGCGTTCCTTCTCCTTGCGCTGCTGGGGGCGGATCATCAGGAAGTAGAAGATTCCGAGGATGAGCAGCATCGGGACGAACATCCCGAAGCCGGACTGTTGCGGGGCGGCGGCAGGCGCGGCGGCGGGTGCGGCCGGGGTCGCCTGGGCGAGAATCATGCAGTTATTCATTTCTTTTTGTGTCTTTCTTTACTTGTTCTTTCCAATCGAAGAAGGTGCCGTCCGCAATCGCCGCGCGCATCTCCCGCATGAAGCGGTTGAGCGCGTACACGTTGTGGATCGTGAGGAGCCGGAGCCCCAGGATCTCGTTGCAGGCGATGAGGTGGCGGACGTAGCTCCGGGAGAAGGTGCGGCAGCAGTAGCAGTCGCAGCCCTCCTCCACCGGACCCGGGTCGTCGATCCACTTCGCCGCCTTGATCGCGACGTTGCCGCGGCGGGTGATCGCGGTGCCGTGGCGGGCGATGCGGGTCGGAATGACGCAGTCGAACATGTCGACGCCGCGGGCCACGCACTCGGCCATCTGGTGCATGACCCCGAGCCCCATCACGTAGCGCGGCCGGTCCTCGGGAAGGTACGGGACCGAGGCGTCGACGGCCTGGTACATGAATTCCTCGGGCTCGCCGACCGAGACGCCGCCGATGGCGTAGCCGTCGAAGCCGATCTCGACGAGCCCCTCGGCGCAGTGCTTCCTCAGGTCGTCGTAGACCCCGCCCTGGACGATGCCGAAGACCATCTGTCCCTCGGCGTGCGGCTGGTCCTTGGAGACCTTGGCCCAGCGGAGGGTCTGTTCGACGGACTTCTCGGCGCGTTCGCGGTCGCAGGGGTAGGGAAGGCACTCGTCGAAGACCATCGCGATGTCGGACCCGATCACGCGCTGCATCTCCATCGACTCCTTGGGGCCGAGGAAGAACTCGTGTCCGTCCAGATGGGAGTTGAAGCGGCAGCCCTCTTCGGTGATCTTGCGCATCTTCGCGAGGGAGAAGACCTGGAACCCGCCCGAGTCGGTCAGGATCGGTCCGTCCCAGCGCATGAAGCGGTGAAGTCCGCCCGCGCGGGCGATCACGTCCTTACCCGGACGCAGCATCAGGTGATAGGTATTGCCCAGGACGACCTGCGCGCCAGTCTCGACGAGATCGCGCGGTTCGAGCGCCTTGACCGTCCCCAGCGTCCCGACATCCATGAAAACCGGGGTCTCCACGACGCCATGGGCGGTCTCGAGTCGCCCCAACCGCGCCCGCGTGCGTTCATCTCGCTTGATGACCTCGAATTCCATACGGGTATTCTACCAAAAAACGGTTGCCTTTTGAGCGGAAATGGTGTATCATTTTACAATCGAATTGGGGAATTGAATACATTATGAATAAAGCACTGCACGTTCTCGTGTACCTGTTTGTGATACTCGCCGGAGCGTCACTTTGGTTTGAACTCGAACTCAACAAGAAGCGCCAGCTGCTTGTTGACCGAAACGAACTTCAGGAGAACTATCTCGTGAAGCTCTCTCGCACGGTCGAGAAGGCCGAGCCCAACAAGGACGCCACGGCCGAAATCCAAAAGGACGTCTCGCCCGTCGAGGCGAAGCTCGTCGACATTCCCGAAACCGAAAACGTTCTCACCGAGTACAACGCCTATCTCGAACAGGCGAACCTGGAGACCTACGACTGGGAGAACCAGGAAACCCGTCAGCAGCTCCGCGCCGTCTACGTGCTCGACCACGAGGGCAATCCGGTCATGGACGGCACCAAGCCGCTCATGCGCGGACGCGGAACGGAGGACGAGATTTTGAACACCCTTCTCGAAGCCTCCAAGAAGATGCTGGAGAAGCTCAACAACACCCGCGCAGAGCTCGTCAAGCTCCGCGGCATCCTCGACACCCAGATCGCGGAGATCAATAAGCTGAAGCCTGAGCTCCGCCAGGACAAGGTGACGATCGTCGAGAAGAACGAGAAGATCGCCAAGCTCGAGGAGGTCAAGGCCGAGCTCGAGAACCAGATCGTCAAGATCAAGGGCCAGATCGACGAACTCAACGCCCAGATCACCTCGCTCAGGGACGAGGTCGTGACCGCGCAGGACGAGACCGAGGCGACCAAGGAGGAACTCGCCAAGTCCCAGAAGACGGTCGAGGCCCTCAAGAAGATCATCCAGCAGATGATTCAGGCTCAGAGCCAGGCCCAGGGCGACCGCACGGGCATCACCGTGCTCCCGGCCGGCGACAAGGGCAAGATCGTCCAGGCCGACAACGACAACATGTTCGCCATCGTGGAATTCTCCGACGTCGCGATGAAGCAGCTCAAAGGCGACAACCTCGACCATCCGATTCCCCTGATCGAGCTCGGCGTCAAGCGCACGGGCTATCACGGAGAAGCCGGTGAATTCGTCGGCCGCCTCCGCCTCCGTCAGGAGGTCCAGGGCAAGAACTACATCATCTGCGACATCCTGAGCAGCTGGGAGCAGGACAAGCTCGCTGCGAACGACATCGTCTTCGCCGACTGATGAAAGCGCTGAAGCTCTTTGCCGCGGCAGCGCTGCTGGCCCTCGCGGCCGGCTGCATCGCCGACACCGCGGAGGACTCCGAACTTCCCTGGGCGTCGAACCAGTCCTGGGAGGGCATGGCGCCGATTGCGCCGAGCGTGATGAACCAGTACGATTGACGAGAGGCTCAGAAACTCAGTGAAAGAGAACGAGCTCCTCGTCAACGAACAAAGCGGCATCCGGTTGGATGCCGCTTTGCTTTCGGCGTTTCCGACGACCACGCGCGCGTTCGTGCGCGAGGCGGTCGAGCGTGGGGACATTCTCGTGAACGGACGCCGCGCCGCCAAGGGCCTCAAGCTCAGGGGAGGAGAGCGCATCGAGATCAAGGCTCTCATGGAAGCGGCGGACAATCTCGTCGTTCCCGCGGGAACGTGTCCGCCCCCCGTTTTCGAAGACGACGCCCTCCTGGCGTTCGACAAGCCCTCCACGCTGCCGGTCCAGCCCCTCTCCTGCCGGGAGACGGGGACGCTGATGAACGCCGTCGTGACGCGCTACCCCGAATGCCGTCCGCTCGGAGACCGTCCGCTGATGGCCGGCGCCCTGCACCGGATCGACGCGGGCACCTCGGGACTCGTCCTCGTCGCCCGGACCGCGGAAGCGTTCGAGGCGCTTCGCGCGCAGTTCACCGCACAGACCGTCGAGAAAACCTACCTCGCGCTCGTCGAGGGCGCGGTCGCCGTCGGGGGAACGCTCGAGAACGACCTCGTCCACGATCCGAGGGTTCAGCTCTGCAAGATGATCGACGTCTCGCGCCTGCGCGTGACCCGGGAGGAGCTTGCGGACATGAACCTGCTGCACGCGGTGACGAGCTTCCGCCCGATCGGACGCGTTACCGTGGAAAACGAGGAGCGCACGCTCCTCGAGGTCACGATCTTCACCGGCGTCACGCACCAGATCCGCGCACAGCTCGCGCTCGCGGGACTGCACATCGTGAACGACCGGCTTTACGGAGCCTTCGCCATCGAGGGCATGGAGGGCCACTGCCTCCACGCGCTCGCGGCGAAGTTCCTGCATCCGGTCTCGGGCGATCCGATTGAAATCCGGACGCCCCTTCCGGACTGGGCGCGGCTCTAAGGCCTCAGTCGAGCACGCCCTTGGACGGCGGCTCCTTCTCGTCCCACCACGCGCCCTTGGCGGAGGCGATCCGTGCGATCGGCTTCGTCGTGAGCTGCTTGCCCTTCGCGCCCGCGCCGCGGATCGGGACGACGTCCTGGCTCTCGAGCTTTCCGGTCGCCGGGTCCATGCGCTTCGTCTGCTCTTTGGGCAGGAAGTGCTGCTGGTGGATCTTCTGGTTCTTCGCGGGCTTGAAGCTCACGTAGATCGTGTCGGGGCAGCCCTCCTGGAAGAACAGGATCTCCGACTTCGGCTTCTCGGGCGCCAGCCGGTACTCCTTGTTGCGGATGAGTCCGCCGAAGCGGAAGCGCTTGATGTAGCTGAAGCCGTAGCCGCCCTCCTCGTAGACGCAGGTGAAGTCGCGCGTGTCGCGGTCCTTCTCCTGGGTATAGCGGAGGACCGCCAGAAGGTCCTTGTCGACGAAAATCTTGTCCTCGGGCTGGACCTTCTTGAAGCGGCCGTCCTTCCACACGAGGACGAGCTCGTCGAGCGAGGAGCACTTGAAGAGCTCGTCTCCGCCGCGAAGACCGCTGCCGACGTAGTTGTTCTCGCGATCCCAGCGGACCGTGAGCTCGGTCGCCGTGATCGCGCGGACGTCGACTTCCTTGAACGCCCCCTTCACGATCTGCGTGCAGCGCGGATAGTTCTTCTGGCACTGCTTGACGAGGCCCTTCAGGTACTTCACCACGAAGGCGCGGATGTGGACGAGGTTGTCCCTCACTTCCTTCTCCTCGCGCTCGATGCCCTCGATCTCCTCGCGGTTCTTGTCGATGTCGAACTGCGAGATGCGGCGGATCTGCAGCTTGAGGAGCCGCTCGACGTCGTCGTCGGTGATGACCTTGCGGCGAAGATTCTTCATGTGCGGGAGAAATCCGGTGCGGACCGCCGCGCGGACGCCGTCCATCGTCTTCTCCTTCTCGATGAGCTTGTAGATGCGCTCCTCGATGAAGATGCGGTCCAGCGTGCGGGCGTGGAAGAGGTCGTCGAGCTCCTCGAGGCGGATCTCGAGCTCGCGTTTCGTCAGCGTCATCAGGCGGTCGACGTTCCGGCGCAGGATCTCGGAGACCGCCATCAGCTTCGGGCGCCCGCCGTCGAGGACGATCGGACGCGACGACAGCGACTTCTCGCAGCTCGTGAACGCATAGAGGGCGACAATCGCCTTCTCCTGGCTTTCGCCGGGGGCGAGCTCGAGCTCGATCCTGACCGTGTCGCTCGTGAGGTCGTAGAGCTTGCGGACGGGAACCTTCCTCTTCTTGATCGCGTCCTCGATCGACGCGGCGATCGAGTCGGTCGTCTCTCCCCACGGAAGCTCCGTGATGACGAGCTTGTTCTTGTCCTCCTTCTCGATCTTCGCGCGGACCTTCACCTTGCCGAGTCCGTCCTGGTACTCGGACGCGTCCATGATGCCGCCGAGCTGGAAGTCGGGAAGAAGCTCGAACGGCTTCTTCTGGATGATGTTGATCTCCGCCTCCAGGAGCTCGATGAAGTTGTGCGGCAGAATCGCCGTCGACAGGCCCACCGCGATGCCGTCCGCGCCCATCATGAGCAAAAGCGGAATCTTCGCCGGCAGGTACACGGGCTCTTCCTTGCGTCCGTCGTAGTTCGGAACGTACGTCGTCGTCTTGCGGTTGAAGACCTCGTTCTTCGCGAGTTCGGTGAGGCGGCACTCGATGTAGCGGACAGCCGCGTGCGGCATGCCCGTCAGGAGCGAGCCGAAGTTTCCCTGTCCGTCGATCAGGTAGCCCTTGCCCTTGCCCCAGAGCTTGTTCGCGAGCACGACGATCGCGTCCGCGATCGAGGCGTCGCCGTGCGGATGGTACTGCATCGTCTGTCCGACGATGTTGGCGACCTTGGTGTAGCGTCCGTCGTCCTGCTCGTAGAGCGCGTGCATGATGCGCCTCTGCACGGGCTTGAGTCCGTCCTCCACGGCCGGGATCGCGCGCGAGCAGATCACGTACGCGGAGTACTGGCGGAAGTTGAAGTCGAAGAGGTCGCGCATCGGGCCCGCGCCGGTCAGGCCCCGTACGGATGTCAGGGGCGCGAGCGGGGCGCCCTTCGGCGTTCCCGGCTCCTTCCTGGCTTTGCCTTCGCTCGAATCCGCACCCTTTGCCTCATCCTCCGCCGGCTGCGCCGCAAAGAGGTCCAGGTTGTCAAAAAGGCTCGGCGGCTCGTTTTCTTTATTCTTGGACATTCGGAAAATCCTCACTCGAAGCTCGTCTCGTCGCACACGACCGAATCCATGATGTAGTCCTTGCGCTCCGGCGTGTTGCTGCCCATGTAGAACTTGATGGTCTTCTCGACGTCCACGTCGTCCGCGCACGTCACCGGCGTCAGGCGCATGTCCTCGCCGATGAAGCCCTTGAAGTCCTCCTTGTCGATCTCGCCGAGACCCTTGAAGCGCGTGATCTCGCAGCCCTTGCCGCACTTCTTGATCGCGCGCTCGCGCTCGTCGTCCGTGTAGCAGAAGTAGTGCTCCTTCTTGTTGCGCACGCGGAAGAGCGGCGTCTCGAGGATGTAGACGCGTCCGTCGAGGATCAGCTGGCGGTAGAAGCGCATGAAGAACGTCGTGAGCAGCATGCGGATGTGGAGTCCGTCGACGTCGGCGTCGGTCGCGAAGATGATCTTGCCGTAGCGGAGATGCTCGAGCGTCTCGTCGACGTCGAGCGTCTTGATCAGGTTGAAGAACTCCTCGTTGCGGTAGAGGACCTCCTTGCCGACGCCGAACGTGTTGAGCGGCTTTCCGCGGAGGAAGAACACCGCCTGGTTCATCGCGTCGCGCGCGCCGCCGAGCGTGCCGCCCGCGGACTGGCCTTCGGTGAGGAAGATCATCGTGTCCGCGCCCTCGGCCTTGCCGGTCTTCTTGTTGACCTTGTCGAGCTTGAGGTGGTTCTTCGAGTCCTTCAGCTGCGGGACGCGGACGGACACCGCCTGCGTGCGCTCGCGCGCCTGCTTCTTGATCGCATTGAGCTGGGAGCGGATCTTCCCCGTCTCCTCGATCTTCGCGAGAAGCTTGTCCGTCTCGGCGGACGAGCGGTGCAGCGCCGCGAGGATCTCCCGCTTCATCTCGCTGACGAGGTCGGAGCGGATGTCGTTCATCACGAACTTGATCTTGGTCTGGCCCTCGAAGACCGGATTCATGATCCTCAGGCTCACCGCGCCGATGAGTCCGTCGCGGATGTCGTCGCCGTCGAACTTCTTCTTGGCGTCGTACTCGTTGAGCGCCTTCGTCAGCGCCTCCTTGAACGCCGTCAGGTGCGTGCCGCCGTCCGTCGTGTACTGTCCGTTGACGAACGAGTGGTACTCCTCGCCGAAGCGGTTGGTGTGCGTGAAGATGATCTCGAGGCTCTTCGTCCGGATGTGGAACGGCGCGTAGACCTTCTCGAACTGCGCCTCGTCCGCGATCAGGTCCGCCAGGCCGTGCTCGGAGCAGAACTCCTTTCCGTTCAGCACGATCGTCAGGCCCGCGTTGACATAGCAGTACATCTTCATGCGGCGGGCGACGTGTTCCTCGCGGACCTTGAAGTTCTTCAGGACCTTCACGTCCGGCTTGTAGCGGATGAACGTGCCCGACTTCTCGGCCGTCTTCGTCTTGCCGCGCTTCTTCGACTGAAGGCGTCCTTCCTTGAAATACGCCTCGCTGAACTCGCCCTCGCGGAACGAGCGGACCTCGAAGAACTCCGAAAGCGCGTTCACCGCCTTGGTGCCGACGCCGTTCATGCCCGCCGAGAACTGGAAGCTGTCCGAATCGAACTTGCCGCCGGTGTTCATCTGCGAGACGCAGTCCTCGACCTTGCCAAGCGGAATGCCGCGTCCGTAGTCCCGAACACTCGTCTCGCCCGTATCGTAATTGACGTTAACTTCGATTTTCTTGCCGCATCCCATCACAAACTCGTCAATAGAGTTGTCGATGACTTCCTTCATCAGGATGTAGATGCAGTCATGGTACATCGCGCCCGTGCCGGGCTCGCCCACATACATTCCGGGACGCGTGCGAATGTGCGTCACCGGATCCAGCGTCTTGATGCTGGTATCCCCGTAATCTTTCGCCATATCTGAAGTATTATACCAAAATCAACCCCGCGCGTTGCGGGGTTATTTCGTCCGCTCCGCCTGGAATTCGGCGAATCCGCGGTTGCGGAGAGTGCAGGACGGACAGGTTCCGCAGCCCTTGCCCGGAATGCCGTTGTAGCAGGTGAGCGTGTGGTTCTCAATCACGTCAAGGATCCCGAGCCTGTCGGCGAGGCGCCACTCGTCCGCCTTCGTCATGTGCATGAACGGCGTGACGATGCGGATCGGATAGTCGAGCGCGAGACGGACGGATCTCTGCTGCGCCCTGATGAAGACCTCGCGGCAGTCGGGATAGCCCGAATAGTCCGCCTGGGAGACGCCGGTCCAGACCTCCTTCGCGCCGAGCTTCTTCGCCCAGACGGAGGCGATCATCAGGAAAATCGCATTGCGGCCTTCGACCACGGTGTTCGGACACGCGGAAGCCGTGCCGCGGCGGATTGCCGCGCCCCGGGTCATGAGCGCGTTCTCGGTGATGTCCGCGTAGAAGCCGAGCTTCACGACCTTGTGCCCGGCGACGCCGAAGCGGCGCGCGAGACCGCGCGCGTACTTCGTCTCGAGCGCATGGCGCTGTCCGTACGCGAACGTGATCGTCGCGACGGAATCCGCACCGTGCCTCTTGACCGCCATCGCGAGCGCGGTGGCGGAATCCTGTCCTCCGGAAAGTACGACAATGGCCTTCATGATGCGATATAGACGAATGCGGGACGGTTGGAGCGGATCGCGACCTTAAGTCCGGTCGCGCGGTTCAGCGTCGCGCAGTAGAGGTTTTCGAACGTGACGCCCGCGAGCGGCCAGGCGAGTCCGTCGGACGACATGCGCGTGCGCTTGTCCGTCGCGAACACCGAGACGGCCGCTCCTGGAATGACGTCGAAGGCGTTCGGGCCGGCTTCGAGCGGACGGAAGATTCCGTAATCGGTCACGACCGTCACGCCGGCTTCCATCGCCCGGAAGACGTTGCCGAGCGTATGGTCCTCGCGCTTGCCGGTGACGCCCAGGGCGATCGGATCCCGCCAGCCGCGTTCCGCGCACAGGCGGATCGCCTTGGCGAGGTCGTTCGTGTCCTGCTCCTCGACTTTCACGAACGCGTCAAAGGGGCCGCGGACGGAGTCTCCGTCGCCGAGGGCGACGGACGGTTCGCGGCCGACCTTCGCGCGATAGGCGTCCGCCGCACTGTCGCAGCAGACCACGGTGAGCGCGCCCTCGAGAATGCGGCGCGCCGCGCTGCCGCGCTTCGGAAAGTCGCCGGCCGCGAGAATCACAACAGGCGCGATGCCGAGTTCGCGGAGCGGCGCAAGAACGAACTCGCGTTCCATCGCGCGCGGATGGGGCAGCGTGAGCTCGGGGCCGTTGCGCACGAGTCCGCCGAAGTCGACGAGGTCGATGTCGGCGGTGCGAGGGCCGTTGCGGACGGTGCGGACGCGTCCGAGCTCGTCCTCGACCGCATGCATGCGCCACGAGAAATCGTCCGCGGAGAGTCCCGTCGAGAAGACGGCGACCTGGTTCAGGAACTTCCGGTCGGCGAATCGCGCCGGCACGTCCACGGGTTCGGTCTCGGTCACGGAGCTGGCCGCGACGAGACGGGTCTTCGGAAAGGCGGAGAGCGCCTCGAGCGCGCGCGCCAGATGCTCGGCGCGCGGCTCGACGTTGGATCCGAGCGAGACGATCGCGCGGACGGCTCTGCCGGGGCGTTTCACCTGAAGAGGGTCGCGAGGAGCTCGTCCTTCGACATGTAGCCGACGGAGCTCGCGGCGACCTTGCCGTCCTTGAAGAGGAACACCGCGGGAATCGAGGAGATGCCGAACTTGGCGGCAAGGTCCATGTTCTCGTCGACGTTGACCTTGCCGACCTTGAGCGTGTCCGCACGTTCGGCGGCGATCGCGGCGATCTCCTTTCCGAGCATCTGGCAGGGTCCGCACCACGGCGCCCAGAAGTCGACCAGCACGGGGCGGTCGGACTTGATGACTTCTCTTTCGAAGTTCTCGTCGTTGATTTCGATTTCCATTGTTTGATCCTCCTTATTAGATGGTGTAGTGATGCAGGTTTTCGCCGTCGTAATATCCGAACGAGCGGGACGAACCGCCCCGCGGAAGAGACACGGAGCCGGGATTGAAGATCGTCAGGCCGCAGTCGAGCGTCTTGAGCTCGGGGAAATGAGTGTGTCCCTGCGCGAGAACGTCCGCGATCCCGATCGGCGGGAGCCGGTACTCGTTGTAGACGTGTCCGTGCGTGAGGAAGAACTTGCGGTTCCCGGCGTCGAGCACCTGATAGTCCGCCGCGATCGGAAACTGAAGCATCGCCTGGTCGACTTCCGCATCGCAATTGCCGCGAACGGCGACGATCCTGTCCTTGAGTCCGTTCAGGATCTCGACGACTCTCACGGGGTCGTAGAAGCTGGGAACCCCGTTTCGGGGCCCGTGATAGAGGGCGTCTCCGAGGAATGCGAGCCGGTCGTAGCCGAGACTGTCGCCGGCCGCGAGGGCCGCCTCGAGCGTCGAGGGGACGCCATGGATGTCGCTGATGAAGAGGATTCTCATGATTTCGCGGTAATCGTGAAGATCTCCTTGAGTCCCTTTTTCGCGAGGGCGATCATCGATGCGAGGTGCCGGTCGCTGAACGGATTGTTCTCGGCGCAGCCCTGGAGCTCGACGAAGCGTCCGTCATCCGTCATGATGACGTTGAGGTCGACTTCCGCGGACGAATCGTGGAGGTAGTCGAGATCGAGGACGGGCTTCCCGTCGCAGACGCCGACGGAGACCGCCGCGACGCGGTGGACGAGCGGGCTCTCGGCGATCAGCTTCGACTTGAGAAGCTTCTTGACGGCGATCTCGAGCGCAACCATGCCGCCCGTGATGGAGGCGCAGCGCGTCCCGCCGTCCGCCTGAAGAACGTCGCAGTCGATCGTGATCTGGCGCTCGCCGAGCTTCGACAAGTCGACGGCGGCCCGCAGCGCGCGTCCGATCAGGCGCTGGATCTCGGTCGAGCGGGCGTCCTGCCGGAGCTTCTTGATGTCCCGGTCCTTCCGTCCGCCGCCCGTGGAGGACGGCAGCATCGCGTACTCGGCCGTCACCCAGCCCTTGCCGGTTCCCTTGAGAAACGGCGGAACCCTCTCCTCGACGGATGCGGTGCAGAGCACCCAGGTGTCGCCCCACTTGATGAGAACCGAACCGGCGGCGTGCTTGGTGTAGTTGCGAATGAGCTGAATCTTCCTGAGCTGATCGGATTTCTTCATTTTCGTCGTCTTTCTCGAATAACAGACATTATACCAAAAAAGAAAAGGCGCCTCGAACTGAATCGAAGCGCCTCGGGCGC
>CAZYQF010000038.1:0-4343 GCA_964650165.1 uncultured Lentisphaeraceae bacterium
CACCGCTTTGGTCATCTAATCGTCAGCAGAAAATCTAAATGCGTCGGTCCTGGCCATCTTGTCCTTTCGGAGTTCGGACACGGACTCGGCACGACAGCCGCCTGCCGCCCGCAAAGGGCGCGCATCAGCGGCGGGAATCACGGGGACCGGCCTTCGGCTCGCCCGGAAGCGTGTCCACAAACGCCGAGAGTCCGCCGGCCGACGTCTCCCGGTACAGCGAGGGCAAGTCATGTCCGGTCTGCACCATCGTCTTGACGACCGTATCGAAGGAAACCAGATGCCGCCCGTCGGACAGGATCGACATCTCGCCCGACACGATCGCACGCGTCGCGGCGATGGCATTGCGCTCGATGCACGGCACCTGGACAAGTCCCATGACGGGGTCGCACGTCAGCCCCAGGAAGTGCTCGAGTCCGATTTCGGCCGCCGTCTCGCACTGGCGGGGCGATCCGCCGAGCAAATAGGACGCCGCGGCCGACGCCATCGCGCAGGCCACTCCGATCTCCCCCTGGCAGCCGACTTCCGCGCCTGAAATGGAGCCGTTGCTCTTCACGACGTTTCCGAAAATTCCGGCGACGGCCAGCGCATGGAGAAGCTCGTTCCGCGAGCACCCCCTCGTCTCGCGCAGATAGCGCAGCACGGACGGCAAGACGCCGCACGAACCGCACGTCGGGGCCGTCACGACCCGTCCGAGCGCTGCATTCTCCTCGGCAACGGCCTGGGCGTAAGCGACAAGAAGCCCCGTGCGGCAGATCTCAGGCGACTGGAGGCGGGCCTTGAGATAGGTCGAGCGCGCTCGCCGCGACAGGCGGATCCCTCCGGGCAAGGCCCCTTCGGCTTCCAGTCCGCGGGCGATCGCCGCATCCATCGTCTCAAGGACTCCGTCGAGAAATGTCCAGATTCCAGCGCCCTCGCACGTCTCGGCCAGCTGCCAAATCGGCACGCCCGACACTTCGCAGCAGCGGAGCACGTCCTCCATGTTGCCGAACGGATAGACCTCCGGGCCTTCGACCGAACGCCCCTCCACGCTGACCGCCCCGCCGCCCACCGAATAGTAGTCGCGCGTCAGCAGGACGGCTCCTTCCGCGTCGAAAGCGGTGATGCGCAGGCCGTTCGGATGAAACGCGGGGACCACCTCCGGCTTCCACAGGACCTCGGTGCGGTCCGCGCCCAACTCGCCGATGACCGCGCAATCCGTCATGTGTCCGCGGCCGGTCGCCGCGAGAGAGCCGTAAAGCTCGACCTGATACCGCGCGGCAGACTCCGTCTCGCGGCGGAAAAGCGCCGCCGCGCGGGCCGGACCCATCGTATGGCTTGAGCTCGGCCCGATGCCAATGCGATAGAGTTCGCGAAGTGATTTCATCTCTTTAACTCTCCTCGGAACAACGGAAGACGCTCCGAGTCCCGGAGGCTCGGGCAAGAGTATACCACTTGCCGCCCGAAAGGGGAAAGTGATTTCGGCGGTGGTTATGCCGCGGAGCGCGGCGTGCTTCAGCGTTGGGTCTCCGCGGCCGACGGATCCTCCGGCCGGGACTCTTCGATCTTCGGCTCTTCCTTTTTCGGAAGGAGCTTTTCGACGGAGTAGGCCGGAACCGTATAGACCCATGCCGAGTTGTCAAGCTTGAAGTAGCGGTCGGTTCCGCCCGCGACGACGTTTCCGACCGTGGCGACGCGGTTGGTGTCGCCGGCGACCGTAACCTTCGCCACGACGCCCGTCGCGAAGCCGAGCGTCGCCTCGTCGAGGCCCTCGACCACGTCGTTGAACGAAATCCAGGGCGTGTCGACGATCTTGGTTTCGACAAAGGACTTGCCGTCGCCGTCGAAGGCGTCGAGGGAGTCGGAGACGAGGACGGTCTCCCCGCCGAACGACGCGTAGCGTCCGCGCCCCCACTTCGCGTGCTTTTCGCCGAGCGGCAGTCGCGCGAGTTCCGCGCCCGCTCCGTCGCGAAGGACGAGATCGGCGGATTTCTCGAGCTTCGTGCCGCGCGCGACCTGTCCGACCTTGAGCTCGGTGAGCTTCAGGAGGCTTTCGGTCAGCTTCGCATGATCGACGGGATAGCCGTGATAGGATGCGGCCGCCCAGCCCTTCTCGCCGGACGCGAGCTTGAGCGTGTCGCCGAGTTCGACGGACCGCACGTTGGCCAGCTCGAGCTTTGGAAAGATCGCCTGCCCGTTCAGCTTGGCCCCGGCGGGCTTCGATCCCGAGGAGAGGACGTAGGCCGCTCCGCCGAGAACGACGGCCGCGATCACCATGACAATCAGTTTTTTGTTATTCATCTTTTCGGTTTGAATTTTGGTTGATTGGGCAGAGGCGCGCGTCCCGCGCGCCCGTCACGCGGGACGCGCGACCCTACCGGGTCTTCCGACGGCGGAGTCCCCGGAGGAGTCCGAACAGGACCACCAATACGGGCACGAGGACGATGTTGGCCACCTTGAGGCGGAGTCCGAGCGAGTCGATTTCGGACGTGAGCTCGAGGCGGACGTTCTTGAGCTGGCGGCTCGTGTTCGCCTGGGCCTTGCGGAGCTTCACGATCTCGTTCTGCTGCTCCTGCGAGAGGATCATGCGCTCGTTGCCGGACTTCTTCTCGCTCTGGAGGGCCGCAAGACGCTGGCGGGTCTGCTGGAGCTCCTGGCGGAACTCCTCCTCCTTGGCCTGCCACTTCTTGGTCGCCTCGGCCTCGAGTTCGTTCACGACCCTGAACGGCCGGTCCGAAACGCCGCGGGAGCGGACGCCGATGAGCTCTTCGCGTCCGGCGAACTGCTCGATCACGTTCGAGAAAAGCGTGAGGTTCTCGTTGATGAGCTGCGGAATGCTGCCGAAGGGCGTCTGGAGCATGCGGACGCAGAAGTCATCCGCAAGGAAGTCCGAATCCGCGAACAGCATCACCGAGCTCTTTCCCTCGGCCAGCGCCTTCGAGACGTCGTTCGTGCCGTCGGGTCCCTTCGGGTAGGCCGTCTTGAACGTGCCCGCCAGCCGTGCCGCGAGAACGCGGGGCTTGCCGTCCGGACGCATGTCCTTGAATCCGCCGTACTGCATCGCCATCCGGTCGACCGCGCCCGAGTTGTCCTTGGACGTCGTGACGACGGGAGTGAACGCGAGATCGCCGTCCTTCTTCTCGAAGGAGAACGAGCCGGCAAACGGGAACATGACGTTGGTCAGCTGCGCGACGAGGAGGTCGCCCGCGTCGACGTTGTCCGCACCGAGCGAGAGGAACGCCGGATTCGACTCCGCGCCGCCCCGGCCGTCGCCGAGCCTCGTCGCCGCGGCGAGATCGCAGACGATCTTTCCGGAGTCGAACGTGACGCCCCAGGCGGCAAAGAGCTTGCCGAGCGAGGAAGGCCCGTCGCCCCCGCCGCCCATCTGCGCCATCGGCCCGCCGCGGGAGGCCTGCAGGTCCTTGACCGAGAACGGGTCGACGCACGCGATCAGCTTTCCGCCGCGGAGGACGAACTGGTCGATCGCGTAGAGCGTCTTGTCCGAGAGGCCCTTCGGATGGACGAGCACGAGCGTCTTGACGTCCGCGCCGATCGATTCGGTCTCGGACGGGATCTCGCGGACGTCATAGTCCTTGGCGAGCTCGGAGAACGCGGCCCAGCCCTGCGGCGGACGCTGCCCCATCTGCATCATCATCGGGTTCGGCTGTCCGCCGAGCACGTCCGGGACGGACGCAAGCACGCCCACGACGGGACGCTCGGGCCACGCCACGCGCGTCACGAGGCGGGTGAGGTCGTATTCCAGCGTCGATTCCGTGCGGGGCGAGAGGACGCCGAGCGTCTGCTCGCGGTCGCCGCAGACGGCGACGATGCCGAAGTAGATGCCACCGCCAAGAAGCGGATTCGACCCGGTCTGCGGCTCGACGCCGTAGCGCTGCGCCCATTCCTCTGCGTCGGAGTCGGGCTTCGGATCGTACTGCTCGACAACGAGCCGTCCGCCGCCGGCCCGTTCGTACTCCTTGAGGAGATTGCCGACCTGAGTGGCGTAGTTTTTGAGGGCCCGGGGCATCTCGGCCGACGAGGTGCTCACGTAGTACTTGAACGTCACCTCCTCGGTCAGCTGGGCGAGCACGGCGCGGGAGCCCTTGGAGAGCGTGTAGAGCTTTTCCTCGGTGAAGTCGGCCCGAAGCGGCAGGTTCGCGAGAATCACGTCCGCCGAGACCGCGATCGCCGCGACAAGGGCAAGGGAGACAAGTCCCTTCGAGGCGCCGCGACGTCCGTCGGTGACGGTTTTTGCCGCCGCGAGCATGAACACGATCACGGCCACGTAGTAGCCGACGTCCGCACCGTCCAGGACGCCGCGCCGCATCGACTCGAAGTGCGTGTAGAGCGAGCAGGCCGCGACGCCG
>CAZYQF010000038.1:4443-13638 GCA_964650165.1 uncultured Lentisphaeraceae bacterium
GACGCCGCGCCGCATCGACTCGAAGTGCGTGTAGAGCGAGCAGGCCGCGACGCCGTCCGTGAGCCACGTCGGCACGCCCCACGCGGCAACCGCCCCGATGACGGGGTCGAAGCCGACGATGAGGAGCGCGAAGACGAGCGCGAGGGAGACGACGAACCCGACCACGCTCGAGCGCGAGAGGGTCGAGGCGAAGACGCCGATCGCGACCGCCGCGCCCGCGAGGAAGAGCGAGCCGAGGTAGCCGCAGAACACGGCGCCCCAGTCGGGCGAGCCGAGATAGCCCGCCGTGAGCGCGACGGGGAACGTCAGCGCGAGGCCGATGCCGACGAAGCTCCAGGCGGCGAGAAACTTGCCCGCGAGAACCTCCCGGACCGTCACCGGCAGCGTCAGCAGCATTTCCGCGGTGCCGTTGCGGCGCTCGTCGGCCCAGAGACCCATGGTCGCGGCGGGAACAAGCAGCAGATAGACCCACGGATGCCAGAAGAAGAACAGCGTGAGGTCCGCCTGGCGGTTCTCGTAGAACATCGTGACGCCGAAGGTGAGGAATCCGACCAGCACCAGAAACGCCGTCAGGAACACATACGCGACCGGCGAATCGAAATACGCCTTGAACTCGCGCTTGAAGACAGCCATGACGTTCTTCATTTCGACTCCCCTCCCTTCGTCGTCAGGTCGCGGAACGCGCCGTCCAGCGCGCCTTTTCCGCTCGGATCCTTCGCCTTGAGCTGTTCCGGCGTGCCCTCGAACTTCACCTCGCCGTCCGAAATGACGACGACCTTGGTGCAGACCGCGTCGACTTCCTCGAGGATGTGGGTGGAGATGATGATCGCCTTGCCCTGGGCCGCCATGTCGCGGATCATCGCGCGGACCGTGAACTTCTGGTTGGGGTCGAGTCCGTCCGTCGGCTCGTCCATGATCAGAACCTTCGGATCGTGGATGATCGCCGCCGCGAACGCGGTGCGCTGCCGGTAGCCCTTGGAGAGCGTCTCAATCGTCTGTCCGGCGACCGTCTCGAGCTTCGCCTTTCCGATGACGGCGGCGACGGCCTTCGGCACGTCCTTGAGTCCGCGGACGTCCGCGATGAACGCGAGATAGTCGCGGACGGTCATCGCCTTGTAGCTCGGGGCGGACTCCGGAAGGTATCCGAGAGCGGCCTTGGCGGCGATCGGGTCGGTTGCGATGTCGTGTCCGCCGATCACGGCTGTTCCCGACGTCGGCGGGAGAAAGCCCGTGATCATGCGCATGGTGGTCGATTTTCCGGCGCCGTTCGGCCCCAGGAAGCCCAGGACTTCGCCCTCCCGGACGGAGAAGGAAACGCCCTTGACCGCCAGGAATCCGCCGAAGTCCTTTTTCAGGTTTTTAACTTCTAGCATGTTTCCTCATTTTCCCTATGACATGAAATTCCCGCCCAAGGGTTGGCGTCAGAACGCCGCAGCCGCATCTTCGACGCGCGACTTGCGCTTCTCGGCTGCAGTCTTCCGGGCTTCCTCGCGGATCGCCTCGGTCTCGTCGAGCGCAGTCTTGAGCTGCGTCTCGTCCCAGGCGACGATCACGGTCTCGTAGTCGCTCGAGGCGCGGGCGAGGCACGCGGTCACGAAGCGACCGTTGCCGAGGTCGAAGGCGTAGCACGGACGGCTGTAGCTGCACAGCCGCGCCCAGGCGCCGTAGCGCTTCTCGAGCGCCTCGATCAGGTAGTGGCGGCGCCACCGCGCACCAGGCTCGACCGCCTTCTTGGCGCAGGCGAACACCTTGACGACCTTATGGGTCTTCGGCGTGACGTAGACATAGTAGTCGTCGAACCCGGCGAGGGGCTTTTCGGGCTTGAACGTCGCGCGCAGGAGCGTCGGCTCGTCCGGATCGCTCTCGAACGCGTCGCCCTTGAACTCCTCGCCGAATGCAAGCCCCATGAAGGATTTCGAACTCTCGGCGACCTTCGCGTCCGCAGCGCCGCCCTTCCTGCCGGCGACAGAGGCCAGCAGGGGCGTCGCGGAGGCGTCGTCGACCGAATAGCTCTGGGCGTATTCGCTCGTCGAGGTCTCGAGCACGTTGCCTTCGGTGTCGAGGGTGGTGCGGGTCTCGCGGCGATGCTCCGTCACGAGGCTGCCGTTCGTCGTCACCGAGGTTTCGACATAGGAGCGCGAGACGCTTCCGTTGTCATTCGTCACGACGGCAGCTTCGGACGACTTCTGCTGCACGTCCTTGTTGCCGTCGCATCCCGCCGCGAAAATGTCGAGGAACAGCAAAGATCCCGCGACTCCCGCGACCGTCAGAATCATTCTCTTGTTTTTCATATCCGTATTCCTTTCTTCGGGCATCCCCGAGTGAACGATACGGATTATAGAAAACGAATGTTAACGTTCTGTTAACGGGAGAAAAATCGTAAAGCGGCAGCCGTGAGGGTGGACGTTCGTCAGGGTCACGTCGCCGCCGTGAAGGCGGGCGATGCGGCGGACGATCGCAAGTCCGAGTCCGGCGCCGCCGGTCTCGGCGCCGCGTGCGGAATCGACGCGGTGAAAGCGATCGAAGATCCGCACGGCGTGTTCCGAAGGAATGCCGACGCCGTGATCCTCGACGGCGATCTCGACTCCGCGTCCGACGACAGATGCAGACACGGCGATTTCCATGGAACCGGAATGTCGGATTGCGTTCTCCACGAGATTGGAGAGCGCTTCGAGAATCCGCTGGGAATCGCAGAAGACGCAAACGGGATCGGAGGGAAGCTTCATTTCGACGGGATACCTCGCCGCAAGCTCGCGGGCGAGATCAGAAAGGTCGACATTCTCACGATTCAGCACGTCTCCTTCGCGCTCCAACCGCGACAAATTGAGGATCTGCTGAACGAGCGCATTGAGGCGCTTCGACTCGACGGAGATCATCTTGAGGAGACGCAAACGCATCTCCGGCGACAGTCTGTCGGCGTCCTCGAGCATCTCGACCGAACCGAGAATGCCGGTCAAGGGAGTCTTGATTTCGTGCGAGACGTCCGCAACGAAATCGCGGCGGAACCTCTCGAGGCGCGCGAGCTCGCGGATGCGGACGCGCTGGCGGAAAAGCGCGGAGAACACGATGAACATCCCAAAGACGCCCACGAGAAGCGCCGCGGCGAACCCGAACAGCGCCTCGTAAAACGGACTGTGCACCATCCAGTCGTCGAAGGCGAGCTCGATCACGTGCTCGCCGGATGCGATACGCTCGCGGAGCGCGATTTCATCGGCGGAAACACGGGAAGGAACCCGGTAGAAGACGCCGCCGCCGGACGAAAAGACCGTGAGCAGGATGCCGTCCCGGTCCTTGAGATTCCCGGCTATTTCGCCGATGCGGCGGAAGTCCTGCGTCCGCAGCGGCTCCGCCAGATTCTCCGCCGCAAGCTGAGCCCGGCCCGCAAGATCGCGGCGGACCCAGCGCTCGACATCCGCGCGAAAGTCGAGAATCACCCATCCGAACGTCACGAACACCGCGACGAACGCCAGGATCGAGAGGAATGATCCGGACCAGCTCAAACGCTCGCTGCTCATGCGATGCGGTATCCCACGCCGCGGACGGTTTCGATGTGGTCGGCCCAGTTCCCGAGCTTCTGCCGGAGCTTCGCGACCTGGACGTCGATCGTGCGCTCGTCGGGCGGACGGACGAAGACGCGTCCGCGATGCGCGACGAGACGCACGAGGAGCGCGAATTCGCCTGGCGTGATCTCAAGCCTTTTTCCATTGAGAGTCGCGATGCGGCTCGCCTCGTCAAGACTGAGCCCGTCGAAGTCAACGCCTTCGGTCACTGGAAGCCCCCTTCTCAGGACGGCCTTGACCCGTGCGAGGAGGACTTTGCGGTCGAAGGGCTTCGTGACATAGTCGTCGGCGCCGGATTCGAGTCCGCGGACGACATCCTCGGGAGCGGTCCGGGCGGTGAGCATGATGATGCGGGTGGCGGCGAGAGACGGAGTCGTGCGGATCTTGCGTGCGATTGCGAATCCGTCGAGCCCGGGAAGCATCACGTCAAGAAGAACAAGGTCGGGCCTCTCGGCCAGGATGAGATTGAGTCCGTCGTCGCCGCGGGCAGCTGACGTCACGTCGGTGTAGTCCGCGCCCAACAGCGCCATTTCGAGCAGCGCGCGGATGGTCGAATCGTCCTCGACAATGCGGATTCTGGCGAGTTCACCCATGGCTCAAAGCTCCGAAAGAATGCGCTTCGCCCAGTCGCGGCCGCGATCGAACTGGCGGATCGAATAGCTTTCGTCCGGCGAATGGATGCGGTCCTCCGCCTGGCCCCAGCCGACGATCAGGGGCGCGGCGCCCGAGGCCTCGCGGATGACCGACAGGATCGGAATCGAAGCGCCGTCCCACTGGAAGACGGGTCCGCGCGGGTCCATCTCGGAGAGCACTCCTGCCGCAAGGCGGAAGACCGGCGAGCCAAGGGGAAGACGGAATCCGGAGATGCCGGCGTGGACCGACTCGAAGGAGAGAGTCATGCCGCGCGGACAGCGCGATTCGAGATGCTTGCGGACCGCGGCGAATGCTCCGCGGGGGGACTGTCCGGGGACAAGCCGCATCGAGATCTTTGCGATGGCTTCCGAGGGGATGACCGTCTTGGAGCCGGGTCCGCCGTAGCCGGAATGGATTCCGTTCACCTCGATCGTCGGTTCGAAGGAATTGCGCTGGACGATGGTCTGGCCGACCTGTCCGCCGGCCGCCGCACAGCCCATGTCGTCCGCGTAGGCCTGCTCGGACTTCGCGCTGGCCTCGGCCACCTCAAGCTCTTCGCGAGACGGCAACTCGATTCCGTCCCGGAAGCCCGTGACGGCAATCGATCCGTCCGCATGATGAAGGCTTGCGAGGAGCTCAGCCAGGCCCTGCGCGGGGTTCGGCGCAATGCCGCCGTACGCGCCTGAATGAAGATCGCGGTCGGGTCCGACCAGCCTCAGGGTGAAGCTTCCGACGCCGCGGAGTCCCGCGACGATCGCAGGCCGCAGGTCGGCCGCCGCGGCGGTGTCCGCGACGAGGAGCACGTCCGCGGCAAGACGCTTGCGGATGTCGGGAATGATCTTCGTCAAGGCGACGCTTTCGCTCTCCTCCTGTCCGTCAAGGATGATCTTGATCGTCGGCAGGCCTTTCGCGCCGGAGGCGATCAGGTCCCGCAGGCCGCACAGCACCGAGAAGAACTGACCCTTGTCGTCATTGGCGCCGCGGCAGCGGATGCGTCCGTCGACGAGCGTCGGTTCGAACGGCGGCGTTGTCCATTTCTCGACCGGGTCGGCCGGCTGGACATCGTAGTGCGCGTAAAAGAGGACGGTGGACGCGTTCTCGTCGCCCTTCCGCTCCGCGAACAGGACTGGCGGAGGCGGACATTCCCCCGCATCGGGCTTTTGACTCGGATAGAGGAGCTCGCCCTCGAAGCCGAGCGTCCCCAGCCATTTCCGAAGCCATGACGCGCAGTTGAGGCAATCCTTGAATTTCGCGGGGTCGGCGCTGACCGATTCGAACGACAGCAACTCGAAAAATTCCTTGCGGACCGAATCTTCCATTGTCATAGAAAACCTTTCACGTTTCAAGGCAGATGAGAAGGACGAACGTCACCGCGACCGCCGCGGCGACGGCCCCGATCCAGCGGAGCAGACGCCGGTTGCGCTTCTTGCGCTTGAGCGCGTGGACGAAGTCCTTGATCTCGACGTCCTGGGTCTCGAACGACAGCGTTTTCACCGCCTTCGCCGGCCCGGAGTCAACGAGCTCGCGGATGTTCTTGACCGTCGGGGCCGAATCGCTCGCAGGGGCGTACTTGACCGCGGCGTCGCCGCGGTCCTTGAGCCGGTAGCCGAGCTTGTCGAATTCCTCGATCAGCGCCTTCGGCGTGGGAATCCGGCGATTGCACTCCTTGACGCACATCCGGCGGATGAGGACGGCAAGCCCGGGCTTCACGTCGGGGACGATGTCGCGGATGTCGGGGAACGGGTCGCTCGAGAGCGTCTGCACGAGGATCTGAGGCGCGTTCGGTCCGTCGAACGGAACCTTGCCGGAGATCATCTCGAAGAGCACGACGCCGAGCGAATAGATGTCGGCGCGGACGTCCACGGACGCGGCGTCGACGGCCTGCTCGGGGGCGATGTAGGCAGGGGTCCCGAAGACGCTGTCCGCCTGGGTGTGCAGCGAGTCCTTGAGATCGTCCGCCTTGGCGATGCCGAGGTCCACCAGCTTGACGAGTCCGTCCGGCTGGATCATGATGTTCTCCGGCTTGATGTCGCGGTGGACGACGCGGTACTCCTGCGCCGCGTCGAGAGCGGAGGCGATCTGGAGGACGACCTCGGCGGCGCGCTCGGGAGAGAATCGGCCCGCGAAGGCGAGTGCCTGTCGCAGGTCGCCGCCGGAGACGTAGTCCATCACGAGATAATAGAGCCCCCGCTCCTCGTCGAGTCCGCAGTCGTGCACGGCGACGAGATTCGGATGGCGGATCCGCGTCGCGATCTTCGCCTCGCGGATGAAGCGCTTGACGTAGTCCGGATCCTCCTGGACAACCCCGGGAAACAGGACCTTCATCGCAGAAACGGTTCCAAGCAGTTCGTTCCGGACGAGGTAGACGGCGCCGAGGGAGCCGTTTCCAAGCAGACGTTCCACAATGTATCCGCGGAAACGCTCGCCGTTCTTGAAGACGTTCTCCTTTCCGAAGTTCACTTAGACCTCCGGACCTTGACGACCACGATCGAGAAGTTGTCCTCGGCGCCCGCTGCGATTGCCTTCTCGGAGATCCTCCTGACGATCGCCGAGGCGTTGCCGTCCGCGGCAAATGCGGCGCGGAGCTCGCCGTCGTCTACCATGTCATAGACGCCGTCAGAGCAGAGAAGGAAGGCGTCCCCGTGACGGACTTCGATCCGGCGCCAGTCGACCGCAAGCTCCGGTTCGACGCCGACGGCCCGTGTCAGGACGTGGGACAGCGAGCACCTTACGATCGCGTCCGTCGATGACTGCGTGCAGGAGATCAGTTCGTTCGCCATGGTATGATCGCGGGACAACTGCTTGAGCTTGTCGTGACGAAAGCGGTAGATGCGGCTGTCGCCGATGTTTCCGACAACGGCGTTGTCGCTCTCCTCGGCGTCCAGCACCAAGACCGTGGCCGTGGTCGCCATCTTGGCGTAGCCGTGCGCGACCGCGTAATCGTGAATGCTGGAATTGGCCTTCGCGAGCGCGACGTCGACCAGACGGAGGCGATTGGCGAAATCCGTGCGCCGCGCGACCGCCTCGGAGATCGTGGAACAGACGATCTCGCTGGCCTCGGCGCCGCCGTCGCCGCCGCCCATCCCGTCCGCCACGCAGAAGACGCAGTTGCGTCGGTTGACGAGGACATGATCCTGGTTGTCGGGACGGACGAGACCGCGCTCGCACACGGAGGCGACGTCGACGAAAATTCGCTTTCGAGGGTGTTTGGAAAACAGCATGTCCGTCACCTCCCCATGATCCTGAAGAGCGCCAGCCCGAGCGCCTCGAGCGCCAGCAGCATGGCAGTCCCGGCATACAGTACGCGGCGGTCGCGATACCACGGCACGGCCTCGGAAGGCGCGGCCGGAACCGGAACCTCTGCGGACAGGATCCGGTCCGGATTCTCGAAAAGTTCGAGAACCAGAGCCGCAGACCGCGGACGTTCGTCGGCGTCCGGCAGCAGGAGTTCGTTGACGAGGACTGCGAGCGCGGGAGAAACGTCCGGACGGGACTCGCGGACATCGGGGAAGGAGCGTCCCCCGATCGCCTTGGCGAGCGAGCACATCGCGCCTTCTCCGGTATTCGGCCGGCTGCCGGCGAGCATCTCGTAGACGACGAGTCCGAGCGAGTAAAGGTCAGCCCTCGTGTCGACCCTCCTCGAATCGATCATCTGCTCCGGGGCCATGTAGGCCGGGGTCCCGATGACCTTGTCCGAGGCGGCATCGGCGGCGTCGGGAGCCTGCATGAAGCGCGACGCTCCGAGATCGGCCAGACGGGCGGTTCCGTCGGCCCCGAAGAGGACGTTGTCGGGCTTGACGTCGCGATGAACCATGCCGGACTCTTCGATCTGAACGAGCGCCTGGAGAACCTCGCGGAAAACCTTGACCGAGAAGTCGAACGGGAGTCCGCCGGGGGATTTCTGGAGCCGGTCGCGAAGCGATCCGCCGGGTTCGAATTCCATCACAAGATAATAGAGGCCGGTAGCGGAATCGCGCTCGGCGCCGAAGACCGGAACAAGATTCGGATGCCGTGTGCGCATCAGAAACTCGGCCTCGCGGATAAACTGGTCGGAGAACGCCGGATCCGTGTCGGCAATCTCGGGGTTGACAACCTTGACGGCGCGGATTTCGCCGGTCCGGACATGTGAGGCGAGGAATACCTCGCCCATGCCGCCCGAACCGAGCCGCCTCTCCACCCGCAAGTCGCCGAGGACGCTTCCGGGAACGAGAGAATCTCTCCAGCTTCCGCCCATTGACGGAGATTATATCAAAAGTGGAGAGAGAAGAGAAAACTTATGCGCGCTTCAGCTGCGGGAAGAGAACGACGTCGCGAATCGAGTCAGTGCCCGTGAGGAACATCACGAGGCGGTCGACGCCGAAGCCGAGTCCGCCCGTGGGCGGCATGCCGCACTCGAGCGCGGAGATGAAGTCCTCGTCGATCTTCTCGGCATCTTCGCCCGCCTGGTTCGCGAGCGCCTGGCGCTGCTCGAGGGGATCGTTCTGCTCGGAGTAGCCCGGACAGAGCTCGCGTCCGGCGACGACGAACTCGAAGACGTCCACGAGCGACGGATCGTCCTTGCACGCCTTGGCGAGCGGGACGAACGGACGCGGAATGCGGCAGACGAAAGTCGGCTGCATGAGATTCTTCTCGATGAGCTTGTCGTAGACCTCGTGCGTGAGCATGAGCTCGGTCGTGACGCCGTCGAGCTCGAGATTGGTCTCCGTCTCCTTGCCCTTCGCCTTGGCCTTCGCGAGCTGCGTCGGGAAGTCGAGGTCGAACCAGTCGTCGCCCATGAGCTCCTTGACGAGATCGCGATACGCGACGCGGCGGTACGGCGGCGTGAAGTCGATTGGAATCTTCTTCTCCCCGTACTCGATCACGCGCTGGCCGATGACGGTGTCGCAGAGGTGCGGAAGGAGCCCTTCCATGATCGCCTCCATCGACGTGCGGTCGCCGTAGGCCTCGTAGATCTCGCACACCGTGAACTCGGGGTTGTGGGTGCGGTCGATGCCCTCGTTGC